>JBDLIU010000100.1:0-14533 GCA_039714715.1 Bacteroidota bacterium
ACAGTTTGCTTAATTTTATTAGCAATCTCAGGGCTTACCTTCTCGTAGGGAAATTCATTTTGGCCATCAGTATAAACATTGCCAGCCAGAATACCACTAATATTCGAATCAATCACTGTGATTACCATTACCTCTTTTCTGGTACTTGTAAGAGGTCTTAGGCATTCTATCGGGTTGTGAGAATCATTTGTATCAACATGGCTGATAAGCACTTGAATTACACCATTACAACCCAGACTCACCCCAATTTGCTCTTCGGCTTTGTTGGAGGTATCGTAAGTAGTAATAACAGGCTTCCTGCTTGTCATAGCAAGGTGAGCTTTCTTCAAAGCATCGCCTTCGATGCACCCACCGCTAATTCCACCTGTCCAGGTACCATCGTCCTGAATAAGCATTCTGGCACCTGTACGTCTATAGGATGAGCCTTTTACATCAATAACTGTTGCTAATGCTAAATTGATAGTGCCTTTATCTATGGCATCGTAGGTCTTAAGAATGTCTTTAATTTCCTTCACATGACTAATTTATCGATGAATAATTCTACAAACAAAAGATACTACTTCTATTACATAAGAGGATAGTTTGAGTAACCATTATTTTATCTGGCTTTTATTTAATAAATTGCTAATTAACTTTACTTTATGGAAATACTTTTCACCTTATCTCTTTGGAATGGATTGCTTCTAATGATTTTATTAGTAACTATTCCAGGAATTATTGTAGTTTTTGTTGTTAAAGGGCTTATTCGCAACGACTTAACCAAGCAGCATATTCGGGTTGGCAGGTTGCTTTTTAGGGTGTCAGCATCTTTACTGGCACTTTTAATTTCCCTGAGCTATGCCAACGAAAAAATTGCTTACAACAAAGTAACAGACTCGTTAGAAGAGGAGGCTTCATTAATCTCCACAGTTTTTCTTAAACTAAAGATGCATAACTCTGATGTAGCAAACATGATCAGGAAAGACTTGAAAGAATATGTTGAGTATACAATTGAAGATGATTGGAAATCAGCAGTTGATAATCCATATTTCTCAGGGATGGCAGGTACTATACGGCATATCAATATTCTTGCAAGAGAGTTGCCAGCAGAAACAGAATCCCAGTCATTATTAAAGCTTGAGATCATAAGTGATATTGATCTTATAACAAGAACCATGCAGATTAAGTATTATTCAACACATTTTAAACTACCGTATTTGTTTTATATTCTTGGATTTGGACTGGTTGTTACCTGGAGTTTTTTTGCTGTTTATACCTTAGACAGGGTTTCTGTATCGTTTTTAACCCTGTATAATATCTTTGTTGCTGTTGTAATATATTTTGTGATAATGCTTGGTAACCCATTGGTAGGTCCTTTGAAGATCAAACCTGTTCCTTTTGAAATTCTTTCTGAGAAAGGTTTAGATAAACTTAGCTGGCCATAATATGAGGTTCTATAAAAACATATTAATTACATTATTATTTGCTGCCTTTTTCTATGAATATTCACAGAGCCAATCTGTGGAGAAGCAGCTCTTTAACTCCGATGAAATCCTGCATATTAGGATTTCTATGAATGTGAAAGAAGTTATTAGTGAAAGAGACACAGCTTCGAGAAAATACCACAAAGCAATATTTACATATGAACAAGCTGATGGGGAGGAAGTATCTCAAAAGATAAAAATTAAAGTAAGAGGGAACAACAGGGCCAACCCGGATGTTTGCAGCTTTCCTCCATTGAAACTAAATTTTAATAAAAGCAATGCAGATAACTCGATTTTTGCAGGTCAGGATAAGCTTAAGTTGGTAACGCATTGCTCAGGCAAATCTCTATATGAGGAATATACTCTAAGAGAATATTATGTTTACAAACTCTTACAGCTAATAACTCCATATAGTTTTAAAGTACGTTTATGTCGGGTAATTTATGATGACACAAACGGAAAATTCAAGCCAACACCTCATTATGGATTTATAATCGAAGATCTCAGTCATTTAACTAAACGCCATGATATAGCAGTGTTTAATGGTCGTGTTAGAAACCAGGATGCATGTAGCAGGGTTGAGCTGGATAGGGTAACATTATTTGAATATTTGATTGGCAATTTAGATTGGTCTATTCCTTACCGACACAATTTTAAGATCGTTGTTGATAAAAAGAGGTCTGCACTAATTCCTGTTCCTTATGATTTTGATCTAACAGGTATTGTTAATAAAACAAATGCTCTCCCTCCACCTAGTTTTGAGATCACAAGTGTTAGAGAAAGAATTTTTAGGGGATTGTGCAGAGTGGAGGGTGGATATGATCCAACTGTTCAGCATTTCAAAGACATCAAGCCAGCTATCTATGCTTTATATGAAGATTCTGAATATCTATCAGAAAGAAGTATAAAATCTACGCTTAAATACCTTGATAGTTTCTATAAGATTCTTGATAACCCAAAAGCACTTCGACAAAAAATTGAGAGAGCCTGCTGGGCAGAGCATAAGCACTTGTATAAATAATTTTTTTAGACACTGAAGATTCGGTAATTAGAAACAGGTGGTTTATTAATTCATTGAAATAATATACTAATTTAGCGACCGGTTTTGCCAATGGCATCCGCCTTACAACACCTATGGAAATAATAAAGCCATTTTGATGGCCTAATGTAAAGAATAAGATTGCTCTTTAATCAACAATGAGTTACAAAATTAAACTATTTAATAAAGGTGTTACTTCTGATTATACAATTGAAGAAGGTACTAATCTTTTGCAATTCATAAGGGATAATACAGAAGGATTTTCTGCCCCTTGTGGTGGCAATGGAATGTGTGGAAAATGTAAAGTAGAGGTTAAAGGAGAGGGTCATGTAACTTCATGTCTTTATGATGTTTCAAGGGATATTGAGGTAGTTATGCCCGGAGAGCAGACGATGAAGATACTCTCCACCCAATATGAACTCACCAAGACATATTGGCTGAATATTGGTGAGACCGCAATGTTAACAAGTATGCCGTATGGTATAGCCATAGATATTGGAACCACAACTATGGTCTTCTATATAGTGAATCTCGTCACCTCTTCTGTAGTTGAGGTTATTTCAATGATCAATCCCCAAACTAAGTACGGGGCAGATGTAATTTCCAGAATAAGCTATGGGGCCGAGAATCAAAATGGTGTTGTTGAGTTGCAAATGGCCCTGATTGATCAAATCAATGAGGTAATAGATGATTATACCAGGAGGGCAGAATTGCTGCCTGAATATTTTGTTAAGATAGCCGTAGTGGGCAATTCTACCATGCTTCATCAATTAATGGGTATTGATGCTATATCTATTGCTCATGCACCTTTTAATACAGTATTTAAAGAGACAAAGATTGTTCCCTCAAAAGAATTGGGAGTTAATATAAATAATGAGGGACAAGTAGTATTATCACCATCGAAGAGTGCTTATGTTGGGGCCGACATTATAGCCGGACTTGCTTCCCTGGAAAGGGAGAAGATAGGTAAGAACCTGCTATTCATTGATATTGGTACCAATGGAGAAATGGTGTTGGTTACGCCTGACAGAACTATCTCTTGTGCCACTGCAGCCGGACCTGCATTTGAAGGAGCCAATATATCCTGCGGGATGGGTGCGATAGATGGAGCTGTCTCGAAATACACATTCGACTCTTATGAGGTAATTGGAGGAGGTACACAAGCAAAAGGTGTGTGTGGTTCCGGTTTAATTGATATAGTGGGAGAGATGCTGAAGCATGAAGTGATGACATCTGATGGAAATATTAAAGAGGATTTCATAATCCATGAGAATAGAAAAAAGATAATTTCACTTACTCAGCAAGATATAAGGGAGGTTCAGCTTGCTAAGTCTGCTATTGCCTCGGGAATTAAGAGAATGATGGCAATTGCTGGCATAAGTAATAAAGACCTGGACAATGTATTACTTGCCGGTGGATTTGGCAATTACATTAACATTGAAAATGCGATAAAAATAGGTCTGCTACCAGATGTGCCTGTTGAAAAATATATCCAGGTTGGTAACACTGCCGGTACCGGGGCCACACTAGCACTCAAATCAGTTGATTTCATTAAGGAGATGGAAGAATTAATTGATGAAATGGAATACATTGAACTCTCAACTGACGAAGAGTTTACCACTGAATTTGCAATGAATATGTTTTTCTAGCTGATTAGCAGCTTCTCTTCAGATATAGAAAAGGCCATCATTTATAACAGGCTATGTGTTGGTGGGATCTGCGAGATTCGAACTCGCGACCTCATGCCTGTCAAGCATGCGCTCTGAACCAACTGAGCTAAGACCCCATTATTGGCTGGCAGTTATCCCGATTGCTATTGGGAGAGTAATGTCCCTTAGCATCCTGATAATTAATATGAGCAAAATTATTACATTAAACCTTTCAATTATATATCTTTTGCGGTGTTTTCTCCATTAACAGCATCTTGTCGTTTGGCAAGATAGTCGTAATCTCGTAGTAGAGTTTCAACCATATGTAAAGGCCTGCTATTGTCATTGATTTCAAGTATCTCACGTGCTTTCGTAGCTAACCGATTTATATAAGAGTAGTTATGGGTTTCTTTTGCGTTATGAAGTGCATCCTTTAAAATGTAGATATCTCTGTCTCTTAGTTTCAGTACATTTTTATAAACAGGCTCATAATCATCTTCACTGGCCCTTAAAAGGGTGTCGTCCAGTGAATAGAGTTTTTTCTTTTTAATAACCACGGTATTCGCAATTCGATCACCCAACCTTTGGGCAAGTTTAGAACTTGCCATTGAAACTATGGCAACAATTGGTAGTGGTATTGTTAACAATATCATTGTCCAAATGATAAATACTTGTTCCGTTTCAGAGGAAGGTATTCTTGGTACAAAGAATATCATCAGGAAACCCAATTTAACATCTACAATTCTCAATAACCACCTAAGTATATAATCCCCTAGCGATGGTGCTGTGCCATCAGATTTAACCACCTTCATTTTAAGCAGATATTTACCAACTGTGCGTCCATTCCAGAAATATTCTGAGACAGGAAGGTATAAAAGAGGGGGAATGAAAAGTATCAGGAATACTAATAAATTAAAACTCTCATCAAAAAAATTGAACTGAAAGATGGTATTGATCAGGTAATACGCAAGAAATACATACAGGGCAACTGTTATCAAATCCAGAATACCCGTCAATAATCTAAAGCCCATATTACCGACTTCGTAATAAATATTAACATTTTGTGCAGTTTGAACTTTTAAAATCGACATATTCCATGTAATATTCCGCCAAGATAAAATATTCTAAATGAGAGAAGCATCTTTTTTATCTCAAAATGAAAAAAAGTGGCGAGATGTTGAAGAAATTTTGAATAAGAATAGCTCTATTTCACCGGATAGAGCTGCTGAATTATTCACCGAGCTAACAGATGATCTCGCTTACGCCCAGACTCATTATGAAAAAAGCATCACCACAAGATATTTAAATACCTTAGCAGGAGGTATTTTTCAAAAGCTAACCATGGGAAGGAAAGAGAGTATCTCCCGACTTGTTAATTTCTGGAGATACGAAGTGCCCATGGCTGTTGGACGCCACCACAGGGAATTGCTGTTTGTATTCCTTTTTTTTATTGGAACTATTGCCATAGGAGTGGTATCAACACATTTTGATGAAACATTTCCAAGAGTCGTGTTGGGTGACCGGTATGTTGATATGACAATAGAAAATATCGAAAGTGGTGATCCCATGGCCGTTTATAAGGATCATGATTCCAATTCAATGTTTCTATTCATTACTTACAATAATTTAAGAGTGGCCAGCTATACCTTTATTGCAGGTATAGTATTCTCAATAGGAAGTTTGTATTATTTATTTATGAATGGAATAATGCTCGGTACATTTCAATACTTTTTTGTTACCAAGGGATTATTTCTTGATTCGTTTCTTGCCATATGGATTCATGGCACGCTTGAAATTTCCTCAATTGTAATTGCAGGTGCTGCCGGAGTGGTTCTGGGTAATAGTCTGCTATTCCCCGGCACATTACCTAGAAAATATAGCTTAATACGAGGTGCTAAAGAGGCACTAAAGATTCTGATAGGTATAGTTCCTTTAATTGTACTGGCCGGCTTTCTGGAGAGTTTTGTAACACGACTTACTGATGTTTCCAACATTATCAGGGCGGGGATCATTTTCGGTTCGCTTGGATTTGTCATCTGGTATTTTATTATCTATCCAATCAGGTTGAAAAAGAGCGATAAATGAGGAAGGGCCTAATCTATAGCATAATATCTGCGTTACTGATTTTGGGGTGCGCAACTCAGGATAACAATGGGTATCGTGGATTTGATAAGGAGGAGATCGCTGAATATAATAGTTCTAATAGGTTTAATTATGATCGTAAGATTGTTGTCAGGCAGAATGTTTTGCTGGAGTTTTTTATTAAAGTAATAACAGCAATTGGCAGACTTCTTCATTCAGTTTTAGGTATTACTTTAACCATTATACTTGTTGCATTACTAATCTGGCTGATAATAGCCAACGTAAAGAGAGATAGACCTACACCGGTAGATGAGGATATTGGTTTTAGAAAAATCGATGAATCTACTGTTGAGAGCATAGATTTTGATGCCTTGATTAAGAAAGCACTTGAAAAACAGGATTATCGGATGGCAATCAGGTACAGGTTCTTAAACCTGCTCAAACAACTTAGCAAACATAAACTCATTTCTATAAAGGAAGGAAAAACCAACTTTGAATATTATCATGAGCTGCCTTCTATGCTTAAAGCACCTTATCAATCTGTATTGAGGTTGTTTGAATATGTTTGGTATGGTCATTTCCCTTCTGATAAGGTAGCTTATGAGAAAATGGAGGAAGGTAGTAAAAATCTAATAGGACTAACAAAAACAAAGAATGCTTAAGAAGACGATAGTTATTTTGTTAGTTACAATTTTTGTTCTGTTTGCAGGAAGCATAATCTATTCTGTAGTGCAGCCGAGACCGTTTAGCTGGCATGCGTCATATGATCCGCTAAGTAAACAACCATTTGGTACTTATGTGTTCTTTAAGCAAATAGAGAAGTTTTTTCCTGGTGAGAGGGTAAGAAAGCTTCATGAAGAAGATTTGAATTACTACTACAGGAATGAGTTGTTCGACCAGGACAGTACTGACGAATATGGCGAATATTTTGAAGTAGTTGACAGTACCCTGAACATGGTTGAATTTGACGACCCTCTTGATTTTAATTTTATTGGCATAAACTCATTCTTTGATATCAATAATCTTGACGCAAAAGCATTGCTGCTGCATATCTACCAGGGCAACCATGCTTTAATTGCCGCTGAAGGCTGTAGCGAGTTGCTACTTAAGCTGTTGGAGATAGAGTATGATTACCAGTCAGAGAATAATGAGGAGCAGCTGGTAGAATTACTGGAGAATGAATCCGATAGCCTTGTTATAGAAACCGTAATTGATTCTATTTACCAGATATCTTATAATAAAAATCTAAAGATTGATCTCAAAAGGGCTATCCATGATTATAGTTACATATCAAAATACCCTCAAACTGCTGAAATTATTGCTTCTGGAAACAATGATGAAGTGTTAGGCTTAAAAATTTCCATGGGGAAGGGTAGCATTACTATTTTCACAATCCCGAAATTGTTTACAAACTATTATTTGCTAAAGGAAGATCTTAACATTGTTTCTAAACTGGTAACAGATATGCCTTTAACAAAAACTTACTGGGCCAAAAGGGTAGCAGGAGTGCGCACATATGAAGAACAAAGATCGATAATGGACTACATACATAGTGAAAGGGCATTGACCTGGGCTTTTTACACTTTGGTTTTTGGAATACTTGTGTTTTTGGGGTTACAGATAAGACGAACCGAGAGACCTGTTCCTATTATTACTGATCCTGAAAACGTAAGTCTTAATTTTATTGAATCAGTCAGTGCCCTTTTTGTACTACACCCGAATAATAAAGAATTAATAAAGAAAAAAATGAGTTATTTCCTCGAGATGGTAAGGGAAAAATATCATTTGGAAACAAACGAGATTAATGACCAGTTTATCATTAAACTTTCCAAAAAGCTTAAAGTTAAACAAACCTTATTATCTCATATCTTTAATATTTATAATCAAGCTATTAAGAAGCAGAAAGTATCTAATGAAGAGTTTCTGCGCTTCAATAAACTAATGCAAACATTTAAAACTAATCGTTGATGGAAAATATCGAAAACGAATTTGCCCCCAGGATAGACCTCTCAGCATTAACTGCTAAATATGCTGAAATAAACGATACAATAAGTAAAAAGCTGATTGGTCAACCGAGGCTGATAGAATTAATTATGACTGCCATCCTTGCGGATGGTCATGTGCTGATTGAAGGCGTGCCCGGGGTGGCCAAGACTTTTGCTGCTAAGCTAATGGCAAAGGCACTAGATCTTGATTTCTCAAGGATTCAATTCACCCCGGACTTAATGCCATCGGATGTGATAGGCACTAATATATTCAATCCCAAGAATATTGAGTTTGAATATAAAAAGGGACCAATTTTCGCCAATATTATTCTCATTGATGAGATAAACAGGGCTCCCGCTAAAACGCAGGCAGCCTTATTTGAAAGCATGGAAGAGAGACAGGTTACCATCGATGGCAATGCCTATGCACTGGATGTTCCTTATATTGTGCTGGCAACTCAAAACCCTGTTGAGCATGAGGGTACTTATAAATTGCCGGAAGCACAACTCGATAGGTTTTTGTTTAAGATTGAGGTAGACTATCCAACACTTGAAAATGAAGTAAGAATTCTCGAGGAGGTGTCTAATCTTAATATTTCCAACGACTTAAGTGATATTAAACCTGTGATTTCGAAAGCTGAAATAGCGGAGTTTAAGGCTACTATTAGACAAGTGAAGGCAGAGCCTGATTTGCTAAATTACATTGCTCGTTTGGTAGAAAATACGCGCCAGAATCCTGATCTGTTTCTGGGCGCATCACCGCGAGCATCAATCGGTATATTGAATAGCTCCAAGGCATTAGCCGCTTTACGAGGTCGCGATTTTATTACGCCAGATGATATCAGGGAGGTAACAATACCTGTGCTTAACCACCGCGTGGTGTTAAGCCCTGAACGTGAGATGGATGGCACAAAAACAAAACAGATAATTCAGGAGATTATAGATAGAGTTGAAGTTCCCAGATAAATATATTCCCCATATCTACCTGACAAGAAAATCATTATATTTAATTCTTGTCATGGTTAGCTTAATGCTTTTAGGCTTTCCTTATCCTGCTTTTCTGGTAGCAGGGCAGTTACTATTTATGCTGTTTCTTTTTGGGTTTCTTATTCAAGTTACATTGTTATATAGTGTTGGTAATCCATTTGAGATAAACAGGGTTATTGAGGAGAAATTATCTAATGGTGACTACAATGTGGCGATTATCCAACTAAAATCCCTGTTTCCATTTACCACTTCAATGGTGGTGATTGATGAATACCCGGAACAATTACAATTAAGGAACAAACATTTTCACCTGAATAACTGTAAACCAAACTACAGGCATGATATAACTTATGAATTCAGACCCGTAAACCGAGGCGTATATACGTTTGGAGATATCCATATACTCGTAGAGACTTCATTTGGATTAGTGCAGAAAAAATTCACTGTTAAGGCAAGTCAGGACGCAGCTGTATATCCTTCGTTTATTCAACTGAGGAAGTATGCCTATTTTGCCATACATAACCGTTTAGATGAGATTGGAATCAAGAACATAAGAAGGCTGGGAGCTAGCAATGAGTTTGAACAAATCAGGGATTACGTTCAAGGGGATGATTTCAGAAAAATAAACTGGAAGGCTACTGCCAGGAAACGTGAGCTTATGGTAAATGAATTCCAGGAAGAACGTGCACAGAATATATATTGTGTTATTGATACCGGACGGAATATGCATATGCCATTTGAAGGATTATCACTGCTGGAATATGCGATTAATGCAAGCCTTGTTCTGTTAGGGGTGGCGCAGGCCAAGGGTGACAGGGCAGGCCTGATAGAGTTTTCGCACAAGGTAGATACACTTCTTCCTGCGCATGCCAGGGCTTCTCAAATGAAACGAATTATAGAATCACTTTATAGTACCAAGGTGCAGCAGAAAGATTCTGATTACCTCAATCTCTATAAGCAAATCAGGTTTCATGTCGGCAAGCGAAGCCTAATGGTACTATTTACCAATTTTAATTCACTTTCTGGGCTAAAAAGGCAACTCCGATTTTTAAAAGGTATTTCAAAAAACCACTTATTGCTGGTTGTGCTATTCGAAAATACAGAGATAGCCGATGTAGCCAATCAACAGGCTAACAGACTCAGAAAAGCCTATGACCAGACCATAGCTGAGAAATATATGCTTGAAAAACGGTTAATCGTTCACGAGCTTAATAAAAACGGCATTTATACCATTCTAACAACGCCTGCTGAACTAACCGTTAATACAATCAATAAATATATTGCCTTTAAAGCAAAAGGGGTTATCTGATAAAACGCCACTCTGGTCGTCACGCTACGACCAGTATAGACTACTCCGTTTCGGAAGACCCAAATTCTTCAATACTTTCTTCTATTTGATCTTTCTCAGGGCCAATGATATCATTATAAGCCGAAAAGACTACCAGATATGAAAATGGTATTGCAATGAAAATACCGAGTCCACAAGTAAATAAAACTCCAAAGGTTATCATGATGAACATTAGGATATACATACCCAGAAATGAAAAGAAGTTCTTGGCAACAACTTTTCTACTTGTCTCCATCGCATCCCAAAAATTCATATTACGATCTACAATAAGAATCAGGGTGAAAGAATAGGAAATGTACAGATAAGCGAAATAAGCCAAAAGAAGCATGTACATCAGACCTATCATACCCATGTTTTCTTCAAACATATACAGGATATCTTCTGCTATATACTGAGGGTCTACATCTCCCATAATTAGATCATTAATTAATCCTTCAGGGATTAGATAGATAACAAAAACAATTACTGCAGGAAGAGCAAATGCAAATAGAACAAGGGCGAATAAGAAGATTTGGCCGAAGCTATTAAAACCCTGAAAGAATTGTGGAAAATCTCCTTTATTGTTTAGCATGTTGCGGGTATAAATATATAGGCCGGCAACTAATGCATATTGAATAATACTATTTAATAAATTGACAAATGGAATAAGAGCTATTACGATTGTGATAACCAGGAAAATGATGGTAAAACCTAAATAATTTCCCAGACCCTCTTTATAGAAATTCCAGCCATTACTGAAATACTTTCCCATTCTGAATTCATAACCGTGCGTTAAAACTTCATTAATGTCTTTCATGTGTATATAGTTTAATTTTAAAGGTCACATGGAATCCCCAAATATACCAGTTTGCTTTAAACCTTAGTTTTATTGGGGATTTCATAATTTGATGTTTTATGTTTAAGGTAAAATTTATAAAAGTCGTAGGTTATCCAACCTGTAATTAAAGGTAGGTAAATAAATATAAGTGGATTATAGCTTAGAGCGGCAGCAAAATCACCCGACAGGAGAGCAATTGCTGCACGATTAAGTCCACAGCCAAAACATTCGTATCCTGTTACAGCCGAAATAGGGCAGGAAGGCAACCACAAATGGATGCCCAGACTGTTACCGAATAAAGATAAAATGTAGACCAATAGAAGCGTATAGAGGATCCAGTTCTTTTTTAAGTATGATTGTATCAGTTTCAAATTCTTTATTTATTCACTTCTATATCAAATTTAATAATGAATTTTACTTATCACTTAATTCCTTCTAATATAGTTTAAACAAATTACATCTTATTTTCCGCAGCCAGATTATATTCAATGTAGTTAACCCGGAATATTCATGAATCATTATTCTGGGTACACCATATTTGTTCTTATAATAACTCATGTTTCAGGTTGGGATATTTTCTGGTAACCAAATAATAAACAAAACGTATTATTCAGTTTAGGGTGATAAATTAGTGAGCTTGTTCTGAACCGGTATGGTATACTTCTACATAACATTAATAATAATTATAATCCTGATAGTAAGTATCAGGGTTTTCTTTGCTCTGGCCCCCCAGGTTGGTGATGGCGGTAAAAAACGACCGCCAATTAATGCAAACGACTTGTCGTATTATAAGAATGGCTTTTATCATAATCTGACCAGGACCAGATTTACTACACCGAACCCGGCTTTATTGTATAAGTTTTTGTTCTCTAATAACAGGGAACCTAAGTATTTAATTCACAACAAGCTGGTCAATAAGGAATTATACAATTTCAGTAATCATCAGCCTTTAATTACCTGGCTGGGCCATTCCAGTATTCTGTTAAGAATTGATGGAACAAACATTCTTATCGATCCTGTTTTCAGCGCCAGGGCTTCGATGTTTCCTTTTATAGGACCTAAAGCTTTCAAAAAGGATAGCGAAATTAGATTAGAGGATCTGCCACCAATTGATATAGTCTTGATATCGCATGACCATTATGACCATCTGGATTATAAGGTAATTAAAAAGCTAGCGCCCAATGTTTCGAAAATCTATACGCATCATGGCGTTGGAGCACATTTGGAGAAGTGGGGTATAGAGCCTGAGAGGATAATTGAAATGCTCTGGTGGCAGCAGGAAACCGTGATTAAAGGAATGACCCTGACTTCTGTTCCCATGCGTCATTTTTCAGGAAGAGGGCCTACCGACAGGAATACAACATTGTGGGGCGGATTTGCCATTAAAGGTGTTGCCCATAATATCCTTTTTAGTGCAGATTCCGGGTATTGGGAAGGATTCAAGGAGATAGGGAATAAGCTTGGTCCGTTTGACCTGGCGTTTTTAGAGTGTGGACAGTATAACGAAGCCTGGCATGATATTCATATGATGCCTGAAGAAACAGCACAAGCAGGAGCAGATGTGAAGGCTACTAACGTTATTCCAATTCATTGGGGTAAGTTTCCGTTAAGTCTGCATTCGTGGGATGAGCCCATTGAAAGATTTATGGCTGCTGAGAATCAGTATGACTATACAACCAGGTTGCCGGAAATTGGTGCTACATATGCAATTGATGATATTCCAACGATAGAGTGGTGGAATAATATACAGTAAACAAACTGGTCGTAGGATATCCCACGACCAGTTAATCAGGTTTACAACCTAAACGTATACCTTGCCTTTACAATCAGCTGACTGTTATCTAATTGCCAGTTGTCATTCAGATCCTGTGCTGTGTTATGATTAAACACCACAAATATGTCACCCAATGGCAGGAAGATGTAGTGTAACCTTGAGTTTACTCCAACAGATTTAGAGTCAGTATCGTATTGCACAAAGCTGTTAAGCTGAAGATCGGGAGTGATATTAAAACGCACTCTGCCGCCCACCAGAGTTTGATCGATATCACCAAATGGGAGGGAGCCCACATTTCGTGTTCCGAGAAATTCAAAAGTTAGAACATTAAGAGGATTCCAGTTGAGCGTTAATTCATAAGTGTTGAGCATTCCATCGAAGAAGGATCCAAACCACCAGCTTGCTTGTCCGTTTAGTTTACGCTTGGCAGCAAACTCCATTTCAAGACGATAGCGCATGTAATGGTACGATCCGGCTGGAATAGTTAAACCGGCAATGGTTTCATCCTTAACAAATCGTTCTCCTGTAGGCATAACATTGGCTTCAACCCTGTCACCACTCTCCAGCCGCCAGTTGATAGGTGCAGTAAACACCCTGTATGATTCCCAGTTACCTTTTAGATCAGTAATATAGGAAGCATACAACTGGTTGCGCATTTGTCGTAGCCATTTCCAATCAGGTCTTGGGGCATATGTTACACCCAATCGATAACTGTTCATAGCGTTCCGCGGAACAAATCCTAATGAAGGTTCAAAAGCATCACCCAGACGGATATAGGTTAAAGCGATATCCCAAAGGTCGTTGGGGTAGTCGAATTTAAATGAGAATGCAGTTTGATCACCAACGAGATCTTCACGATCGGTGTATATATACGATGCTCCGATCAACAGGTTTTTATCTCCCCGGAAACTGGTTGTTTGGTAGGTGTAGTCTGCACCACCTAAAAAGCTACCATTTCTTCCTGCGGGATCACCAAAAGTAGCGATTATGCCTGCAGATGATTCTTTCATTACATTTTGCCTTACCCTGACTACTCCCATTTGAGTACGCGGAATATCAAACTCAGAAGCGCTTACTGCTTCGGTACCCATTAAAATTCCGCCAAATGCGGTCTTATTTATTCTACCATTAACTTTAGCACCTGCCATAATTGGTATAGGGGTGTTATCATACAAACCAATTGTTCTACTAAAAAAAGGAAGAAAGGTCCTTGAAATACCGAAACCGAATTCAAAAATATCAGCTCCTTCAAGAAAGAATGAACGTTTTTCAGGGAAGAAGAGAGGAAAACGAGTAAGGTTGGTTCGTCTGCTATCCACTTCTGTTTCAGCAAAATCGGTGTTTACGGTTAATGAGGCAGTAACATTCGGGCCAATCCTTTGGTTGATA
>JBDLIU010000101.1:0-14495 GCA_039714715.1 Bacteroidota bacterium
GAAACAGATATTCCGGATTCAACGGCTGCCAATGTACATTATTTTGGCCCTGGCATTCACAAGATAGGTGAAGATGGAAGAGGAGTTCTGAATGTGAATAGCAATGAAACCGTGTATATAGCCGGAGGAGCTATTGTATACGGACATATTGATATGAGGAGGCCTAATTATGCTCGAACAAGCAATGTGACCATCAGAGGACGCGGAATTTTATCGGGAGACATGGAAACAGGTCATGCATACAATCATCCGGACCATTACCATACGCCTCCTTTAATTACAGTGTATATAGCTGCGAATACTAAAATTGAAGGAATCATACTGCATAATACGGTTACCTTCAATGTCCATATTCATTTTAGTAAGAGTATTGAGGTAAAAGACTTAAAGATCATGAGTTGGGCCATCAACTCAGATGGTATTGATCCTCAATGCAGCAGTGATGTGCTGATAGATAACTGCTTTGTTCGCAATTATGATGATGGCTCTGCAATTACCCTTAATTGGTTTGAAGGGAACAATATCCTGGATCCGGATAATCCCTCAAACAATATAATCGGAAACATTACTATACAAAACAGTATTTATTGGTCAGATCAGGGGCGTTCTATTTTGATTGGCCCGGCAATGGCCAGTACGGTGGCAAACCAGGTGCTTGAAAACATTACGGTGAGAAATATTGATATTCTTTATGTAGAAAACTATACCAGTGCAAATACTGAATGGGCTAAAGGTGCAATTGCAATAAACTGTGGAGATAATGCAACAGTAAGAAACGTATTGTATGAGGATATTCGAATTGATAAAGTGGGAGATGCAACAAACCTGATTACCCTTAATATGGTACAAACACCATACAGTGCATCAGAAGGTAAAAGAATTGAGAATATCCAATTTAATAATATAACCTTAAATAGTGATCATTCTCTTCCTAATTATATTCATGGGATTGATGCTACTCGAATGGTGAGTGGGGTAACTTTTACAGATTTACAAATTAATGGTACTTATATTAAGAATGCGGCAGAAGGGAATTTTGATATCAATTCTTATGCTGAGAACATAACATTTAATACAACTAATTAGATATGCAAAAGACCATTTTATTTCTTATATCGATTGTCTTATTCAATGCAGTAGCATGTGCACAAAAAGATAAAGCTACAGACGCAAACCTTAGTCCGATGAACAGGGTTGCTATGGAACTGTATGTTGATTTTACAAATGATGTAGATGGTGAAGAATTTAGTATCCTGCTGGTAGGAAACAGTATTACATTGCATGGTAAGGCTGAGAGTATTGGCTGGTTCCTGGAGTGTGGAATGGCTGCTTCGAGTGTTGAGAAAGACTATGCGCACAGGTTGTTCAGAAAGCTGGAGAATCTAATGCCCAACAGGAAGATACACATGCGATTGTCAAATTCGGCTTCTTTTGAACGCGATATTGAGGGTTTTGACCTGGGAACAATTAATAAAGTAAAAGCTGGATTCGAACCTGATGTAATTGTTTTTCAGCTAAGTGAAAATGTTCCTGCTGATACCGATTTAAAGCTATTTGAGAAGAAATACGCTGAATTCATTAATAAATGCAAGGAAGGGAATCAGGCGATCACTATGTGTACTACCCCTTTTTTTCCAGTTGCTTCTCGTAGCATGGCAATAAGAGAGGTTGCCAAACAAACAAATAGTTTTTTAGTTGATCTGTCGAATCTCGTTCTGATTGATGAAGAAAACTATGCTAAAAATGAAAAGGGCTACCCGGGTAACCGTGATGAATGGAAAGTAGAGGGTATCGGCATTCACCCGGGAGATAAAGGCATGGAAAACATTGCAGATCTCATTTTTGTAACGATAAATGCAACTTTAAAGGATTAGTATGAAATCAATATTGACCAAGATTTTTACACTGGTAATATTATTAATTATTGCAGGATGCGGTATTGATAACGAAGCAGAAAGTCAACATGTAAAAGTTCAGGTAGAGGATTATGGAGTAACTCCAGAATCTGAAAATAACCATGAAGCATTAGGAAAACTATTCGATGCCGTAAAGCAAATGAATAAACCTGTAGAGGTGCTTTTTGAGCCGGATGCAATCTATCGCATTGGATTAAAAAACGGTGATGAGCCCAAAGACACTAAACATGCTTTAGTAGTTGAAGGGATTGATAGCCTGATTATCAATGGTCAGAATGCCACATTTCTGATTACCAATCCGGAGATAGGGGCCTTTCTAACTGAGAACTGTGATCATCTTGTAGTTAAGAATGTTAGAGTTGATTACGATATTGTTCCTTTCACCCAGGGGGTAATTACTAAAGTTAATAAAAAAGAATATTGGTTTGAATTAAAGCTTGATGAGGATTACCCAACTCCTGATCAGCCTCAGTTTGAAAATTCAAAAGGTAGAAATGCAAACTGGGGGCTTACAATTCGTGACATGGATAATGGTCGCAGATCCTACGGGCCAACTGCAGTCTTCTCAGATAAATGGGAGAAAACGGCTGACAATGTATGGCGGTTTTATCCAAAGAAAGATTGGGCAGGTTATAAGGATGTAATTACCTCTTCAAGATTAAAGCCCGGAGATCCTTTTGTGCATATGGCTCGCAACTGGGCTACAACCTTTGCTGCGATTAATTGCGATGATGTTTTATGGGAGAATAATATTGTTTATTCCGGACCTAACGTAACATTTTATCCGCATATGACCAGTAACCATATCATACGTAATTGTCATGTTAAACCTAAGAAAGGTCGCATATTTTCAGTAAACGGAGATGGCATCCATATGCGTAGCTCAAGGGGGAATGTGTTGATTGAAGATTGCACTTTCAGAGGAATGGCAGATGATGGTATTAACTTGCATAGTTCTGCACTTTCTATCCAAAAACAACCTGCCCAAAACCAGGTAATAGTTGGGAAACACACATTTTCAGTACGCCCGGGCGATAGCCTTGTCCTGGTTCGTCCTTCATTGGGTGAGATCGTAACACATGCCAAAGTGAAAGAAGTAAAAGAAGAACTTACCAGTTGGTTAATAACACTTGAAGAAGACCTTCCGGAAGTGCATTCTGGGGAAGGATTTGAGTCATCTGATAATTTCTATAACCTCTCCGAAATGGCTTCACCATTTTTAATTCGTAATTGTGAATTCCACGATTACAGGGGCAGGGGAGTTTTAATCAGTACTCAACATGGTGTAATTGAAAACAATAAATTTTATGTAAATGAGGGTTGGGGTGTTGTATTTCATTATGAAACATCCTATTGGGCAGAAGGGCCTATTGCGGAGGATATTATTATAAGAAACAATGATTTTTATGCTTATGAAACACTCGTGCAGGGAGGAATATATGCTCATATATCAACACATTCAGGTGAACCGGCAAAACATCGTTTATTTAATAATATAAAAATCGAAAACAACAAGTTTTACGATTACTCCGGACCAATAATAAATATGCACGATACAAGGGATGTAGCGATTATTAACAATGAAGTTATCACAACAGACAAGTCTCCTGTAACACGCCAGGCATATTCTTCAATTATCTTGAAGAACTGTGAGGATATTACTATCGATAGTTTATCAATTAAGAATCCACAAAAAGAGTTAAAAGCAATTGTTGAGATTGATGAGAATTGTATGCAGGGAGAAAATATATCAGTAAAAAATGTAAGTTTAGATGTATCAGAAAACTGTAAACCTGTTCTAGATAAAAGGATAAAATAATTCGCGCATCTGCCTGCCGAAGTGAAATGGTGGGCAGGTTAGCTGCTAATTTTTAATTAACTTATTTACAAACAATTATAAAATTTTAAACTTGTGAAAAGAATACCTGTTATTTCGAGTTTGCTTTTCTTAATTCTTACTGTTTTCCATTGTACAAATAGAGAGGATGCACCTTTACCAGCAAATCTTGAATCTGCAAAATATACATTGGAAGAGGATGGACAGTCTTTTTCGGTAACAAATGAACCTGTTATATTAAAGTTTACAGGTAATCAGGGTGATGTTTATTTTGTAGAATCAAATACTGAATTTAACAGGGCAATAAAAAGAGATCCTGCAATTTTGGTAACCGGGGACAAACCCAGGTTTGCGTTGATGTTAACAAACAGAGTTCGCAGTGCCGGTCCTGATTTGGTAAAGTTGGGAGATGGTAGAATTAAAATTGAAAGTAACGGTTCTTCGAAGTGGATAGACGAAATGTCGGATATTTTTACTGTATTTCATCCCGGAAGAACAGAATATATAATTACGGATTCTACATTAACGGGAATAAAATTGAAATATGTAGTTAGTCAGGCCGAAAACTGGGGAGCAATAGGTCAGTTAACAGTTTCAAATAGGTCTTCAGATAATGGTGACGTAAAAGTGAAATTTGTTTATGGCGGATTAAGACGATGTGGCCGGACATTTCGTGCAGCCTATTTTACAGCAGATGAAAATGACGGAGAAGGAGATAAAATTATCATTGAAAATGATGAAGCATATTTTGTTGATCAAGACGATAATATAAGTGAGGTAGCATCCGTTTCTTTCTTCCCAAAGCAAAAAATGGAAATTGAAAATCACAAAGTTTCTGCGAGTTATGATTTAAGTCTTGAAACAGGAAAAGAAGAAGTGCTTTACATTAAGGCCGGCTTTGCAGAATCAAAAGAAGAATTGGCAGCAAATACAATTAAGTGGACTCCCGAATCGCTGATGGCTGAGTCAAAGGCCTATTATGAAAACCTCATTGATCCATTTACAATTTCAACACCAAGCGAAATACTTGATGCAGGTTTTAGAACGGCTATCTACAGTTTAGATTATGTTTATGCCGAACCTGCGTGGCTCGAGGGCATACACTGGTGGAGTTGTTATTGGGCTAACTTGTTTCAAATGTCAGCTGCAACATCAATCAATCAAACAGAGAGAACAAAAGGAGCTCTTAGATATTTTAATCAACCTGAGAGTGGACCTGCATCGCCATTGTTTGCCGATGGTTATCCATTTGATACAAAAACCGGAGAAGATGGTTTGCTTTATTATATATATTCGTTACATCAGTATTACGAACATACAGGCGATGTTGATTTGATTAAAGAGGTATGGCCGGGAGTTATAAAAGCATTCGAATTGTTGGAGAAAAACCGCGATCCGGATAATAACAAGCTTTTGAACTGGCATTTTGGTTCTAATGCGTTTTTGTATCAGTCTGATATGTTGCAATTGACAGGAGATGCCGCCTCACCGAGTTTGATTTATTCAGGTTCTATGGAGTTGGCTTCGGAGTTGGCAACAGTAGTAGGAGATAAAAAACATGCTGATGAATTCAAAAAATCGTCTCAACAATCACTTGCAGCAGCTAATGATAATTTGTGGAGTACAGCAGATGGGTGTTATTACAGTCATGTTGATCTGCAAAACATCAAACACAATAGCCATTATTATACCGATATGGTTTATCCTGCTCTTTATACATCGGCTTCTGATTTAAAGAAATGGCAGTCCTTAGAGTTCTTGAAAAATACATTGTTTTTGGATGCAGAAATTGCCAAACCAAATACACAATTGCAATTGATGAAGGTTGGGAATTTAAAATCTCCACTATTTGGAAACGACAATGTAATGCCTGCCCAAATGACTGAAGCTGCCCGTGCTTTTTTTGCAATGGGACAAAACAAAACAGGATTTGATCTTTTGGAATCAGTAGCATTGTCAAGTACCATATTTACAGAAGCTCCCGGAAATTTCCCTGAGAGATTGAGTTTTGACGGAAAAGGAGAAGCAAACTACAATTTTGGAAACCCTATAGGTTCATATTTGTATTCGGTAGTTAGAGGTTTGTTCGGATTATCACTTTCCAATGAAGGAAATACATTAGAGTGGATGCCTGCCTTTCCTGCCGAATGGGAGCATGCTGAAATAGCATTACCTTATGCTTCGGTGAATTATAAAAAATCAGGAAATAAATTGATTTTTACGGCCGAATATCCAAAGGCAAAAGAGTTGAACTATACAGTATTTATTGATCCGGGTACTATAAAATCGGTCGAGTTAAATGGAAAACCGGTTGAATATATTGTTTCAGAGGGAATAGGCCGAATGCATCTTAAGCTGTCAGCACCTGCAGAACTAAGGCATCAGATTACCATTAGCTATGAACCTAAGTCAATTGAAATAAAAGGGCCTGAGATTGTATATCAACATACCGAACAGAAATGGGAGCTAAACCATGTTATTGAAAAGGTTTTAGATCCACAGAATATGCTGAGAAATGTTAAAACAGGGGAGAAAGACTTTACAGCTGAAATTGGAGAAACAAAATCGTTTATTTCGAAGCATCAAGTATTTATAAAATTAAAAGATATTCCTGTAGTTTACCCACTTGAATTGGAAGTGTTACCTGAATATTCTATTGCCTGTGATACAGCCTGGTATCAGGCAGAAGAAAAACAGGTTAACCTGGAGGTTTCTTATCTTGCTCCAACTTTGCTTTCAAAATCTACGCTTCGTGTATATACCATGGGAAATCAGGCAGAGATAGATTTGCTTCCATCAGGAGAAGAAAATCAAAGTTTGAACCTGTCGTTTCCAGGCATAGAAATACTCCCGGAAGGATGTTACCGGGCAGTTTTTCAGGTGATTCAAAACGAGCTTGTTGTTTTTGAGGATACCAGCAATATTGTCCTATCAGGAATGGATTCCACTACCCATAAAGCCATGACAACATTAAGGGATCAAAACACAGATCAAATAGATATTTCTCAACATTTGAATACGAATAAAATTCATGGCGATACCAGATGGAGGCAATATGCAGTAATAGAAATTAAGAAAAATCTATTTTCGAAGGATACAAGCTGGTTATCAACACCTTTAGGCAACTTTAATATCTCTCCTGATTCTAAATTCATAGCCATGGCTCAGTTGGGAAAGTCTGAACACTTTAGTTGTGAAACGCTATCGGTACCCTATTCTAACTCGTTAACTGTTGATGTACAAAAAAAATCACAAATGATATCCTTGCTTTTTGTCAACGAATCGCAATGCAGAAATACCTGGGCAGAGGTGGGTTCAATTACTCTCAATTATGAGGACGGTCAGAAAACAGTTGTTCCTCTGGTTATGGGTGAAAATGTTGAATCTTTTGATCTTTCATTTGCCAGTAACACTTACAGTATACCTTATGAAAACCACAGAGATCATTTAAATATTGGAAGGATTCCATGTGATGCTGATCAGGTTTTAACCTCAATCACTATTGAAATAGTAGCTGCTGATTTTCAATTTGGTTTAATTGGATTGAATTACCTTAAATCAATAAACGATGATCCTGAATAAAAAAATAGCACTTCCATTATTCTCATTAATCCTTTATACTTCATTAACTATGGCGCAAAATATTATTATCGGAGAAGCAGAACTCATATATACTGATAATGAAATGCCTATCCGATATGATGGTTCTCTGTCAACCATAAGGTGGGATGACCAGATGCACGATACAAGGGATGTAGCGATTATTAACAATGAAGTTATCACAACAGACAAGTCTCCTGTAACACGCCAGGCATATTCTTCAATTATCTTGAAGAACTGTGAGGATATTACTATCGATAGTTTATCAATTAAGAATCCACAAAAAGAGTTAAAAGCAATTGTTGAGATTGATAAAAACTGTGAGTCGGGTGATAATATCAAAGCACAGAACTTAACTTTGGACATGGCAGATAACGACAAACGAATTATTGATAACAGAATAAAATAATGAATTCAAGAGAATTACTTCTTCAGACTTTAAATCATAAACAACCTGAGCGTATCGTTTTTGATATGGGTTCTACTGCGGTAACCGGAATACATGTATTAGCTTTAGAAAACCTGCGTGAATACTACGGGCTTGAAAAAAGGCCGATAAGGGTCATTGAACCTTACCAGATGCTGGGACTTGTTGAAGAAGACCTTATTGAAGCCATTGGAATAGATGTGGTGGCAGCCTGGGGCGAGGAAAACATACTTGGTTTTAATAACCTTCCTCCTTTGAAGCTGTTTAAAACATTTTGGGGCCAGGAAGTGCTGGTACCTGAACAATTTAGCTCGGTTAAAGATGACAACGGGGATCTATTGTCTTTCCCTGAAGGTGATACAACCATTCCTGCATCAGCTAAAATGCCATCAGGCGGTTATTTTTTCGATGCCATTGAAAGGGTGAAAGAGGTAGATGATGCCAACCTGAATGTAGAAGATAACCTGGAGGAGTTTTCAGCGGTTACTAATCAAACGCTGGAGTATTGGAAAGCAGAAACCAAAAAAGCACGGGCAACTGGCAAAGGAGTTGTTGCTGGACTTGGAGGAACAGCTCTGGGAGATATCGCCCTGGTACCGGGAATGCAGCTAAAAGACCCAAAGGGAGTGCGAGGTGTTGCCGATTGGTATATGAGTACAATGGTTCGCCCTGATTATATTGCTGATATATTTGACCGTCAAACTGCTCTGGCAGTTGAAAACCTGGAGAAACTAAATGTAGCAGTAGGTGATAATATTGATGTAATGTTTATTTGCGGAACCGATTTTGGTACACAAGACTCTTCTTTCTGTTCACCGGAGCAGTTTGATGACCTTTGGTTACCCTATTATAGACGCATTAACGACTGGATTCATGAAAACACCAATTGGAAAACTTTTAAACATTCGTGTGGCGCAGTAGAAAACTTTATGAGTCACTTTATTGAGGCGGGTTTTGATATAATCAATCCGGTGCAGGTTAACGCTGCCGGAATGGACCCGAAAGTCTTAAAAGAAAAATATGGCAAACATCTTACTTTCTGGGGAGGTGGAATTGATACACAGAAAATGCTGCCTTTTGGTACTAAAGAAGAAGTGAGAGAACAGGTGTTGAAGCATTGTGAAATCTTTGCCAAAGACGGAGGTTTTGTATTCAATACAGTGCATAATATCCAGGCTAATGTGCCCACAGAAAACATCGTGGCCATGATAGATGCATTGAAAGAGTTTGATAATTAGAGTTTTGAAGTTTAATCCACTAATTATGGGTGATAGAAAGTCCCCTTTAGGGGATTTAGGGGCTGATTGGAGCAAATATTTATCAGAAGAAATAAATTATTTCGTATAAAATAGAATTATGAGGATTACGAATAGAACTCTAGTAGCATTTTTAATTTTTGGCTTATTCCATACATTATCAAATGCTCAAACTATCAGTCTGGGAGAAACCGAACTCATTTACACAGACGATGAAATACCCATCCGCTACGATGGCTCATTATCAACCATCAGGTGGGATGACCAGATGCATTTTTTCCATTCTTTTGGGTGTCGGTTTGGGTCAAACGAAAACCGTAGAAGCAGGCATTCCTGGTATACGGGTACACCACTTGATCCACTTAAAACACACCTTGGAAGCAAAGAAGATCATGAGTTTTGGGATTATAATGGATATTATTCGGGAATGGAGACAGAAGGGATTTGGATATTGGGTATGTATAAGCATGAAAATGGTAATTTGCTGGCAATAACTCATTCTGAGGTAACCCCGGATTCTGAAAAACAGGGAGATTCAGATTTATCATATACCATTGGACTGGGCTATTCTACAGATAAGGGTAAGAGCTGGGTTTATTGTGGAGATATTATCAGGGCAGCCGATAAGCATACCAATGTTGGCGGTGGTGCTTACATCGTGAAAGATGACTATCTCTATGTTTATTACAACGATACCGATACTGTACCAAGTGGAAGGCACCCTGCTGTAGCACGTGCTAAACTAAAAGATATAATTGAAATGGCATCACAAGGTAAAGTTGGTAAATGGATGAAATACAAGGATGGTAATTGGGGAACACCCGGCTTATCTGATATTGCGGGCAGCAGTATTTTCCCTTTAGAATCAGGCTGGGAAGATCTGCATTCAGATGCTGCATACTGTACGGCATTAGGAAAATACCTGCTTACTGTTCAGACACATGATGAGAATGAATTGCTGCTGTATTCATCTGCCGATGGTGTAGAATGGGAAAAAGAGGCCGTAATAGATGTTGCCGGCAAAGGAGAAATGCAACCTTATTCTTCTTTCGTTGATTTTGATAGCCCGTCTGATGACTGCAGTACAGTTAGCGGGGATTTCTACATCTATTTTCCAAGGAAAAAAATGAATAATCACGATCACGATTATATGTATCGCAGGAGAATTACTATTGAATAAACTTTATTAATGAACAATAAAGAAACAAAATTAGAACCCATTTCAAATATATGGGGCAAAGCCCAATGGATAGCTTACGAGCAGCTAGATGATAGTGAGGTTGTTGTTCCTGGGGATCATTGTTTGGGTAAGGAGATGGAGGGTAAGTCAGGTAAGCGCTCAGTTGTACCTATGTTTCGTAAAGAGTTTATTATTGACAACAAGATAAAGAGAACCTCGATTAATATTAGCGGATTGGGGCATTACGAATTACATCTAAATGGAGAAAAGGTTGGTGACAGGTTTCTGTCACCTGGTTGGACTAACTACCAAAAGAGAAGATTATATAATACTTATGACATTACTGAGAAGATAAAGAATGGAGGTAATGCAATAGGAGTGTTTGTTGGGAATGGTTTTTATTACATAAATCGTGAACGCTATCGCAAACTGGTAATTGCACACGGTTATCCTAAATTGATTTTCAACATTATTGTAGAGTATGAAAATGGTTTGGTAGATAATTTTAGCTCAGATGAAAACTGTAAGGTAGCTCCATCTCCGATAATTTTCAGCAGTATTTATGGAGGTGAGGACTATGACGCAAGACTGGAACAGGCAGGTTGGAGCAATTTTGGGTTTAATGATTCAGAATGGAATAAGCCAGTTGTGATAAATGATTCAAAGAATACGCTGGTTTTGGAAGAAGATTTTCCATTAAGAATTATGCAGGAATTCAATACTCAGGATATTTTTCAATCTAAAACCAACAGGACAATTTACGACTTTGGACAAAACGCATCCGGAATTATTTTGATAAAAGTTAAAGGAAACAAAGGAACCAAAATAATTATACGCCCGGATGAAATATTGGATGAAGGCAAAAACATCACTCAAAATAGCAGTGGTAAACCCTATGAGTTTAACTATATATTAAAAGGAGAAGGCATTGAAGTATGGCAACCAAAATTTACATACTATGGATTTAGGTATGCAGATGTTGAGATAGTGGAATCCGCAGATGAAAGTGCCCATACAGAAATACTTGAGATGAAAATGCTTCATACACGCAATTCTTCTCCAACCGTGGGCTCATTTCAATGTTCTGATACATTTTTTAATAAAATATTTGAACTCATCAATTGGAGTATCAAAAGTAATATGGCAAGCGTAGCCACCGATTGCCCACATCGGGAAAAACTAGGTTGGCTTGAACAAGCTTATCTTATAGGGCCTTCGATGCATTATAATTATGATATTCAGAATTTTTATAACAAGATTGTGAATGACATGATTGATGCCCAGCTTGATAATGGACTGGTACCCAATATTGCTCCGGATTATGTGGTGTTTGAAGATGGATTTCGCGATTCTCCTGAATGGGGAAGTGCTTCGGTAATATTGCCATGGCAGTTATATCAATGGTATGGTGATATCGATGTGTTAAAAAGAGCTTATTCCACAATGACCAAATATATCGATTACCTTAAGGGGAAGTCGAGCAACAATATATTATACCATGGGTTAGGCGACTGGTTCGACCTTGATCCGGATAATCACCGAGAAGCTAAATTAACGCCCAAATCTCTTACAGCCACATCAATATATTATTACGACCTATTAATAGTTGCAAAAATCGCAAAACTGCTGAATAAAGAGTTAGAAAGCGAAGAGTATAGTAAGCTGGCCGTAAAAGTAAGAGAATCATTTCAAAAGAAATTCTATAATCCTGATACAGGTGTATGCTCTACAGGGAGCCAAACAGCCTATGCATTGGCTCTTTACACTGAAATATTACCGGATGAAGATAGGGGGAAGGTGTTAAATAACCTCATTGACGCAATAGAAAAAGATGACTATAGTTTAACCGCTGGTGATATAGGATATCATTTTTTAGTTCGGGTACTAAGTGAAAATGGAAGGTCTGATATTCTTTATAAAATGAATAACAATAGCAACAGACCTGGCTATGGTTATCAATTGAAAAAAGGAGCAACAACTTTAACCGAAAGTTGGTCAGCCCTTGCTGAATGGTCTAATAATCATATGATGCTAGGACATCTGATGGAATGGTTTTATTCCGGATTAGGCGGGATTTATCAGGATCATAACTCAATTGCCTACAAAGAGATAGTTATTGCACCCAAGCCTGTTGGTGATATAGAATGGGTTAAATGCTCGTATAAATCTATGCAAGGTATTATTAGTTCTGATTGGAAACTTGATAAAGACACTTTTACACTGAGAGTTGAAGTTCCTGCTAACAGCAAAGCAAAGATTATTATGCCTGCCGGTTCAGAAAATTCAAATTTGAAAATAATAGATTTGTTTGATCAAAAACTTTTGAATATTAAGGTAATCCAAGATACTTTTAGAGTATCATCAGGAAAGTATGAGATAACTACAAGGCTGTGATCAAAAGATCAATTAATAGAGATTAAGATAAGAAATTAAAAACCATGTCATTAAACATAGGTCTTTACGGAGTAGGATTGGACACCTATTGGCCACAATTTAAAGGGTTAGAAGAAAGATTAAGAGGGTATTTGAGTGCTATTGATGAATACCTGGACCAGGATGGAGTAAACGTGTTGAATTCAGGCTTGGTCGATTCGGTTGAAAAAGCCTGGGATGCAAACAAGCAATTCAAAAAGGGTCAAGTTGATGTTGTATTTGTATACATCACAACCTATGCATTAAGCTCTACTGTGCTTCCGGTTGTTAACGATTTAGGTGTTCCTGTAATTGTGCTTAATATTCAGCCAACAAGCAAGCCAGACTATGCCTTAATTGAGTCTATGTCTGACCGTGGCGATAGAACAGGGGAGTGGCTGGCAGGTTGCCAGGCATGTTCAGCTCCGGAAATAGCCAATGTTTTTAATCGCTCGGGTATTAGCTATCGACTAATAACAGGTTACCTGGGAGAACAACAAGTTGAAGTCGAAATACGGGAATGGATTAGAGCCCTAAAAGTTCAAAAGGAGCTTAAATCAACTAACATTGGTCTGCTGGGGCATTACTACGATGGCATGCTAGATGTTTACACGGATATCACGGACCTGGCTCAAACATTTGGCGTGAATTTCAAGATGCTTGAAATGTGCGAACTTGATGCGCATCACAAATCGGTTACAGATGCGGAGCTTGAAAAGAAAATAGCGCAATTCCATGAAGAGTTTGATATCGTTGATGAATGCGAAATTGAAGAGATTCGTAGAGCTGCTCATACATCGGTAGCGCTGGATAAGCTTGTTGAGACTAACAAACTTGGTGCAATGGCTTATTACTATGAAGGGCATGATGGAAATGATTACGAAAACATTGTCACTTCAATTATTGCCGGAAATTCATTGCTAACCGCACATGGTGTGCCTGTTGCAGGTGAATATGAGGTGAAAAATATTATTGCCATGAAAATAATGGACCTGCTTGATGTTGGTGGGTCATTTTCTGAACCATATGCCATGGATTTCGATGCTGATGAGGTCCTCTGGGGGCATGATGGCCCTGCACATTTCAAAATAGCAAAAGAAAAAGTAAAGCTGGTTCCGCTGCCAGTTTACCACGGAAAACCAGGGAAAGGACTTTCAATTCAAATGACTGTCCAAACCGGACTGGCAACACTGTTTTCAGTAGTTCAGGATAAAATGAAAGGAGTAGTTCTTCAATATGCAGAGGGAGAATCAGTAGAGGGAGAGGTGTTTAACATAGGCAATACAAACAGTCGCTATAAATTCTCAAAATCTGTACGTGATTTTATGACTGACTGGAGCTACGGTGGCCCATCGCATCATTGTGCAATAGGTCTAACGCACATCGGAGGAGTACTTGAGAAGCTGGCTTTTATTTTAGGTGCTGAAACAAATAAGGTTAGCTGATGAGATTTAAGCTGGCAAGATATCTACTGTTATTTCTGGCTCTGGTTTCTACGAGTGCATGTGCTCAAGACCATGTTATTCCACTTTGGGAAAAGAATATACCAAACTACAGGGAAACTGGTGAAAAAGAGGTGCTCAATACCGATTATGATTATGAAGCTTTTACTACAGTAGTTAAGCCTGATATATCAGTTTATCTACCTTCAGATAATAAGAAAAAGTCAAGTACAGCAGTGCTTGTAGTTCCGGGAGGAGCCTATTGGGGTGTAGTTCATGAATGGGAAGGGAGTGATATTGCTAAAATGCTCAATGAATATGGTATTACAGCTTTTGTGCTGAAATATCGGTTACCTCATAATAAGAGTAATATCATCCCTTATAAATCTCCACTGTTAGATGTAGAACGGGCAATGAGAATTATA
>JBDLIU010000102.1:0-14357 GCA_039714715.1 Bacteroidota bacterium
TGGCATCAAATCCTGCTCCAACCAGCCTGTCCAGGTAATCCTTACCATACAACCGCACATGGTCACTTTGGCCAAAAGATTTTTCCCTATCGTTGGGAGATGTGATGTTGGCATCTTCAAAAGTCTTTTCAGGCAAAGGATGAAAAAGAGGAACCTGTAAAATACCCCAACCACCAGGTTTAAGCACCCGGTAAATTTCCTGCATGGCTTTTTTATCATCTGAAACATGTTCGAGTACATGGTTGCAGAAAACAACATCAAATTCACCATCTTCAAATGGCATATTCATCACATCAAGTTTAACCTTGGCAAGTGGTGATTCAATATCAGCTGTAATATAGTTTTCATGATGAATAGCTTCAAATCTTTTGATAAAACAAAGTTCTGGAGCAATGTGAAGGATTTTTTTCCCCTGGGTGAAAAAATCTGTTTTATCCTGTAAAAACTGCCACATCATTCTGTGCCTTTCCAGGGATAAACAGTTTGGGCAAAGTGCGTTTGACCTCGCCTTTCTACCATACGGCAGGAATTTGCGGTAATGATGGCCGCAAACATTGCAGGACACCTTATTGCCTAAATAAAAAACAGACAAGATTTTAGCTATCCAGTGACTGAATAATTGTAAATATTTTCTTGGTACATACCGTATACCGAAGCTTATTAATCCTTTCATTTAGTGCAAAGATTAAAAAAAGTAAAGTCTGATTAAAACTTTTTTACACTTTCAAACATCTATGAGTAAATTCGAGTATAAAAAACCACAAAAAATGCATGAGTGTGCAACCTATGGTGAATGAAACACTGCTTGATATTGCAATGAGTCATGCTGACAAACTGATATTAAAAGCGCAATCAGGTGATGAGGATGCATTTAATAAACTCGTTGGTTTATGGTATAAGCGAATTTATAATTATGGTTTTAAGTATGCGGGCAGCCATGATCTGGCAATGGATATAGCTCAGAATACATTTATTAATGTGCACACAAAGTTTGGGCAATTGAGAGAGGCTCGCAGTTTTAAAACATGGCTATACCGAATTGCAACTAATTGCTGTTATGAAGAATTGAGAAAACAAAGGAAGATTAGTGGAATAAGCCTTGGTAATAATAGTAATGATGATGACGAAACAGGTACAATGGAAATAGAAAGCGATATCCAGTACAGACCTGATGAAAAGTTGCAAAGGCAGGAATTGGCTGAAATTGTTATGAGGGGATTGCAATCACTTAATGAAGACCAAAGAATGATTGTGATAATGAAAGAGTATGAAGGACTTAAGTTTCGCGAAATAGCTGAAGCGTTGGAGATATCTGAAAATACAGCAAAATCGCGATTGTATTATGGCCTTAAACATTTAAGGTCGAAACTTAAATATGTTATTAGTGACAATCAAATGGAAGAGTTATGAGTTGGAAACCGAGTGAGCCGGAGATTATTGATTATTTGTATGGGGAGCTATCTCCAGACAAAAAAGAGGAAATGGAGAGATTCATAAAAGAAAATCCGGAGTTTTCGAAGGAACTGGATAGTGTAAGACTAACAATAGGATTGTTGCCTAATGTTGAAGATGAAGAAGTAATTCCTCCGGTTCCTTTAGCGGGAATTTCAGGTAATAATGTTGTACCAATATCAAGCCGCAGATGGGTATATCCTATAAGTATTGCCGCATCGATTGCCGCTATACTTCTTGTGGGTTATTTTACGAATTTCTCCATATCAATAGGTGGGCAGGGATTTTCATTAGGGTTTAATAAACCTGTTAAAGAGGTGAATTCTTTGGATGAAGCTCAGGTTCAGGCACTAATAGATAAAAACAATAATCTGCGAGAAGCTGAATGGTATTCAAAACTTGAAGCAGTTGAAACAGGGTTTTCCACTAATCTTCAAGAGGAAAGAACAATAACAGATGGTAAAATTTATCGTTTAGCCCAGAACAAACCTGAGATAGACGAAGAACAGGTCTTGACATTTCTCAGCCAGCTTAAAGATGAAAATGAAAAGATGATGAAATCATATTATGAATCTAGTGCTGAAGAACAACAGGAATATATGCGTAATGTGCTCATTGAGTTTAGTAGCTATATGGATCAGCAGCGCCAGAATGATATGCAATTTATTCAGGCCAACATGCTTAATCTAAAAAGTTCAACCGACCAAAAACAGGAAGAAACAAATAAAATCCTGGCAAATATTATAACAACAGTTAATCAAAATTCAGTAGGACAATGAAATGAGCATAAATTATCAGCATCCGAATATAGCATAACCGCGAATGGTTAAAATTGATGCGAAAGCAAAGCGGTTACATGGATGAAGAATTTTTTGTTTTCATTTCCAGTAAAAACAAAATTTTTAATAACATGAAAAATTTAATAATAACAATTGCATTAGTGACCTTAACATTATCACTTCAGGCCCAGATAGACGAAGCACGCATGGATAAAGATCTTCGGGTAGCGTCAAAGGTGCTGGAAACACTTACTCAAGGAGATACTCGCCTGATAATGTATAATGATAATGTAGAGGGGAACTACATAGAAGGATATGGAGTAATGTTTAGTGTAGGAGGGGGATATTCAGTTTTTGTGCCTCCGGTTCGGCCGGTTATTTATTTACAAAAGGATAAGGGAGATACCTATACAATTGCCCCTGTGCCTGGTATTTCAGAAAAAGAAGCGGAGCAAATAGCAAAAGAAGCTGAACAGATGGCAGAAAAGGCAGAGCAAATGGCCAAAGAAGCAGAACAAATGGCAAAGGAAGCTGCAGTTATGGCTAGTGTAGATAATCTCGACCTGGAAAAAATCATGATTGAATTCCTGGTAGACTATAGCCAAATGATTGGCCAGCTCAAGCCAAATGATAAAATAGTAATTTCAACTAAAAAATCTGACTATCTCTATGCAATGTGGGATGATGGAGATAACAAAGTGGCAGGAAGCAATGGAATTACTGCTGAAATGCTAAAAATGGATCACAACGATTACATGGCGGGTAAGTTGAATCGTGATCAATTGATATCTAAAATTAAGGTGAATAAAGAGAATGGTGAAGCAGAGCGTTCTAAAGACCTTGACTTGTTTGGCTCTATGATTAAAACAGTCTATGATCAGTCCTATACTGATTCATATTTTGTAACATGGAAGCCTGACTATCAAAAGATAAAAGGGGTTGGAGCCATTTACGCGTTCAAGGTTTACTCTTCGTATGATGAAAATGGATTATATAGAATGCCGGCAATTAATGAAAAAGGACTTACAGGAAGCGAAAGAAATAAACATGTAGAAGAACTTTACCCAATATTTGTAAAAGGCATGAAAGAAAACATTATTCAGTATGGCAGGACCATTAATAGTCTGGGAAGTGATGAATTAATGATTTTAAAAATCACACTTACTAAATGCGACAATTGTAATATTCCCAAAAGGGTACAATTTTCTATCAAACAATCTGTCCTGACCGAATTTAATGCTGGAAAGATTAGCCAAAAAGATGCTGTAGCAAAGGTTAATTTAACAGAAATTAATGATTAATTCGGTTATCCAGTAACATCGCAATCTAACCGCAGCAGGGAAAAGGGATCAGAAGATGTAAAAATGATCCCTTTTTTTATATTTGAGTGAATGTTTAGTGCAATAATGGTGTCTAACTAACTGAAAATCATTTGATATAAGGACTATTGCTTATTTAATCGGGGAGGATTATTGGAGGATAGCGCCTTATTTTTGTAGTTGGGATTGTTAAAAGTAAATTCATGAAACGTGCAATAAGATTTTATTAAAAAATTACTTAATGTATATGAGTAAAATCTTATTGCTAAGTTCCATACGACCTTTGAGAAATAAAAAATAATCGGATGAAAGGAAAAATAATAATAGGCTCAACAATAGTCCTTGTACTCTTTGTTGGATATTTTATTGTAAAAGGAGGTAAAAGCAAGGAGACGACTGATATCCTTGTTGATGTTGAGGTAGGCGCATTTCAGGTTGACATAGAGACCACTGGTGAATTAGAGGCTAAAAACTCTGTTAAAATTTTTGGCCCGAGAAAACTTCGTGAATACAGGATTCATCAGGTCAAAATTGATAAAATTGTAGAGGAAGGAACTGAGGTTAAGAAAGGAGGTTGGATAGCCACACTTGACAAGTCGGAGTTGATGAATAAAATTCAGGACAGGGAATTAGAAGTTGAACAGGAAATGTCGCAATATACTCAGACTAAACTTGACACAACTTTACAGATGAGACAGTCGCGTGATGAACTTATTAATTTGAAGTATGCTATTGAAGAAAAGCAGATTGTTTTGGATCAATCTCAATTTGAACCTCCTGCAACTATTAAACAGAATGAAATTAATCTTGATAAAGCTAAGCGTGCTTATAAACAGGCTTCCGAAAATTACTCTATTAGGGAAGAACAAAATAGGGCTAAAATGCAGGAGGTTAATGCTAACCTGAGGAAGGCTACAATTGAACTTACTGCACTTGAAAATTTAATGAAGGAATTTACGATTCTTGCTCCTGAAGATGGTATGCTTATCTATCGAAAAGGATGGGATGGCAAACCGATGAAAGAAGGATCTACTATAAGCACCTGGGATCCGGTTGTAGCTACCTTGCCAGATTTATCGGTAATGATTTCAAAAACATATGTGAATGAGGTGGATGTTAGGAAGATAAAGATTGGTCAGGAGGTTGAGGTTGGATTGGATGCTTTCCCTGATAAAGAACTTACCGGACGTGTTATTAAAGTAGCCAATGTGGGTGAGCAAAGACCTAACTCGGATGCCAAAGTGTTTCAGGTTAATATTGAGTTAGATGGAAGAGATGACCTGCTTAGACCATCGATGACCACTAGTAATAAGATTATCATTAGTATGAAAGATTCAGTGAACTATATCCCAATGGAATGCCTGCATTCTCATAATGACTCAATCACATTTGTTTATATAAAGGAAGGTCTTGGTGCAAAAAAACAGGAAGTGATGATTGGGGACAATAATATGAATGAAGTGGTAGTTAAACTGGGTGTTGAAAAAGGAGATAGGTTATTTTTATCAGTTCCTGGAGGGCATGAAGATGATGAAATAACCTTGCTAGCTGAGATGGACGGCAAAAGAAATATTAAGAAAGAAGAGATTAAAGAACCTCAACCTGAAAAATACATAACCTTACCCGATGGACGTACTATTAAGGTAGACGAAAATATGCGTAAAATGCGCAGACCAGGAGGGGAAGGAGGTATGAGGAGGCCAAGTGCCAAATCAGACACAACCCAGAAGGCTACTGAAGTAAAAGTTAATTAACAGATCAGATAATGAAGCTGGTAAACCTTCTCTCTGAGCGCTATCTCTCTAATGTATATGTTGCGTTAGAAGCTGTTCTGGCCAATAAATTGCGCTCACTTCTTACTGCACTCGGAATTATTTTTGGAGTTGCAGCAGTTATTGCTATGCTGGCAATTGGTAATGGTGCGCAACAAGAATTGCTTGAGCAGATTAAACTTGTTGGTGTAAATAACATTGTAGTAACACCTATTGTACCACAAACAGAAGTAGAAATAGCTGATGATAATACGGCTCAGGAGAAAGAAAAATTTTCACCTGGGCTTACAATCAGAGATGTCAAGGGCTTGGCTAAAATAATTCCAACAATTGAAAAAGTTAGCCCGGAGATATTATTAGAAACCTATCTGATTAAGGCAGGGACGCGTAGATCAGCTAAACTGGTGGGTGTTGATCCTGCCTATTTTGAACTTACCAATTTTAGATTGGCAGATGGTAAAATGTTCAACGAAGAACAGATGGGAAGGGGTGATCCTGTTTGTATCATAGGAAACAGTATTAAGGTTAAGTTTTTCCCAACAGAAAACCCTCTTGGCAAATCAATAAAAATGGGAGGTGTTTGGCTTAAAGTAATCGGTGTTCTTGAAGAAAGATTTGTTTCCGAAGCCAGCTTGGATAAACTGGGTATCAGGGATTATAACATGGATGTTTATACTCCCATTCAAACTGTGCTGGTTCGCTATAAAAACCGTGACCTGGTTACAGAATCAATGATTCGAGGAGCGAATGTAGCAAGTGGTGGTCGTTTTATGATTGTAATTGGTGGTGGTGGTAGTGAAGAGGAATCGAAACCAAGGGAAAATTATCATCAAATAGATAGATTGGTAATACAGGTTCAGGAAACTGAACTCTTAACCCCTACAGCAGAGATTCTGTCTCGTTACCTGGAACGTAGCCATTTTAGTGTAGTTGATTATGAAATTACGATTCCGGAACTTCTGCTTAAACAACAACAGAGGACAAAGAGTATTTTCAACTTTGTCCTGGGAGCTATTGCAGGTATATCGCTATTGGTGGGAGGTATAGGTATTATGAATATCATGCTGGCATCTGTAATGGAACGCATCAGAGAAATAGGCTTACGTCTTTCAATAGGGGCAAGGAAGGATGATATTATTCTGCAGTTTTTGAATGAAGCTATAATGATAAGTGTTACCGGAGGTTTAATAGGAATTGTTTTAGGGATTGTTATGGCTGCAATCGTTTCCAGGGTTGCAGATATTCCCACAATTATATCCCCATTATCTGTACTCTTATCTTTTGGAGTTGCAGCTACAGTTGGTTTAATATTTGGGATCGCTCCTGCCAGGCAGGCAGCTAATCAAGATCCAATAACTTCATTAAGACATGATTAAAAGAACACTGATATTATTCGCTGGTTTGTTGGTAGGTATATGGGCAACAGCACAGACAAAAAGCTATTCACTGAACGATGTAATTCAGATGGCTCGTTCAGAATCACCGGCCTGGTTAAGTGCAGAAACACGAAAGGAAAACAATTATTGGAGGTACAAAACCTATAAGTCAAATTACAATCCTCAACTTATTTTATCAGGAATGCTTCCAAGTTTCAATAAAAGAGTTACCCCTGTAACCCAGCCGGATGGAAGTATTGCATACAGGGAAGTTAATAATAACACTGTTAATATGCAGTTGGGATTAAGCCAGGTAATTGCACCTACAGGGGGTACAGTGTCTGTTTATTCAAACCTTAACCGCTTTGATGATTTTCAGTTTGGAGATTCCACAGTAACACAATATAGTGGTGAACCAATATCCATTGGATTAAATCAACCTATTTTTCAATTCAACCAATTGAAATGGGATAAACGTATTGCACCGTTAGAGTATGAGGAATCTCAGAAAAAATACTTTGAAGAACTGGAACAAATTTCAGTCAATGCAACCTGGCGATTTTTCAATCTTTTATTGGCCCAGACCAGTTTGGAGATTGCCCAGAAAAATGTTGAAAGTAATGATACTATTTTCAAAATAGCACAAGGTAGATACAATTTGGGTAAAATTACTGAAAATGATCTCCTCAAATTAGAGCTTAACCTGGTTAACTCAAAACTTGCTGTTACCAAAGCATTGGTTGAACAGGAATCTGCCTCATTGCAACTTAAATCTTTTATTGGCTTATCTGATACTGATCCGGTAATACTGGTAATACCAAAGGAGATACCTGATTTTATTGTAGATGAAAACGTGGCATTAGTTGAAGCACGTAAGAATAAATCCGATATGGTCACCTTTAAAAGGCAGCAGTTAGAAGCTGAAGAGGGGGTTACCAGGGCCAAAAAGTCAAGTGGAGTTAATATGAATCTACAGGCAGTGTATGGATTAAATGATTTAGGGTCTGATATAGCACAAGTCTATCAGGAGCCTGGAGAAAATATCCGTGTTGGTTTACAACTAAATGTCCCTGTTTTAGATTGGGGAAGACAAAAAGCAAGAATTATGACCGCTGAGGCCAATAAGAAACTCGTGGAATATCAAATCTTACAGGATGAGGAGACATTTGATCAGGATATACTTACACAGGCGCGTAATTTTAATATGTTAAAAGAGCAGGTAAAATCAAGGGTTATATCTGATCAAATTGCTCAAAGGGCCTATGATATCTCTAAACAGTTATTCTTAATTGGTAAAATTTCTATAACAGATCTTAACCAGTCAATTGAAGCAAAAGACCTTGCAAAACAAAACTATATTAGCTCTTTACGAGACTATTGGGCTGCCTATTATCAGTTGAGAGAGAAGACCCTATACGATTTTCATCATGATCAATTGCTTTTGAGGGATATTCAAACGGATTAAAACCGTTAAATTCCATCTTATTCACTAATTTTCACTAATTTTCCTCTGAAAAAGGATAATTTTTAATGGCCAGAGGGGACCTTTGTATAATTTTTTTCATGTAACTTATGTATTTTACATGAAAAAAATTATGGTGGTTTCAGGCAGATGTTAATTATATGCAGAAAATAGTTGTCAGCATTTTATTTTTTCTAATTATTGCTACTGCTGGATACGCACAGGAGGATTCTATTCCCCCCACCAGTACTACAGATCTAAAAGTTAAGGTGAACAAGAAAAAGGAGCGCCCGAAGCAGAAGCGTTATATGACAATCATAAAGACTAATACAAGGAAAACCCTGTATGGCAATAAATGCTTCGAAGATTTCACAAAAGAGTTAGGATTTGTCTATGAAATTCAGGTTAAAGACCAGTCGGGAAGTCTAAGTGGATTTCAAAGATTTTGGCATAATGTTGGCACTAAAACAGCCTTGGTGTTTACAGCCTGGCCCTGGTGGAAGCTTAGGGTTAATAAACGATACAAAGAATGCCGAAAGTCCTCCGGTGATTTTGTGGGGTGATATGAGATGTGAGACACTAGACTATAACAATAGATTTTAGATTTATTATTATTGACGAACAGCTATAATCTGAGTAAATCTGCGCTATCTGCGGGAGAATCTTTTATTTCCCCAAATAATTAAAAGGAGTAATAGACTTTAGCTCTTCCTTTATTTCATCGCTTACATTCAGGCCTTCAATAAAACCACTGATAGACGCTTGTGTGATTTTCTCATTTTTACGGGTAAGGTCCTTTAACGCTTCATAAGGTTTTGGGAAACCTTCACGTCTTAAAATATTTTGAATACCCTCTGCCACAACAGCCCAGTTATCTTCCAGGTCAGCATCAATGGCAGCTCTATTCAATTCCAGCTTATTGACTCCTTTCAATAATGATTTGATTGCAATTAAGGTATGAGAAAGTGGTACTCCAATATTTCTCAATACTGTTGAATCTGTAAGATCTCTCTGGAGCCTGGAAATGGGCAGTTTTGCAGCCAGGTGTTCAAAAAGCGCATTGGCAATTCCCAGGTTGCCTTCTGCATTTTCAAAATCTATTGGATTAACCTTATGTGGCATAGCTGAAGAACCTACTTCACCTTCTTTAATTTTCTGCTTAAAGTAACCCATAGAAATATATTGCCAGATATCCCTTGAGAAATCAATTAATATAGTATTGATTCGCTTCAGGTTGTCAAAATAAGCTGCTAAATAATCATAATGCTCGATCTGTGTGGTAGGAAAACTTCTCTCCAGCCCAAGCTTATTCCTTACGAAGTTAAATGCAAAATCATGCCAATCTATATCAGGGTAGGCAACGTAATGCGCATTCATATTACCTGTTGCCCCGCCAAACTTGGCAGCATAAGGAACCTGGTCAAGCATATTAAGCTGGTTAACGACACGAGTAGCAAACACTTCAAGCTCTTTCCCTAGTCTTGTTGGTGAGGCGGGCTGTCCATGGGTTTTTGCTAGCATGGGTATATCTTTCCATTGCTCAACCTTTTTTAATAACAATGTGATAAATTCAGCCATAGAAAGCAATAAAACATTATTCATGGCTTCTTTAAGAGAAAGAGGAGTAGCCGTGTTATTTACATCTTGTGAGGTTAATCCAAAATGAACAAACTCTTTATAATCCTGCAATCCAAGGCTATCCATTTTATCCTTTATAAAATATTCTACTGCCTTTACATCATGGTTGGTAACCTTTTCTGTTGCTTTTATTGTTTCAGCATCTTCTAAGGAGAAGTCTTCATAGATATTTTTTAATGCTTCAAACTCTTTTTCTTCCAGTTCTGTTAAAGAAGGTAAAGGTATTTCACAAAGTGCTATGAAATATTCGATTTCTACTCTCACCCGATAATGAATGAGACCAAATTCTGAAAAGTATGGAGATAATAGCTCAGTATGTCTTGAATACCGGCCATCAACAGGAGATATTGCAGTAAGAGGATTAGGCTTCATTGTAATTTCTAATTAAGATGTAAATTTATTGAAATTTGATAAGCGGAGCATCGTAAGTTGATGATATTGTTATTTTTGCTCAGCTACCTATGATCAAAAACCTAACTATACCACTATTTATTCTGTTAACTGCAACTACTTTGTGGGCGCAAAATCCACCTATAGAATCTGTGGTGAAAATCAAACGTGCTTCAGACAAATTAAAAGTAGATGGGCTACTGGATGAACAATCCTGGGAGGCTGCAGACGTAGCCAAAGATTTCTATAAAGCATATCCCGTGGATAATGATTTTGCTACTGCACAGACAGAAGTAAGGTTGACGTTTGATAACCAATTCCTGTATGTTGGAATAGTTTGTTATGACCCGACACCTGGTGAATACATTGTTGAATCACTGAAGCGAGATTGGGATTGGATGGGAACTGAAAATGTTGGCATGTACATTGATCCTTTCGATGATAGAACCAGTGGATTCAGTTTTAGCTTATCACCACATAACGCACAAAGGGAAGGCCTTATCTCTGAAGGAATGCAGATAAATGCAGACTGGGACAATAAATGGTATTCAGAGGTAACCAATTATGAAGATAAATGGGTGGCTGAAATCGCTATCCCTTTTAAAACGCTGAGGTACAAGTCGAACCATACAAATTGGAATATTCAGTTCATTCGGAGCGATTTAAAAAACAATGAAAGATCATCATGGACAGCGGTACCTCAGCAATATCGAACCAATAACCTTGCCTATGCGGGTAAGTTGATATGGGAAGATCCACCACCGGAACCAGGAGTTAATATTTCTGTGATCCCATATGCGTTAGGTCAGGCTAGTGCAGATTTCGAAGAAGCCAGTGAATATGAGTTGTCGGGAAATGCAGGGTTCGATGCTAAAATAGCAGTCTCATCAGCTCTTAATCTTGATCTTACTGTTAATCCTGATTTCTCACAGGTAGAAGTAGATGAGCAAATAGTTAATTTAGACCGTTTTGAACTGTTCTTCCCGGAAAAGAGACAATTTTTCCTTGAAAACAGTGATTTGTTTGCAGGTTCCGGGTTCCCTCCATCTCGTCCATTCTTTAGCAGACGAATTGGAATTGCCAGGGATACCGCTGGCAATAGTGTACAGGTACCTATTCAGTTTGGAGCAAGGTTAAGCGGTAAATTGAACAAGGACTGGCGAATAGGATTAATGAATATGCAAACAGCTGCAAAAAAAGGAACAGTGTTACCTGGCTCGGAAAACATTAACGATGGTTTTGATCTTTCAGGTCAGAACTATACTGCTGCTGTACTCCAAAGAAAATTATGGACACGTTCTAGTATTAGTGCCACTTTCATAAACCGACAGGCCACGGGATTTAATGCAGGAGATACAACCATGTCGACATCAGCTTTTAACCGTATGGCGGGCTTGGATTTTGAATTTGCATCAGCTGATGATAAGTGGAGGTCAGCTATATATCTGCATGGTTCGATGGATCCGGTTAAGAAAGATAATGCTTTTGCGCATGGGGCCTACCTGGGTTATAATACAAGACATTGGACTGTTAACTACTTTCACAACTATATTGGAGAAGGCTATAATGCTGAGGTTGGTTATGTGCCAAGAAAAGGGACTTATAGTACGGGATTGTTTGAGTCAGCTTATATTATCTATCCTAAAACTGACAGAATAGTTACAATTAAACCGGGAGTGCAGTCATTCTTTACCTTTAAAACCGGGGATACACTATCTGATATTGAGATGTTGTATAACCTTCAATTTGAATTTATTAATACGAGTACTCTTGAGGTTGGGGTAAAACACAACTTTATTCATTTATATGATGATTTTGATCCTACACATTCAGATAACGGAGAAAAACTTCCAGCTGATACAGAGTACTCATGGACAGGTGCAGGTTTTATGTATGAATCTGATAGCAGAAAAGCTTTGAATTTTGCCATGGCTGGAGAATTTGGAACTTTTTATAATGGTCATAAATTAACCTTTATAGTTAATAGTGGTTATAAGTTCAGACCATTTGGTAGTGTGCTGGTAACTGCAATTTATAATGATATAAGACTACCAGACCCCTACGCCAGCTCAAAGTTCTGGTTAATAGGGCCCAGAATTGATGTAACCTTAACGAACAAGCATTTCCTGACCACATTTATCCAGTATAATGAGCAGGCAGAAAATATGAATATAAATGCCCGCTTCCAATGGCGTTTTGCCCCGGTTTCTGACTTGTTTATTGTATATACCGATAACTATAATCCAATAGATTTTTCAGTAAAGAACAGGGCAATAGTGCTAAAGTTATCTTATTGGTTGAATATTTAATTGCAAAAAGACTACAGACACTAGATATTAGATGCTAGACTTAAATTATTATTGCGAAAAAATCTAGAATCTTTAAGCTCCAACGGAGCGGCAATATAGTAGCATCGGGTGAAACCCGATGATTTAATAACAATAGAAAACCAAGCGCCATCGGTGCGACATATAATTTAAAGTTTAATGGAAAGACAATATTTAAATAAATCATTTATAGTAACTGACTGGGAACCACTGAAACCATTTTTCGATGATCTCACAGAAAGACCAATCAATAGTAAAGAAGAACTCATTAAATGGTTTAAAGATAGAAGTGAGCTGGAAGCAGTACTCTCGGAAGATGGTGCATGGCGATACATTAAAATGACCTGTGATACTACTGATGAGAAGCTTCGAGATAATTTTAATTATTTTGTGCAGGAGATTTCGCCCAAAATTGCTCCTTATAGTGATAAACTGAACCGAAAGGCTGTTGAATCAAAATATCTCGAAGTGGTATCTGAGCAACTCGGTTATGATATTATGATCAGGGAGATGAAAAAGGAGATAGAAATTTTCCGGGAAGAAAACATTCCTCTTCAGACTGAATTGCAAACTGAAGCCCAGGAATACGGAAAGATTTCAGGGGCGATGACTATTGTGCTGAAGGGTGAAGAAAAGACATTGCAACAGGCTGCAGTTGAGCTTCAAAAAACGGACAGGAAATGGAGGGAAGAGGTCTATCATAAAATTAGTACCAGAAGATTGCTTGACAGAAATAAACTGGATGACCTGTTTAATAAGTTAATTGGATTGCGGCATAAGTTAGCTAATAATGCAGGTTTTGAAAATTACAGAGACTACATGTTCAAAGCTATGGGGCGGTTTGATTACACGCCCCGGGATTGTTTTGATTTTCACGATGCAGTGGCTTCCGAAGTAGTTCCTTTACTTAATGATTTTGCTGAAACACGCAAGAAAAAACTGAAAGTAGACAGTTTAAAGCCCTGGGATAAGGCTGTAGACGAAGAAGGTAAGCCACCTTTAAAAGCATTTGATGATGGAGAAGATTTGCTTGACAAGGGCATTGAAGTATTTACAGCAACAGATTCCTATCTGGGAGAATGTCTTAATACAATGAAAGACATGGGCAGGCTAGACTTGGAGTCAAGAAAAGGCAAATCCCCGGGAGGGTATAATTATCCGCTGGCAGAAACGGGTGTGCCTTTTATTTTCATGAATGCTACTTCAACCCTGCGTGACATGGTTACATTGATGCACGAAGGTGGCCATGCAGTACATGCTTTTTTGAGTGATGAACTGGAACTTACCGAGTTTAAAAGTACGCCATCTGAAGTGGCAGAGCTTGCTTCGATGGCAATGGAATTAATCTCCATGGATCAGTGGCACATTTATTTCCCCAATGAAGAAGACCTGATCCGGGCAAAGCGAGAACATCTCGAACAGTTGATAGAGACACTGCCCTGGGTAGCCACAATAGACAAGTTCCAGCACTGGATCTATGAGAATCCAACGCATTCGGTAAATGAACGTCTGGAAAGTTGGGATAAAATTTTCAGCACATTTTCTGATTCATTAACAGACTGGAATAAACTGGAACTAAACAAGAGCTACTTGTGGCAACGCCAATTACATCTCTACGAAGTGCCATTTTATTATATCGAATACGGTATGGCACAACTTGGAGCGATTGCAGTATGGAAAAACTATAAAGAAGACAACAAAAAAGGCTTGGAAGGCTATATGAATGCCCTTAAGCTGGGTTATACAGCTACCATACCTGAAATCTATGAAGCTGCTGGCATTAAGTTCGATTTTAGCAGGGAGTATATCAGGGAGCTAATGGATTTTGTGAAACAGGAGTTG
>JBDLIU010000103.1:0-14304 GCA_039714715.1 Bacteroidota bacterium
TACCCACCATAGAAGCAGCTTTCAGGAACACTTCCGGACCAGTAACTGCACTTCCCACATTTAGGATCACACCGCCTTCGGTTAGTTTGGCAATTTCTTCTGTGTAAATAAGGAAATCACGACCAGAGCAGCCACCCTTGGCGCTGCCATCAAACCATTCATGCTGATCAAGCACGTCAGTGCCAATACCTACATGAATAGTTACCGGCACATTATGTTGGTAGCAAACTGATAGCAGGTTAATTTCCGGTTTCTCAAAAACGATTTTCTCGAGTCCGAGCTCTTTTTCAACTTCACTACGAAAATCTTCATCATTAAACAATCGACCTATTGATTCGCCAAAGCCCAGTTTTAGTCTGTTGCCAACAGTGACTGCCGCATTGATGTAATTGAACTCAAAGGCCATTCCAAATTCTCCTTTTTCAAGGGCCTGGGGTACATATTCGCTGGTTTCACCAATTAAACCCAGTTCAAAGTCATGGATGGAGACCGCGCCATTGCCGGCTACCAGGGTAAGCATGCCCCGTTTTACCAGGTCACCTATGAGCAATGAGAGCCCATTCTTAATAAAATGAGCACCGGCAAAAAAGACAACAGGTTTTCCTTCAGCCCTTGCTTGCACAATATCTTTGGCTAATGCTTCAATTCTAAGCCTCACTTCATCTTTTACCTCGATGGCAATGTCATCCACCTGGTTGGGTTGGATCAAATCTTTAAACTTAACCTTGTTGGTACGTTCAGATACTGGATAGGTCTTTATCTGCTTTGGATCGAAGATTGGATATCTGCCTTTATATTCCATATTTATTTTTTAATAATTTGCTTAAAAAACGAGAAAACTTGTTTGGAATAACCGTCTTTAAATCCCAGGAAATAGGCAATTGTTAAGGATACTATGAGGGCAATTACAATCAGGGAAATATTATACCACCCCAGCTCAAAATGTGAGGTATGACCAGGATGGCCCCAGGCAAATAAAGGTAATATATGCACAAGCAGAATTAATGTAAGGAATCTGTTCATCAGATCAAATATTTAGTTCCTTTAATATCTTTTGTTGTAAAACTGGTATTGGCATATTCAGTTTTTCACTTAATTCTTTCAGACTTTCGTACTCAACAGTTATTCGGCTTGATCCTGAAGGAGTTATCATTTCTTTAACCTGAACATTACCGTAAGAAGTGTTAATATTTTTTATGGATCGCTCCAGTTTTTTCTTGTCAACAATATAATGCCTGAGTCCAATTGTACTTGTGTTTTCAAGGATGAAATCAGAGAGCTTATCGAAGTGCGTTGTGGTAGTAAGGCAGTTGAGCAGAATCCCTGGTCTTCCTTTCTTCATTTGGATCTGAGTAAAATAAAAATCAAGAGCGCCATTCTCGATTAACTGCTCCTGGAAATCCAGTCCCAGCATCTCGTGCGACATGTCATCGATATTTGTTTCAATCACAATCATCTGATCAGACTTTTGTATTTCTTTTACCGATGATATTCTAAGTACATTAGGGGCGATGAAATCTTTTTTACCAGGGCCATAAACTGTCTTTTCTGTAACCAGACTTGGCACATTAAACTCAGGATTTAAGTATTTTAATATGGCAGCCCCTGTTGGTGTCACTCTTTCTCCCTCTTCATCTCCTTTGTAAGTAGGTATGCCTGACAGGATATCAGCTGTAGCTGGTGCAGGTACCGGCAGCTTACCATGTTGCGTGTTTACAAAACCAAATCCAGTACAAACTTCAGTTGAATAAGTTTTTACGATGCTAAGCTTATCAATTAAAACAGCACTGCCTACAATATCTATAATGGAGTCAACACCGCTTACTTCATGAAAATGGATTTTATCAAGTGGGATGTTATGAATTTTACTTTCTGATTTGCCAATGATATTGAAAATATCTTTAGCTATCGTTTTAGCACTATCAGTAATGTCAGCATTATCAATTATAGTAACAATATCACTCAAATGACGGTGATGATGATTGCCTTTGTTCAGGTCAATTACCTCAATATGTTTACATACAATACCATTTTTATTGACATCATTGATTACTATTTTACCATCGGTGAGATTGAGTTTTTGTGGCAAAGATAACAGCGCCTCGTGTTCATCAGTCAGGGATGCCAGTGCCCCTAAGAACATATCTCCTGATAACCCCGAAAATGCCTCAATGTAAATAATCATCTGTCAGTCTTTAATCGTATTTAGTATCCTGATGGCAGCCATAGCTGCTCCATATCCATTATTAATATTAACTACAGTTATGCCATTGGCACAGCTTGAGAGCATGGCATTAAGGGCAACATGCCCACCTTCTGCCACACCATATCCCACAGATGCCGGTACAGCAATTATTGGTTGTGGCAGTAACCCTCCAACCACAGTTGGAAGAGCACCTTCAAATCCTGCAACTGTAATGATTACTTTGTATTGCTTTAGCGTATCAATTTTATCGAGAAGTCTGTGAACGCCAGCTACTCCTATGTCCATATGTTTAGCTGCATTAATACCCATAAATCTCAAGGTATAATAAATTTCATTCACGATAAAAATATCTGAAGTTCCCCCGGAGAGGATTCCAACTTCAGCAACCTCAGATGACTCATCAATTTGTTTTAGCATGAAGATACCCGAAGCCTTATCGTAAAATGAATTAGAGAATTCTTTTTTCAGATCTACTGCTTTTGATTCCTGAAGTTTAGTGACCAGGGCGTTCTTATCTTTTTCTATATAGGCTCTTAATATTGATTTCAAATCATCAATAAACTTGGATTCTCCAAAAATTACTTCTGGGAAACCTATTCTATCATCTCGGTGGTGGTCGATATTATGATTGTCCATTACCTAAATTTAAGCTTTTATTTAATTTTCCCGATTCTAATCCGTCAATGTCAATCAGGCAGTTCTTAAATCCCAACTTATGTATTTCACGGTTAATTGTCTGGAAACTTGAATTTAGTTGGTTGATATCTTTTTTAGGTACTTCTATTTTACAGTCCTGACCATAGTGTCGTACTCGTACTTCATAAAATCCATAGTTGTTAAGAATAGCTTCTGCTTTCTCAATCTGTTTTAATTTACTAACAGTCACTACCTCTCCATAAGGAATTCGTGAGCTAAGACAGGGGCTGGCTGGTTTATCCCAGTTCCCCAGGTTGAAGGATTTTGCAAGTCGTCTGACTTCGTCTTTCCCTATTTTTAACTCAGCTAAAGGAGATCGTATACCATGTTCATCCGATGCCTTATGTCCTGGTCTGAAGTCATCATAATCATCCTTATTATTTCCGTTGATGATTACAAATCCAGGGTATTGTATAGCCATCTTATTCAGATCAATATATAAATGTGTTTTACAATAATAGCAACGATTCCAGGGATTTGAATTGTAGCTGGGATCATCTATTTCATCTGTTTTAATGGTTAATAACTTGATATCATGGGTCTTACAGAAATCTACCGCTAGCTTGTAATCCTTATCTTTTAAACTCTCACTGGCAGAAATAACACCGATAGTTTTTTCTTTGCCCAGATACGTTCTTGAAAGATAGAGGACCAAGGCAGAATCAACACCACCCGAAAAGGCAGTAATGGTGCCTTTAAATTGCCTGAACCATGACTCAATTTTATCCAACTTATACTTTTTAACCTTATTCAAAATATATCCTTATTATCTCATCAAAGATAGATTGATAACAATCATAAGTGTTCGTTAATATTTCTTAATGCTTAAACAATATTAACGCTAATTGTAGATATTGAGATAAATTGTGATAAGAATGGTATAAATTCTTTAAAGCTAATCGATTTGTAGTGATTAAGAGCTGTAGAATTGATACTTATATATCATCAGATATCTTAGTATAATTTTAGTATTTTGACCGATTCCTGCGAAGAGTTAGTAACAAGCCTTACAAAATATAATCCTGCATCTAGTTGTTTGTCTTGAATATCCCTGCCATTCCACTCATATGTATATTTTTTTGATGCGACTTGGTATTTATTCTTCTCTAAAACGTTAACGAGTTGTCCTGATGAATTATAAACCGAAAGTGTAACATATGAATTTTCTGTAAGTGTATAGCTAATTTTAGTGCTTCTATTGAATGGATTGGGGGTGCTTTTTAGGTTGCTTTGAAGATAATGATCATCAATTCTATCGGCCACAAAAGTTGATCTATTGCTTAAGTCTAACAGTTTACCAGAACCAGGCTCTATTGTTATCTCAAAGTGTGAGCCAGAACTAGACAATATAACAGGAATAATAATCATTTCCCATTCTGATGTTTCAGGATTAAACTCCTTAACAAAATAAATATGATAATCAGATGATATTTGAACTGTAGTGCTATTGTAATAGTCCTTGTTCATTAGCATTACATAATCATTATCACTCTCATCTTTAAACATACCAATTACTAAATTAGAATTGTCAGATACTGATCTGATCAAAGTATCTCCTTCAAATGCTGGTATTGTTGTGTGATCTGGATGATTGTGGTATACACCTGTAGATTTCAGGTCCAGCATTTGCTGTCCCAAAACCTTAATTTCCGGATTTACACTTTGTATTGCATTATAGGTAAATGCACTGTTTGGATATCCTGTGACACCCCAGTTGCCATGCCAATGAAACCAGATCAATCCTTTCACCCCATAGGCCAGCGAAGCATATGCCTGCCAATTAAGCTGACTAATTGTTGGTGTTCTCCAATCAAGATGTTCTTCAATGGTGCCATCAGTACCTATTGCCTGGATAATATTGTAGAAAGGGATGTCATATCGTAGGGCGTTTCTACGAATGATCTGGATATTTGAAAAGAACTTGTATGTTTCATCATAACCATTATGAAATATATACCTGTCGTAGCTAAGTATTGGCAATTTGGTTATGTCTAACAGTTTCTCAATGTAATCCTGATATCTAAAATCATCCATTCCAGGCCAAATATTCACAAAACACTCTCTTGTTGGATCTCGTTCACGTATATAGTTTACTACCTTACCAATGTTTCCGAATGTAACTTCATAGGGTTCATCACAAATGTGGTAGCCAATCATATTTGGATTATTGCGATATTTTTCGATTACAGGATCCAGGATTGACAACATTGCAGGAGTTATTTCAGGGGCAATGCCGCTAGATGGTTCCCTGAGGTACTCATCTCCTCCAAGCAAATGAGTAACAAGTATGTAGTATTTAAGATTATATTGTTCAAAGAGAGCAATAAGCTCATCTTGTGGACGAGCCCAGAGCGCTACATCAAAATTGGCATTTTTATAATCTTCAAAAACACTCTCATCATATGGTGGGGTATACCATGCATACGGAGGAGACCATGCAGATAACAAGAAATCATCTTGCTGCCAATGGGTGTCCGTAACAATGAAAGCAATCGTAGAATCTGCTTTACCTTCAGTAACATCCAAACTTAAGTTGATAGTATGGTTACCAATTATATCAGACTTTACTATCCACTTTATGGTATCAGATTCTTGAGGTTGTATGTCCTGCACATTAGATTGCAGATCACCGTCTATTAATATTACCTCAGGCGGAAGCGTTAATTCATAGTTTGAACTTGCATTTTCATCTCCACTATTTTTAATAAATGCTAAGAGCGGAACTTCCACTCCTTGCTTAATTACAGGGCGCTCAACTTTTAAATTCTCAATTTCTGCACGTGGTCCAGTATGCATAATCCTTATGAAATCAATTTCAATTAGAGAGCCTACAGGAGCGTCCTCTATTCTGAATGACGTAAATTGAACAATATTGTCCTTCCAGAAACTATTAAGAAAAACAGGTTTATTGTAAGTGTGAAATTCATTGTCGCGATATAATTCAATGTTGGTGTAAAGACCAGTGCCGGTATCGGTTGTCCAGGAAATTTTCAAATTTTCCGCTCCATTTGTTCTTACCCTTAAGGATATAAAACCATAGTCTTCAGCCTTGATATTAAAAGAACCGCTATTTAAACTGGGATAAGGAGAGACATCGGAAGTTGTTATAACAGAGAGTACGCCATTTTCAACATTTAAAGTCTCGAAGCTGTCTTTAATAATCCAACCTTCAGTATTACCATTCTCATTGAATTCCCAGGCCACACCAATTTGTGCCTGACCAAGAACAATTAAGTGATTGAGCAGAGAAAAAGACACTATAAAGAAAATATTGCGAGCTATCGGATTCATAAGAGATAAATGCCTTATTCAAAGGTAACTTTTTAATGTTTCGAAGGCTTGGTAATATTTAATATTTGCCGATATTAAATTAACGTAAGTTAGAGTCAACTAATTACAATTTACCTTCTTTTCATAGAAATTTAACTGTTAGTGAAACTTCGGGTTAAGATTACATATTCATTAAGTAACAATCATGAAGTTTGGCATACTGGTTTGAGTTTTCTTTGTACATATAGCAACGGGTATTGTTTTTTTATTTGGGCAACCTAAACAATAACAATGGATTTAAATATAAAAGGAATTATTCCGCCCATGGTTACCCCATTTTTAGAAAATGGTGAGCTAGATTTAATTGGATTAAATAATCTGATTGAACATTTAATTAACGGTGGAGTACATGGGATTTTTTTATTGGGCACCAATGGCGAAGGTCCAAGTATGCCATATAAGTTAAGAAAGCAGCTTATTGAGGAGGCATGTAAAATAATTGATAAGAGGCTTCCTGTTTATGTTGGAATTACTGATTCTGTTCTTGAATATTCTGTTGAAATTGCCCATGTAGCTAAAGATGCAGGTGCAGATGTGGTTGTAGTTGCACCTCCATATTACTTCCCTTTAGGAGAAGAAGAACTGGAAGTATATTTTGAAGAACTTATTAAGCAGCTACCCCTTCCATTCGTGCTCTATAATATGCCAAGTTGTACAAAAATTGACCTGTCGATAGAGTTTGTTAAGAAATTCAGAAAATTAGGAGCATTAGGTATAAAAGATAGCTCCGGGGATCTAGACTATCTTCAGTCGCTTACCAAGGCCTTCAAAGATGACCCTGAGTTTTCGATAATGGTTGGCACCGAGCTTTATATTCCGGAAACAATCATGGCAGGAGGCCATGGATCCATTGCTGGAGGTGCTAATTTTTATCCTGAATTGTTTGTGGCTTACTATAATGCCTCTGTTGCAAAAGATAAGGAGAGGTTAGAATTGCTGCGAAAAGAAGTTGCCTTGTTGTACGAAACAATTTATGCGGTTGGAGATCAGTTTTCCCGCTTTACAAAAGGCACAAAAGGAGCACTGTCAGTGTTGGGTATTTGCGAAGATCATATGCTGCCTCCATTAAAAAGGTTCAACGATGATGAACGGGCACTTTTGGCGAAGTATATTAGTGAGTACAAAAAAAAGAATATCCTGAATGAGCTATCACCTTGGCATAGTTGATACATCAATCATAATCCTTTATGGGGCTATTCTTGTTGCCATGGGGATTTATTTTTACCGAAAGAGTAAAACCTCTGAACATTTTATGGTGGCTAGCAGGGGTATCCCGGCCTGGGCTGCCGGCATAGCGGTAATGAGCACTTACACAAGCAGTATTTCCTACATTGCCGTGCCAGGAAAGGCATTCGATGATAATTGGCATCCACTTATTTTTGCTCTGACAACAATCCCGGTAGCCTGGTTTGTAACCAAATATGTAATCCCACATTATCGGAAGCATAAGATCGTTTCAGTGTATAAATATCTTGAAGAGAAGATAGGAGACTGGGGCCGAATTTACGCGGCCTTTTCTTTTGTGCTTTTTATGGTGGGCAGAACAGCAGTAATCCTGTACCTGTCATCATTGCTATTAACCTCATTTATAGATGTTAATATTCAAACGGTGATAGTAATTGTTGGTATTGTAACCATCATATATACATTAATGGGAGGAATGGAAGCGGTTATCTGGACAGATGTAATGCAGTCAATAATAATGATTGGAGGGATAGTTTTTGTAGGGTATGTTCTTACCACAACAATATTTGCTCAACCGGAGCTCCTAATTCAATATGCAGTAGATGACAATAAATTCAGCCTGGGAGATTCTTCTTTTTCATTAAGCGGAAGAACCATTTTAGTAATGGTTATTTATGGTTTGACTGAAAACATAAGGAACCTTATTGCCGATCAAAACTATACCCAGAAATATAGCTCCGTGGGAACTGAAAGAGAAGCAAAACGCTCGGTTTGGATAGCCATGTTAATTTATTTGCCCCTGACAGCTATTTTCCTCTATATAGGAACGGGACTATTTGCCTTTTATAGTAGTGATGCCCATGTGTTGGGAGAGGCTGTGACTAAAGGGGATCAGGTATTTCCATTCTTTATTGCAACCGAGTTGCCTGTTGGGATTAAGGGACTTATGATAGCCGCAATTATGGCCGCATCAATGAGCACGGTAGATTCTGCACTTAACAGTTCTGCAACAGTACTGTTTATGGATTTCTATAAAAAATACTTCAACAAGGAAGCCTCCGAAAAAACGAGTCTGATTTTTTTAAGAACCATGACCGTTATCTGGGGCGTCTTTGGTATCGGTTTTGCTTTACTCATGATTAACGCTAAGAGTGCGCTGGATACATGGTGGGTGATATCAGGTATTTTTGGTGGTGGAATGCTGGGATTGTTCCTGCTTGCACTCTCCAATGCAAAACTTACAAAAGTGCAAGGTATAGCCACTGTAGTATTAAGCGTATTAATAATTTCATGGGGCACCTTCCTGCGCGATTTGCCAGAGAACCTATCCTGGCTTCAAGCTAATTTAGATCCCATTCTAATTGGTGCAGTGGGAACAGGAGGGATGTTGGTTCTTGCATTTTCGTTTGCCTTGTATAACCGACTGGTTCATTCAGCATAGTCTTCAGGTATTTCCAAATAGCTAATTAGAATAAATGGTTTAGTTGATTAAGAACCGTTATTATGAAATATTATCCTGATAGTGGAATATTTATCTTGTTAATTCCAAGAATGGGTTAAGATTCATGAGATAATTCATAAGAAAGAAGAAGTGATTTTAGGGTGTAAATGTTTATTTTGTAGTGTATCCTGATATTAGGATAAAACTTAAAAGTAAACTGATGAAAAAGTCTTTAATCTTCATTTTGCTGTGGTCTTTAATAAGCGTTGCTTGTGCACAACAGGTTGATAAACTTGAGAGCGATTTTGTCTTTCCAATTCAGGATACTTATGTGCATGGAAGTTCGTTAATTGAGCTGCCCAATGGCGATTTGCTTTCCTGCTGGTTTGAGGGATCAGGTGAGCGTAATGCCAATGACAATGTAATTAATGGCGCCAGATATTCAAAGAAAAAGGGACAATGGAGTGAAAAGTTCCTGATGGCAGATACACCAGACCATCCGGATTGCAATCCGGTCTTGTTTTTAGATAATACTGATAAATTATGGCTTTTCTGGATTGCAGTAAGAGCCAACCGGTGGGAGACATCATTGCTAAAGTATCGTACTTCAGAAGATTATAAGAAATCTGGTGCTCCCAACTGGAATTGGCAGGATGCTGTCATCCTTAAACCGGGCGACAAGTTTGCCGAAACCATTAAGAAACAATTCGAAGAGGCAAAAACCCCTGATTATGCCTGGGCTGAATATGCCAAGAAATATGAAAATATGATTGCTGAGGCTTCCCAGGACAAAAAGAAAAGACAAATGGGGTGGATGACCAGAATCCATCCATTGCAGCTTGACAATGGCAGAATTTTGTTGCCTCTTTATTCTGATGGATATAATTTGTCGTTGGTGGGGATCTCTGATGACAAGGGCAAAACATGGCAAACAAGTCAACCGATTGTAGGCCGTGGTAATGTGCAACCAAGTATTGTTCAGAAGAAAGATGGAAGTCTGGTTGCTTATATGAGAGATAATGGTGATGAGCCGGGCAGGGTGATGGTAAGTACCTCTAATAATGATGGAGAATCATGGACTTATGCTGAAAAGACTGATATTCCTAATCCGGGTGTGAGCGTGGAAGTAATTGTACTTGCAAGTGGTAACTGGGTGATGGCTTACAACGATGTGGATGATGGTCGGTATTCATTTGCGGTGGCTATTTCAGAAGATGAAGGTCAGACCTGGCAGCAAGCCAAACACATCGAAAAAACTAAAAAGGGAGAGGGGAGGTTTGCCTACCCATCATTAATACAGACCATCGATGGTAAAATATATTTAACCTACTCTTTTCATGTAGATAAAAAGCGGGCAATAAAGATGGCAAGTTTTACAGAAGAAGAGTTACTTAATTGATAACCCTGTGTTTTAGTAATGAGGCATTTTAATCTCATCTTATTATTTCTTTTAGTGTCGACCCTGGTCAATGCTCAAGATATTGATGCTGAAGGGAGATTAATTTACCAGGCTGAGGAATTTAAGACTGGTAAGTTTCTCAAAGATTTTATGATGATTGGGCCATTCCCTAACAAACTACCTGAGGGAGTAAAAGATTACTTTCATTTAGAACATACCTGTACTGGATTTTCAAAAGATTACCTGGAGGCAATTGGCGGTGAAACAGGAGTATCCCCTTTTATTGGCCATAAGGTGGAATGGGAAGGTGATTCTGTTAAATGGTTTAGGTATCAATCGGAATCGGATATTATTGATTTAAAAAAAGTCTTTTCACCGAATGATGCTGTAGTTAGCTATGCAGCCATCTGGATCGAAAGTAAAATTGAGCAGGAGAAAATACTGGGTGTAGGCTCTAATGATGGCATTAAAGCATGGTTTGGGGGTAAACAAATCCTAAAGGTGCATAAGCCGAGGACTGTTTCAATAGATGACGAATACCTTAAACTCAATCTTAAGCCCGGTAAAAATCTATTACTATTAAAAATTGGACAAGGTTTTGGTGGTTGGGGATTTGTGCTGCGTCCGGTTGATAATACCACAGCCTGGAAGCAAGTACAGAAGCAATTAAACGTAGCTATGAATAGCGAATTCATAGTAAAGGACGATCAAATTATTGGCACCATTGGCGATAATAATATTGTAGGTCAGCTTAGCAATCTGCCCATGGCTCATGTTGAGTTTAATGAAATTGAAGGCAGGCACTCCAAAGCAATTGATACGCCAATTGGCAGCAGACTTGTACTTAGTAAAAGTGATTTTCCGGGTAAGGAATATGCTATAACCATTTCTTATGAAACAGAAAATAGCCAGCAAAGATCATATGCCTACATGAATACTACTGGTAATATGGTAGAAGAAACGAGAGAACTATTTTATCGCAAGGTACCTGACACCCACTGGTCTCCTTTGGCTAATTATTACAGGGATTTCATTGAAACTACGCGGTGGCTTGATCAGGCTAATAAGCTTTGGGAACACCCTTATGGTTATCGAAGGTATTTTGATGGGATTAAGAATGCTCGTAATGGTTTAAGTGATCTGGGAAATTCAAATAACCCTTTTAAGGGTGTTTTTCCGCAACCTAAAGAAATGTCATTTAAAAGTGACTTAATAACGATTAATGGCGATTGGAGGGTTTATGATGGTTCTGATACAAAGGATTTTATCAACGAAATGGCAGAGAGCCTGTGGGAAGGCAGGTTTGGCATGTCATTGCGTTATGCAAACAAGTCTGATACAAACTTTTCTATTAATTTGTTAATAGGCTCCGAAAATGATTTTGTTAATACAGAAGGCTATACCATTGAAATTGAGAAAAAGAAAATCTTTATCAGATCAGCATCTCGCCAAGGATTATTCTATGGTGTAAATTCCTTGTTACAGGCTTTACGGCAAAACTTAACTATTCCTGAAGGCTTTATTAATGATTATCCATCCTATCCTGTACGAAGTGTGATTTACAGAGCAGGGAAACCCAATCTTAATGATGATTTTAAAGCATATATCAGGCAAGTTACCGACCTCAGATATAATGAAGTTTACGTTCCGGCAAATGCTTACCTGGAATTGGATGATCCTCGGCAACTGAAACAGATTACGGATGTGATGAACTACTGCAAAAGGCATTTTATAGAGCCTGTGCCATATTTCGAAACTTTTGGATCGCATACTATTACCCGATTAGTAGACCAGTGTTTAGAAGAAGGAATTTACCATGAGCTTGAAAAGCATATTGTGGGAAAAGCAGGAGTAATTGAACTCGATGTTCCCAAAATTCACGATTGTGAGCAATCGACAGTTCATGTTTTCGATGCATCAGAAAAAGAACTAATTCGTGGTCTTGATTATGAACTGATCTCTATTCAAAATCCCACCATTCAAATCTTATCAGAGAAATATTTTACAAAGGAGGTTTACCTGAGCTATGATGCTGTAGATTTTTCTTTGTTTCCACATCCGGCAAGTTGTCCAACCAATCCTAAAGGATGGGAGATACAGGAAAGGGTTATTTCATCAGTACTCACTAAGTTAAAGCCATCAAAAATTCATATCAGCCAGGATGAAGTTGGCTTTGTAAACACTTGCAGTCTTTGTAAAGCCCGTAACCTGACGAACAGGGAGATAATGATTGACCAGATCAAGAGAATCTATGGTATTATTAGGAAGTATGATCCTAAGGTAGATATTTATATCTGGGGCGATATGTTTAATGACCTTCAAAATGCGTCTAAAATAGGGGCTACTGGAGCTATTGATGGTTTACCCGAAGATGTAATGGTTTATGACTGGAATTACATCGCAGTTTATCATAGCGATAAAATGCAAACCATTAACCAGATGAAGTTTTATCTGGACAAGGGTTATAAAACTGGTGGTGTGGCTTGGTTTGAGCCGGCTAATGTACTTGATCTTCTTCTCGTAGGCGAAAAGTATAAAGACTCGTTTCTAGGCATAATGTACGCACCCTGGTCAGGATACTATCATGGTTTGCTACCAACCGCGGAGGCTAACTGGACTGGCAATACCATCTTGAATAAACTGGAATTTTAACGAAATAATTTCATGAATAAAACAATTATACTATTTGGCATTATTATTCTCACTGGATGTACAGTTAATGACTACAGCTTACCGGATTATAAAAACGCTAATAAAGATACGGAAACACGTGTTGAGGACTTGATCGATAGAATGACCTTGGAAGAAAAGGTTGAACTTGTTGGAGGCAACGATTTTAAAACTTATGGAAATATACGGCTGGGAATCCCGGAAATGGTGATGACCGATGGACCTCTAGGCCCTAATAACAAAGGCCGTTCTACCAACTATTCTGCCATGATAAACCTGGCAGCTACCTTCAATACTGATTTAATGCACAGTGTGGCACAGCAGATTGGTGAAGAGACCAGGATTATTGGTCGCAATATGCTGCTTGGGCCTTGTATCAATATTGCCCGGGCACCTCATGGAGGACGTACTTTCGAAGGCTTCGGAGAAGATCCTTATTTAATGTCTAGGATGGTGGTGCCATATGTGAAAGGTGTTCAGAGTAAAAATGTAATTACCTGTACTAAGCATTTTGTGGCCAATAACCAGGAATGGAACCGTTTTGATGTAAGTGCAGAAATGAATGAACGTGCCTTACGTGAAATTTATTTTCCTGCTTACAAAGCGGCTGTACAAGAAGCTGATACATGGACAATTATGGCAGCTTACAACCAATTCAGGGGTACCTATGCATGCGAAAACAAGTACTTGCTCCAGGATGTACTGAAAGATGAATGGGGATTTACAGGAGTTGCTGTCTCTGACTGGGGAGGCGCCCGATCGACAGTACCTATGGCAAACTCAGGTTTGGATTTGGAAATGCCTAATGGTAAATATTATGGAGAAAAGCTCTTGAAAGCCATTAATGATGGTGAAGTAGAAGAAGCTTTGCTAGATGATAAAGTGAGAAGGATTCTACGAGTAATGTTCAAAGCCGGATTGTTTGATGAATCTGTGGATTCTTATGGTGGCATTTCTGATCAACCTCCTAGGAGAGAGCTGGCAAAGAGGGTAGCTGACCAAAGTATTGTACTTCTTAAGAACGATAGAAACTTCCTTCCACTTAATAAAGAGAACATAAGGTCGATTGCTGTAATAGGTCCCAATGCAGGTGAAGCACGCATGGAAGGTGGTGGAAGCGGAGGCCTTACCGGTAACTATGGTGTTTCTCCATACCAGGGAATTCTGGATAAGGTTAGTGACGACATTGAGGTAAAGTTTGCTCGGGGAATTCCTGCACGATCATTGGATTTACCAATTGCTGGTCCGGAGTTTTATATGACTAAATCGGGAGAGCCTGGAATTGATGCGGAGTACTTCAACAACAAGGAAGTGGAAGGAGAACCTGACCTGGTACGAGTTGAAAAAGATATCAATTTCGATTGGGGATTTGGTGAC
>JBDLIU010000104.1:0-14209 GCA_039714715.1 Bacteroidota bacterium
TAAAGAAAGGGGCTGTCACATTTACCAGGTATACATCCACCGATGGATTACCAGATAACTGGATTCAATCAATATTCGAAGACAATTGGGGTACATTATGGGTGGGGACCTATAATAGTTTAGCAAAGAAGAAAGGTGATTCATTTGAAGTAGTTGATCTCTACAATAGCGCTCCCCAGAATTGGGCCTATACCATTAATCAGGATAGAAAGAATACAATGTGGTTCGGAAGCATTGGGAATGGATTAATTTACAACAATGGTTCTTCTATGAGAACTCTCCCGGAATCACTTAATGATTATAGAATATCTACGATTGCATCATATAAGGATAAAACAGGTGCATTATGGTTTGGCACCTATGAAGGAGGCCTTTGGAAATATACACCCAGATGAAAGTATTAAGAATCATATTTGTTCTAACACTGCTGCCAATGTTTGGCTTGGCCCAGATTAACAGGGATTCCCTGTTTAACGCTGAGCGTACCATGGACAGACGATATGCGCTTTATAAAGGTCAGATTCGAGTGGAAGGAACCTATGGTTTTTCTATATTCAAATCTGAGTTCGATGAATCAGGGAATAAGGAGCCATTGTCTGATCGTGGAATATCTTCCAATATGCATACCCTTGGGGTTAATGTAAGAGTTGGAATCATTGATTATCTCGATTTCGAAGCAAGATTTAAGCATAAGAAACAGAATTACAGAGGTGAACCGGTTTATATAATTGGGGCACCGGCACCACCTCTCCAATTGTATACTGATGTTGTAACTACCGGATTAGAGGATATTTACCTGGGATTGAATGGTATAATACCTCTTTCAACCAGAAATCTGGATGTAGGGGGAAGTGCAGGAGTATACTTGCCACTGGCTGAATCAACCGCCTACCAACCGGAACATTCGTTGTCATCAGACGAATGGGGAGATATTGTAAGTTATTATTTTGAGAATCCATGGGGCTATGGAGTGCTTTCGTACTATTATAAAGGATTCTTAAAGTACAGATTTACAGATTTTGCAATTTTCGGTTCATTTGAATCAAGAGTACCTTTAGGTGTATCAGAAAACCTGGCATGGTCATCAAGATTGAATGATAACGATGTATTTGTATACGAATCAACTAAATATGAGCACCAGGTTCCTCAGAAGATATTAATTAATCTCCAGGCTGAATATCAATTATATGACTGGGTTAATGTGTTCTTTGGGTATTCCAGGTATATGTCTCAGGGTGGATGGTCTGAAGAATCAGGGAATAAAATTGCAATACCGGAAGAGAAGCTAAATTTGCTTAGCCCGGGTTATGAGATATTAGTCTCAAGTAAGTTATGGTTACGTCAAAGTGTTTTACTCCCTTTATCAGGAGAAAGTGCTTATTCGCCATTCAGGATTCAAACCACATTTTATTATAACCTCTTTGCATTCTAGATGATAAGTAAAAAGTTTACCATATTGTTGATACTTACCTTTTTTACTCTGTTGGTAAAAGCCCAATCAGAACAGGAGGTATTGCCTGCGGAGAAGAAGAATATGACCATTATTACAGAGCCGTATACACTTTATAAGGGTTTTTTTAGAACAGGCATGTCATTTAACTATTCTGCACTTTATAAATTCTTTAATGATGATGGAGATAAGGTGCCTGTTTCCAATGCTTCGGGAAGATCATGGGCAGCTCAATTATTGCTACAATACGGTATTAATGACCGATTACAGGTTACCACAGGTATACCTTACATGAGGCAAGATCTATTCTTATCTTATCTTGGCGAAGCACCGGGTCTTGGCCTATTCCAACAGCAAAAGTTAGAAGGTAATGGTAGTGGTTTGAGCGATATATGGCTTGGCCTTGATTATCAGATAATGGAAGCAACAACCACTAAACCTGCAATAAAGCTAATGTTTACAGGAACCTTTCCGACAGGTGCTAAAAACCCTGTTGAAATGGATGATCCGGATATTATGGATATTGCGGTAGGTGCAGGGCATTTTTCGCTTGAAGGAGGATTTGCGATGAGAAAAATCAATTATCCATATTCCTGGACAACCTATGTAACATATAAGGTAAACCTGGAAGGTGAGAAACAATTTTATGTTGATGGTCCACTTACACCTTTTAGGGATGGTAATATGCTTACGGTTTCGGGTTCCTTTAACTTTCATATGAATGAGTGGTTAGCCATAACTAATGATATCTATTATTTTAATATAGCTACGGATTATGAAGATGGGCAAGCTATGGATAATACAGCATCCTGGTTGGTTGAATATGCTCCCAGGTTAAGTTTTCAGATCAAGCGGCTTCGTGTAAACCAATCTATTCAAATTCCACTTATAGGTAAAATGGCCGGAGCCGATCCGGGCTTTATACTGATTGTTCAATATGTATTATAATTATCTGGCTTTCTTAATAAGAATAGCAGCACCTTCTTTACTGGTTATATTTAGCAGTCTAATATTCGTTTCATGTAAAACCCCTTCAATTGTTGCCACACAGGCAATACAGCAGGGTGATATGGCCAATAATCAGCATGATTATGAAACGGCTATTTATAATTATGAGACTTACCTGGAAGTTGCCCCATCCCTGGGAGTAATGCGAAATACCACAATGGAGGCGGATGTAAACCGCAAGTTGGCGCACGCTTATTCTACCCAGGGTAAGTATAATAAGTCCTTACAGGTTTTAGAGGATGCATTGAGAATAGATAGTGCTGAGCCTGACAACCTTCTTAACATCATAGATGATCATAGACAAATTGGTCTTACTCATGTATATATGGGTCAGTATCCTGAAGCAATGGAATCCCTATCAAAGGCATTAGATCTTAATGCCGGGATGGAAACAAGTTTAAAAGCAGTAAAAAAGCTTTCAATCGCTGACACCTATTTATCCAAAGCTCAATTGGAATTAACTATGGGGCTTTTCAATGATTGCTTTAAAGATGCTCAACTAGCTCAAGGGATATATGATAAAGAAGATAAGGAAGGTGTGGGAATGATTGAGGTTAACTTGCTGTTGGCAAAATTATATCTGGCAAGAAACAGCCTGGATAGTGCTAATTGGTTTATTAAACAATCAGTAAAGCTATCGGAAAATAATGACTATAGTGTATTTCGTCAGCTACAGGTACAAGGTGATATTGAATTGCAGAGAGGCAACCCTGAAAATGCTGTTCTTATTAAACAAAAAGCACTTGATGAAGCAGTTGATGTGAATATAATTCCTCAAATCATTTGGTCACATATCAGGTTGGGAGATGTATATGAGGTGATTGGTGATAGCAAGAAAGCAAAAGAGCAGTACAAAAAAGCAAAAAAGCTGCAAGGATCTATTGGCCGAGAGTCTTCATCATTAAATCCATCGATCAACCAAAGACTGGGCGATGTTAAGAACGCCTATGACTTTTATAATCAAAATGGTGCGATGTTGGGGGCTAACATTGCTGTGTTGAAAATGGCTGAGGCTGAATTGTTCAGCCAGCCAACTGATAGCCTGGAGGTTAAACTTTTAAGTGCTTATGATTACTTTCATGCAGAAAAAATTATTGAAGGAATAGCCAAGACAGATTTGTTGTTAAGCAAGTTGTATCGTGAACAAGAAAGATTTGATAAAGCGTCTGTTAAGCTAGAGGAGGCAGAATCATATAACACAAGTCCTGATACCCGTTGGAAGATTAATTATAACAAAGGATTGTTGAGTGAAGCCAAAGGTGATTTTAAAGAGGCTGAAAACTGGTATGAACAGTCAATTGAAATATTCGAAAAACAGAGGAATGACATAACCAGGAATGAACTTAAATGGCATTATCTTAATGCTAAGGTTGATGTGTATGATTCATACCTTACAATGATTTTGAAATATGAGTCAGTCGATAAAAAAACTATTGAAAAGGCATTTAATCTAAGTGAAAAGGCACGATCCCGTACTTTTTTGGAGATGCTTAACAACAGATCATTTGTTGACAACCAAAAGAATGAATTAGTAAAGAGAGAACAGCATCTGAATAGCGAGATTAATTTCATTAACAGCCAAATTCTTCAGGCGGAACTCAAAAAGCTGGACACAGAGTATTATAAAGAAAAATTAGAGAAGCTTACGCTGGAGTATAATGATATAATAAGCGAGCTGAATCAGAAGAATGATAAGTACATTTCATTGATCTCAATAGAGCCTGTGTCGCTCACTAATCTTACTAATGCATTGGATAAAGAAACTGCTCTTTTAAAATTCTGGGTAGGTAAAGATGAATTGGTAACCTGGAAGATAACTAAGAATGACATAACCAGTAAAATACTTGATATCGATAAGAATGAAGTAAATAAAGGGGTGACAAAAGTTAGGAATCTAATTCGATTTGGCATCGAGGATAAAATTGTAGATGGTTTTACTGAATTGAATCAACTTCTGGCACCATCATTCCAAAACGTTTTTGAGGAGTATAAACAGGTGGGTATAATACCACATGGGCCATTACATTTTGTGCCATATGAAGCATTGAATAATGGTGAAACCTTTTTAGTTGAAAAAGTAGATATTTTTTATGCTCCTTCTGCTTCAATTTACTACCACAGTTTTAATCGATCTAAAACAACAAAAGGAAATCGTTTCTTTGGAATGGCACTAGGAGAATTACAAATAGGAGAATATCATCCACTGCCAGGAACGGCAATGGAACTTCAGCAACTTACACAGTTTTATGATGATAATCGCTGCTTATATGAAGATGATGTTTCTGAAACCTATTTTAAAGAACATGCTGGAGACTATGACCTGATTCATGTAGCTACACATGGCGTTATGAATAAATACAATCCATCAAAATCTTATATTCTGATGGCGCCTTCTGACAATGACAATGGGCAACTTTCTGTTGAAGAAATATTTGATATTGACCTAAGCTCAAAATTGGTAACCCTTAGTGCTTGTGAAACAGGATTGGGTGATCTTTCGAAAGGTGATGAACTAATAGGCCTAAGCAGGGCATTCATGTATGCAGGTTCATCGGCAGTAGTGGTTAGTCTCTGGAAAGTGGATGACGTATCGACCTCCTTGCTTATGACAAAAATGCATCAGTATGTTGATGCCGGGATGTCTCTTGCCTCTGCGCTGGCGCAGGCACAAAGAGATTTGATAGACCATGATTTCAACCCGTCAGCTGGTGGGTCAAGAGGAATGAGGTCGGTTGAATGGCATAATAATTTGCAGAATGTTGTTAACTCTAAGGAGAAGAAATTCACTTCACCCTACTTTTGGGCTCCTTTTATAATTATTGGCAGTAACTAGGTAGGTATTTCCAGCATTTATCTTCTGTCTTCTGTCTTCCGACTTCTAGCTTCTCTACTCCGTCATTTTCTTTCTTTCATGTTCATTCAGGTAGATCTTCCTTAAACGCATTGATCTGGGAGTGACTTCGATGTATTCATCTTTCTGAATGTACTCCATGGCTTCTTCAAGAGAGAATTTAATTTTTGGCGCAATTTTCACAGCATCATCGCTTCCTGATTTTCGCATATTGGTTAATTGCTTGCCTTTATTAACATTCACCTCTAAATCATTGTCTCTTGAGTGCTCACCAATTACCTGGCCTTTATAAATAACATCACCCGGATCAACAAAGAAACTGCCTCTATCTTGCAACCTGTTTAATGCAAAAGCAGTAGTTGGGCCACCATCAATAGAAATTAATGATCCTTTTATGCGTTGAGGGATACTTCCTTTATAAGTTGCATATTCTTTAAATCGATGTGTCATTACAGCTTCACCTGCTGTAGCAGTAAGCATGTTATTACGAAGGCCAATGATTCCGCGAGCAGGGATGTCAAATTCTAAATGTTGGATATCTCCTTTTGGCTCCATTACAGTGAGGTCACCTTTTCGCTGTGTGGCCAATTCGATTACTTTGCCCGAAGCACTTTCCGGTACATCAACAACCATATGCTCAATGGGTTCGTGGGTTGCACCATCTATAGTTTTATAAATTACCTGAGGTTGCCCCACCTGTAATTCATATCCTTCTCTACGCATGGTTTCAATCAATACTGATAAGTGCAGAATTCCTCTTCCATAAACGAGAAACTTATCTTCAGAGTCTGTTTCTTCTACACGTAGGGCCAGGTTTTTTTCTGTTTCTTTTAAAAGCCTGTCACGCAGGTGCCTAGACGTAACATATTTACCTTCCTTACCAAAAAATGGTGAGTTGTTAATAGTAAAAAGCATACTCATTGTAGGCTCATCAATGGCAATTCGAGGTAATATTTCCGGATGTTCAAAGTCTGTGATGGTATCTCCAATATCAAAACCTTCAATACCTACAATAGCACAAATATCTCCCGCATCAACTTCTGAAACCTTTTTCTTGCCGAGGCCTTCAAATAAATTAAGTTCTTTAATCTTAACCTTTTTTAGCGTTCCATCTGCCTTACTAAGACCAAGCATTGCTCCCTCTTTTATCTTTCCCTGGTACACTCTTCCAATGGCTATTCGACCAACAAAGGATGAATAATCCAGTGAAGTGATTTGCATTTTAGGTACACCATCAACAAAGGGAGCCTCGGGTATCTCCTCGATAATAGCATCCAGCAAAGGGAATATGTTATCGGTTGGCTCTTTCCAATCTGTACTCATCCAGCCGTGCTTTGAAGATCCGTAAACTGTATGGAAATCGAGTTGCTCTTCTGTGGCATCCAATGCATACATCAGGTCAAACACCTGCTCATGCACTTCATCAGGGCGGCAATTTTCCTTATCTACCTTATTTACCACAACTATTGGCTTGAGTCCTAAACCTAAGGCTTTACTTAGCACAAATCTTGTCTGCGGCATAGCTCCCTCGAAGGCATCTACAAGCAGCAATACTCCGTCTGCCATTTTAAGAACCCTTTCCACTTCGCCACCGAAATCAGCGTGACCGGGTGTGTCAATAATATTGATTTTAACTCCATTATAATTTACTGCTACGTTTTTTGAAAGGATAGTGATACCCCTTTCTCTTTCCAGATCATTGCTATCCAGAATCAGTTCACCGGTCTCCTGGCCTTCCCTGAATACTTCACAAGCATGAATGATTTTATCAACAAGGGTAGTTTTTCCATGGTCAACATGAGCAATAATGGCAATATTTCTAATGGATGTCATAATATTCGGTTTGAGGCCGCAAAGATAACAGAACTTATTAGATATTTGGTGCTTGCGAAAAAAATAAGAAATCCCGTCCTAAAAGAACGGGATTCTGACTACTTAACTAACCTAACCAATTATACTATTGAAAACTAACCTGAAGATTTGAAATCTCTACTGGATTATAAGGTGTAAGATCTTCAATTCTTAGTTCTAATTCATCCCATAATCCGGCAGGAGGGATTCCTCCAGACACAAAACCTTCGTTAGTAAAATACCCGGGGCCTTCAGCATGCATTAAGTAGAGGTCAATCTGATCCTGGGTTATACCTGGGAATGCGATGTTGATCTGCTCTGTAAATACATTTTTAATTGAGTAAGTCTCTAACAAAACAGCTCTGCTGGTTTCATCTAAAGTACTTGGAGGTAACCCTACTTCTGCTACAGCATAGTCAGCATCGTTGTAACCGGATGCTACAAAAGCCCAGTTAAATCCGCTGTCATCAGTGAAGAATTTTGCATTTGGATGGTTAGAGTTGCCATAAACATCTATTATGTTTCCTGACTTACCTACAAACATTTTTAGTGATCGCATTGAATATACATTTAGACTTGGGTCTTCTAATGTAAGATTAGCAATAGATACAATCATATGAGCATCATAACCTAATGTGCTGGCTGCGTCATAGTCAACTCTGAAAACAGCTTCTCCTGTATTGGCATCATGTAATCTGTCAATATTATAAGGCTTAATAATTGCTGTGCCTTTTACCGGACTTCGGTTCCAGAATATTTGCAGAGCATAACCACCATCTTCATTTCCTTCTGATTCCGCATCAGTCATGGTTAAACCATATTCATAGGTTTCACCTTCAAATTCTGGAGACTCAACCACTACAATATTTTTAACCCGTCCATCATCATCGCTCTCAATAGAAAGTGTGAATGCTTTATCTATATTGTACTTTCTGATACCATTTATGATATTACGCACAATATCTTTCGCTGATTCACCTACATGAATAAATACCTCAAGGTGCTGGTATATATCATTACCCTGTAATACATCTTCTTGTGTTCTTCCTGCTGTATTACCAGCTATTCTTCCGGAGGCATTCCCCTGGTTACTGATGGTGCTAGGAATATCGATTCCAAAATTCTCCGGCAGGATGTCTGCTTGTGGTTCCACTTCCGGATTCGTTTCACAGGCCATAAAAGTTAGTGTTATTAAAAATATGCCTGCCAGTAGTTTGCTTGTTTTTTGAATTAAATTTTTCATCTCTTTAATTTTTCTGTGTTTACTTGTTTTAGTGTTTTTTATTGTCGTTCAGTTATAAAACACTCAAACCAGTAAATACCCTTATGTCATTATTGAATTTTTTAAGGTATCTCTGTAACAATAGTAGTATCGCTCAAAACAGTTGATACCGCGAAGTATCCTGTTGCACCTTCGCTGAGGTTGGTGGGAGCATTGGACGGTACCACATCAAATATTCCCCCACGCCAGTAGGATTCAGATAAGATGCCTCTTAGGTATGTCTTGTAATTTTCTGATACTGAATATTTCCTTCTGATAATAATTGACCCCACCGGAAATTCAACAACTTCCTGTTTCGGTTTAAACTGTTCATGAATATCCACATTTTTTAAATCGTAGTAGATTAATTTAACTTTACAGCTATCATCTGCTGAGCAACTACCGGTGCTTTGCCAATCAATGTAATACTCAACATAATTAGGGTCTTCACCTGATTCCTTAAATGTGAGTGTATAAAGCCCATCAGTTGATTTATGATATTTCAATTCATTAAGTGGTTCAACAGGAGGTTGGGTAGCTGCAGCAGTAAACGCATTCCCTTCATACAGTATTCTAAGGGTATAGACCTTATTTGTAACTGCAACTAAATTATCGGTATAATATAAACCTGAGCCGACCGGATCTTCAGAGGCACTTATTTCAACATTATCATATAAAACTGAAACGATTGCACCACTAACCGGATCTGCAGACAGGTTCTGTGTAGTATAAGGTTTTGTTAATTTTATTAAATGATTTTTGTCTTCATTGGTGATTATTGCGTCAACTACAATAAGATCAGATTCCTGATTATTAAGATTCCAGTTAAGCTGCTCTTCACATCCTGCCATGAAGATTATTAATATTAGCAATATGGTTTTATTTATGCTCTTCATTAGAATCTGAATTGATAGTTTAGAGCAGGGGTGATTTGATAAAGATATCTCTGTGTTGTTAGCCTGGAAGCATCGATAAGGTTAACAGGTACCACAAAATCACCTTCTTCTGTAATGGATTTATTAAAGTTGATAAATATCGGATTCTTTTGACTATAAACATTATACAGAGAAAACGTAAGGTTATGCTTGTACCTTGATTCAGGGTTTTTATTCAGCTGAAATCTGGCAGAAAAATCGAGTCGATGATAATCAGGGAACCTGTCATTATGTTTGATCTCGTAATAGGGTACTTCAACGCCATTATAATTATAAAATGAAGTAGGAGATGAGAAAGGAAGCCCTGAACTATAAATAAAATTACTGCTTAGGGTTACTCTTACACCTGCATCATAGTGCATCACAAAGTTTAAATTATGAGGTCTGTCAGATATTGAATTAAAAGGAAGACCATTGTTAATCTTTTCAAAACGACTTTTAGAACGCGAATAACCATAGCCTAACATGCCACGAAGTCTTCCACTTTCTTTTTTTGCCACCATTTCTATTCCGTATGATTTTGTAGTGCCGATCACCATGTCACTCTCAATTGTCGGATTTAGCAGGGTAGAAGCATGAGCAGCGTAATCAATCTGATTATTCATATACTTGAAATATGATTCAAGTTCAAATAATACTCCCAGGTTATTTATAAAATGAGAGTAGGTTAATGATAGTTGATCAGACATCTGTGGTTTGATATTGGGTCCACTGGGCATCCATACCTCAAATGATGTAAAAGGGCTGATCGTATTGGTTATTAAATGGAGGTTCTGAATGCTTCTGTCATAACTTGCTTTTAATGATGATTTCTCATTGACAAAAAAACTGGCAGACAAGCGAGGTTCTAATCTCAAATAATTATTATAAATATCACCAACATCGTAATTAAGAATATTGACTGGTTCACCATTTTCATCGAAAACAAATTCAAATGAATTACCCATGCTCGTCCAGTTAGATACTCTAACACCGTATTTAAATCCCCACTTTCCAGCCATAATTTGATGCTGAAAATATGCAGCTATTTCCATGTTATTTTTTACTGAAACGAGGTATTCCTGAGGTGTATTTTCTAATCCGGTTAAGTTGCCGGGATTTATGGTGCGCCCATTAATACTAAGCCCATATGATAATTCCTGGTTACCATTTAGAAAATGACTGAAATCTGTTTTAAATCCTATTGCACCTATTCTGGAACGCCATGCAATGTTATTGGACCTGTCAAGATGGAGCAGGTACTCATAATTGCTTCCATAAAGTGTAGTATTTACAAATATGTTATCATTTATAATATGGTTCCAGCGTATCGAACCATTATGGTTTTTCCACCCTAATCCTGTTTGAGAAGTGAGGAACTGATCAGATCCGGTATAAAATGAAAAATAGAGTTTATTGTTATTATTGATTTTAAAGTTAGTCTTTCCGGTAAGGTCGTAGAATTTGAAGTCATCAAGGCCTGTAATATAATTATCAAAAAACCATTTAACCCTGGACAACCTCCCTGAAATAAGAAATGAGCTGGCTTCTTTTTTTATAGGGCCTTCAATACCTAGCTGAGTGGAGACGAGTCCAATATTACCCCAACCGGAGAATTGATTTTTATTTCCTTCTTTAGTTTTAATATCTATAACCGAAGAAAGACGGCCTCCTTTTGATATTGGGAAATCACTCTTATATACATCGACCGAATTAACTGCACCGGGTACAATTGAGGAGAACAGACCAAGGGCATGAGTTGGATTATATATAGGGGCATCATCAATAAGTACCATGTTCTGGTCTTTATTTCCTCCCCTCACAAAGAAAAATGTAGATCCTTCTGACTGAAAATTAATACCAGGGATGGTCTCTAATGCTTTTATTACATCATTTTCTCCAAATACAGCAGGTTGATCAGCAATGGTGGAAGGGGATATGCTCATTTTACCTGTTTGTACCTGCTTAATATTAATTAAACTGTCTCCATGGATAATTACTTCCTTCAATTGAGGTATCTCAACATTCAGGTTGATGTTATGAGTTTGGTTTTTTACCATATTAACCTTCTTCTTATCAATATGGTATCCTAAATACGAAACAGACATGTTATGAATACCATAGGGGAGAGCAATTGAGTAAAACCCATAACCGTTTGCAATAGTGCCCGTATTTAAACTGTCGATATAAATAGTGGCACCAATTAGTGATTCTCCGGTACTTTCGTCTACAACAAAACCAGATAAACTGAACATAAGTGAGCCTCCATAAGCCTTTGGGCTAAGGACTATTTGTTTTTCTACGATTTCATAATCGAGGAGAAAGTGTTTGGATAAATAACCAAGAAGTTCTGATAAAGATTCATCTTCTTTATTATGGGTAACTAATGCCCTTTCCGGAATTTTACCAGGATTATAGGCAAATGAATAATCACATTGATCCTCTATTAGACGGAGGACTTCCCCAAGAGGTGTGTCAGTTACATTAAGTGATACAGTTTCAATCAGCCGGTCCTGGCCATATGTAAATGTTGAGGCAATTCCGAATAGAAGAATTGCAAGAGCCTTTTTTGCATTTATGAGCATTACAGGTTAGCAGCCGGATTTAATCACTTCAATATTATCACCGGTTTTATTATATTCCAAGTTAAGTGTTGCTTCTAGTACTGATAAAATGGCTTCAATTGACTGGTTATCAAAACTTACAGTAACCCTGCAATCCGGACCAATATCAGTGGAAAAGGTTATTTCTTCATCGTAGATCTTATTGAGTGTTTTTATCACCTCATCCAGCCCAACATTATTAAATACAATTTTTCTTGTCTTCCAGGCCATGAAGTTTACATCTAAGTTCTCTGTTTTGGCAATTGTACCGTTGTTTCTCATGATAGTGCCTTTTTCTCCTTTGTTTAAAATAACGGATTCACTTAACTCCTTATTTGAAAAACGAACTGTTCCGCTATTTACTATAACTTCAACATTATTATTTTCATTAATGTTGTTAATATTGAAAGAAGTACCAAGTACCTCTACTTTACTTAGACCCAGATCAACACTAAATGGTTTGTTTTCGTTTCTTTTAATTTCAAAAAAAGCTTCTCCTGTTAAGGCCACTTGCCTTTTTTCTTCACTAAATTCTTTGGGGTAACTCAATTTTGCTCCCTTATTAAGTGTAATTACCGAGCTATCTGGTAGAATTACTGCCAGTCCTGTTCTTTCTGCCAAAACCACAACCTGACCTGATTGATAACTATTATTCCAGAACAGGTAGCCAAGTGATGCGATTAATGCAATGGCGGCTGCAATGCTATACCATGCTTTCCAGGAATTAGTTTTATTGGCAATATTTCTATTGGCTTTAAATTTATCCCACTCTGCATCGATGTTGATGCTGGGTAGTTTACTGGCATTATGACCTTCAGCTTCATTATAAATTTTTTCAATATCTTGAAAATAAGCCAGTTTTTCAGGATCTGAATTTAACCAGTTATTCAGCACCTGCTCATCCTCCGGGTTAATTTCGCCAGCTAACTTCCTGCTGATTAATAATTCAATATGGTTATTCAACTCTTTCACTATTCTTTTCTAATCTTATAACACATAACTCATCATTTACCCTTATCCTAATCCTAATAAAATTACTATCATCACTAAAAAATCTTTAAGGTGGTCACGTAACAACCTTAGAGCTTTACTCATTTGTCCTTCAACAGTTTTTACCGAAATCGCCAGTTCCTCCGCTATTTGATTGTACTTTTTTCCTTCAAAACGACTCAATTCAAACACCTGGCGACAACGATCAGGTAGCAATTGGAGGCCATATTCAATTTCATTTGCCAGTTCCATTGACTCAACAGAAGGGGTGTTCTCTTGCAGTGTTAAATGTTCAGCCTCGGTGACATCAAGATGTTTCTTCTCATCTCTCAGGTAGTTTAAGCTTTTGTTTCTGACGGCGGTAAACAGGTAGCTTTTATATTTTGTATCCGGAGGTAAGGTATCGTACTTCTTCCAAAAGGAAGTAAACACGTCATGAACTATATCTTTTGATGTATCGAAATCCCTGACATAATTATAGGCCATTTTGCACAATGGTTCGAAGTAAGAACGAAATAGTTCTTCAACTTGTGCTTCCTTTTTAGGATTGAAATGGACTGTTCGAGACAATTTAGCTTGTATTTTGAACTGTTAATCTAATAAAGAACTGTAAAAATTATTAATTTATTACATAATTAATTCAATGATAACCTGTTAACTATTTGATAATTGGCCACCATCAAGTCTGATATCTGGTTATCTTTGCACGAAATTTTTTAAAGATTATGGCTCAGAATCCAGCAAGATATACATTAACAGCTGCATTACCATATGCAAACGGCCCGGTGCATATTGGTCACCTGGCGGGGGTGTATGTTCCGGCAGATATTTATGCAAGATATTTAAGGAGTAGAAAGAAAGAGGTACTTTTTGTTTGTGGCTCTGACGAGCATGGTGTTCCGATAACAATACGTGCAAGAAAGGAAGGTGTTACACCTCAGCAGATTGTTGATAAATACCATGAACAAATAAAAAAAGCATTCAAAGACTTTGGTATAACTTTCGATATATATTCCAGGACTTCTTCTGAAACTCATGCTAAAACAGCTTCAGACTATTTTGTAGAACTATACAAAAAAGGTGAGTTTGTTGAGATGGAATCTGAGCAATATTTTGATGAACAGGAACAGCAATTCCTTGCAGATCGCTACATTACCGGAGAGTGCCCTATCTGTGGTAATGCAGGTGCGTATGGAGATCAGTGTGAATCATGCGGTTCTTCACTGAGCCCAACAGAGCTAAAGAATCCAAAATCAGCGTTAAGTGGAAATGAACCGGTTT
>JBDLIU010000105.1:0-14096 GCA_039714715.1 Bacteroidota bacterium
AAGTAGGCAAATCGGAATCTTTGCCACTAGAAATCATCTCTTGTTGTAGTGGGAAAGATAACTCTCAACCCGCCAAAGCGGGATTGGTCGGTATGACACTAGACCGATATAGATTATATTCCACCGTACAAATAATAATATAACCTTACTTGATTTGACTTCTTTAGTTTCGCATGATTAAATCATGTACTAATGAAGAAATTAATCTATTTAAAATCGTTCTTAATCGGTCTGTTCACTGTAATATTTATCAGTGGATACGGACAACAACTCGATCTTAGTTTACTAAAGAATCTTAAACCCAGAAATATTGGCCCGGCCGGTATGAGTGGAAGGATTACTGCCATTGATGTAGTAACCAGTAATCCACAGGTAATTTATGCTGGTAGTGCATCAGGAGGATTGTGGAAATCTGAAAGTGGAGGAATCAACTGGGTACCTGTGTTTGATAGTATGGCTGTCCAATCAATTGGAGCTGTGGCCGTCAACCAACAAAACCCGGATGTGATATGGGTAGGTACAGGAGAAGGCAACCCCAGAAACAGTGTTACCGGAGGTTACGGACTCTATCGTAGTCTCGATGCCGGGAAATCTTGGCAGCTAATGGGTCTGGAAAAGACCAGGAATATTCATCGCATTATCATTAATAAGAATGACCCAGATGTAGTTTATGTAGGGGCTATTGGCTCATCCTGGGGAGAACATCCTGAAAGAGGGGTATTCAAAACAACAGACGGTGGTAAAACATGGAATAAAATTCTTTATGTTGATGAAAAAACAGGTCTGGCAGACCTCATAGTAGATACAAAAAATCCAAATAAGTTAATTGCAGCTATGTGGGAGCATCGCAGAGTACCCTGGACATTCAACTCTGGAGGCCCGGGATCCGGTCTGTACCTTACGGTTGATGGTGGTGAAAATTGGAAAAAACTAACTGATAAAGATGGCTTACCAAAAGGTGACCTTGGAAGAATCGGACTGGCTATTTCTCCTTCAAATCCAAAAAGAGTTTATGCCCTTGTTGAAGCCAGAAAAAATGGATTCTACCGTTCTGATGATGGTGGTTACACCTGGAAAAAGATGAACGATAAGCTCAATGAAATTGGAAACAGGCCATTTTACTATTCTGATCTTGCTGTTGATCCTGTAAACGAGAATAGGGTATACAGCATTTACACCTACATTAACATTTCAGAAGATGGTGGAAAATCATTTAAGCAATGGGCTAAATCTTATGGTTCAGCTAAAGGAATTCACCCTGACCACCATGCTTTCTGGATACATCCTACTGATCCGAATTTTATTATTGAAGGAAATGATGGCGGACTAAACATAACACGCGATCGTGGTCTTAACTGGCGTTTTGCTGAAAATATTCCGGTTGCCCAGTTTTACCATATTAATGTTGACAACCAGGTACCCTATAATGTTTATGGTGGCCTTCAGGATAACGGCTCATGGGCAGGCCCTGCCTATGTATTTAAATCAGGTGGAATCAGAAACTCCTACTGGCAGGAAGTAATGTTTGGTGATGGTTTTGACGTAATCCCTGATCCTGATGACCCTAATTTTGGTTATGGAATGTCTCAACAAGGTAACGTAGGACGATACGATCTCAAAACAGGTCATGTTGAATTTCTCAGACCAACTCACCCTGACCCTGAAATAAAACTTAGATTCAACTGGAACTCAGCTATTGCTGTGGATCCATTTGATAACAGTAAACTATATTTCGGATCGCAGTTTGTACATAAAAGCACGAACAAAGGGAATTCATGGGAAATTATTTCTACTGATCTCACCACCAATGATCCTGAAAAACAAAAACAACATGAGAGTGGTGGCTTAACTATGGATGCCACTGGCGCAGAAAACCACACTACCATCCTTGCCATTGAACCAAGCTCATTGGAAAAAGGACTTCTATGGGTAGGCACTGATGATGGCAGGGTGCATATCACACGCGATGGTGGTAAAACATGGAATGATTTAACCGGTAATATGACCGGTCTTCCCGCAGGAGCCTGGGTACCTCAAATCAGGGCATCTAAATTCAAAGCCGGAGAGGCATATGTAGTTGTAAATAATTACAGAAACTTTGATTTTAAGCCTTATTTATTCAGAACAAGAGATTATGGTGCAACCTGGCAACAACTGCTGAATCAGCCAGAAACATTTGGTTATACGCTCTCCCTGGCACAGGATGTAGTTGAACCAAGACTACTATTCCTTGGCACAGAAAATGGATTGCATATAAGTATCGATGAAGGTAATAGTTGGACCAAATGGACCAATGGTTATCCTTCAGTATCTACAATGGATCTTGCGATTCAACCTCGAGAGCATGATCTGGTAATGGGTACTTTTGGTAGAGCTGTTTGGGTCCTGGATGATATTCGTCCATTAAGAGAATTAGCTAAAAACAGCAATGCATTAAAAGAAAAAATAAACGTCTACCCTGCTCCTGATGCTTATCTGGCTGCTAATCAGCAAGCTTCGGGAACCAGGTTTGCCGGTAATGCTATCTATATTGGAGAAAACAGAAACCGAGGTGCTATGATTTCATATTCTGTTTTCAGGGAGGAAGTAAAGAAAGATCAAAATAAGCCTGAAGCGAAAACTAAAAAGAAAAAGTCTAAAAAGAAGAAGGAGTCTGACAATGATAAGAAAAAGTTGGACAAGAAGAAAAAGGCTAAAAATGATACTATCTATGTTTCAATTTATAATGATAAGGATGAATTGATACGTAGCCTTACTCAGAAGTACAAGAAAAATGGAATGCACCGAATGTACTGGTATATGGATGAAAAAGGAGTACAAAGGGCGTCTCGAAATAAACCAAGAAGAAGTAATCGTGAACCTGGAGGTGTTACTGTATTGCCGGGCACATATAAGGTTGTTATGAAGTTTGATAATAAGAAAGATAGCACAAACCTTAAAGTATTATATGATCCTCGACTGAATGTCTCTCGAGAAATCTTAACTGCACAATATAATTTCTTTAAAAAAGTAGAGAAAGAGCTGGGCGTTGCATCAGAGGCGATGAAACAACTGCGTGAATCCAACCAAACAATTGATAACATCCTTAAGCAATTGAAAGATAAAAAAGGTCATGAGTTTGATTCATTAAAGAAAACATCCAAAACAGTTAAGGACAGCATAAAACTATTGGTTGACGAACTACTGGGTGCGGAAAGTAAAAAACAGGGCATTGTAAGAGACCCTAAACCCAATATTATGAGTTATTACTGGGGAGCACGGAGATATATGTGGTCTTCCTTACAGATGCCTGGCCCTACTGAAGAACGTTTATACAAGCAAGGTAATGATAAGCTTAAACCATGGTTAGAGAAGGTTAATGATTTCTATAAAATGGAATGGTCTCAATACCAGGAACATGTAACCCATACCAATTTAAGTCCTTTCAAAGAAACAGATGTGTTTAAATTAGAGTAGAATAGGTTAGGTTTTTCGTTAGTACACTGGTTGCAATCCCAATAATCATTGGGGTTGCAACCAGTTTTTTTATCCTTTTAATAAAGTGGCATTCTAAATAGCATCTTACCACCTAAAGATATTTCTAACATATTGTTCAGAATAAGTTTCTATCATTTAGATTTATAAGATCATAATTAGTAAAACAGTTTTATTCAATGGTGATATCTCAATTTTTAAAAAAACGAACACGCCACACTGCAAAGCTTATAGTTCTATTCTTATTTATAGCAAGTGCAGGCTTATCTCAAAATGCCAATTATAAATATGGCGAGGTAGTGCCAGCTGATTTTAACAAAGAAGTCTCTTTTGAAAAAGACGCCAAAGCAGTGGTCATTTTTGATATTGGTGAATCCTCTTTTCATTTAGATAATGACGGATTCAGCCTTAAGTTTAAAAGAACAAAAAGAATCAATATTAAAGATAAGAGCATGTTGGATTTAGCTCAAATTGAGATTCCTATCTATGCTGATGGATATGGTAAAACTGAAAGGGTAACTTCAGTAAAAGGTCATACCTACAATATAGAAGACGGTATTATCAAGGAATATAAATTAGATAAGTCTCAAATTTTTAATGAAAAAGAGAATGACAAATGGCGTTCCACAAAGTTCGCTTTACCCAATGTAAAAGTCGGATCCATTATTGAATACGAATATATAATGGAGTCCCCCTTCCTGTTCCATTTACCTGAATGGAGATTCCAGGATAAAATCCCAACATTATATAGTCAATACTCTGCGGTAATAATTCCATTTTATGAGTATGTGTTTATTGCACAGGGTATAAGAAAATTTTCATATCAAAATTCACAAGTAAACAAAGGATTACCAAGACGCTTTAATGGTGTTGAATATAAAGAAATGGTTAACACTTACGCGATGAAGAATGTCCCCTCATTTAAGGATGAGTCATACATTACTTCAATTGACGACTATATTATGAAAATTGAGTTTCAACTTGCCACAATAAACTATCCATCTGGTGCCACCGTAGAAGTTATGTCAACCTGGCCTAAGCTTACTAGTGAATTACTCAAACATGAAAAATTTGGTAAATACTTAAAAAAGTGCACAAAAGAATCAGATAAAATAGTTGGTACTATCATTAAGAGTAGTCAATCTGAAACAGAAAAAATAAAGGCTATAGTAGATTATGTTAAGGAAAATTTTATTTGGAATGGACGCAACTCTAAACTGGCTTCAGATTCTTTTAAACAGTTCAATGATAAAAAGAAAGGTAATGCAGCCAATATAAACCTGTTCCTACTTGCGTTGTTGAGGAGTGCTGGAATAGAGGCAGAACCATTAATTATAAGTACTCGTTCTAACGGTAAAATAAAACTAGACTATCCTTTCGAACAATTTTTCAATTATGTTATTGTAATGGTGAAGGTTGATGAACAAGTTTTATTAACAGATGCAACCGAATCCATGCTACAATACGATAGGATTCCAACTCGTTGTCTTAATGACAAGGGATTGATTGTTGGTAAAGGAGATGTTAAATGGATAGACCTGTCTACTAAAGTTCACTCTGCAATATCAACCAATATCGATGTTTTTATTGATGAGAATAATTCAGCCCATGCAGAAACCAGTATACAGTCTTCAGAATATGAAGCTTATCGATTTAAGAAAAGATATAATGATAAAGATGAATTACTAAGCGAATGGGCACTAGACAATGGTTTTACTGATATATATAATGTTTCTACAACAGGTTTTGAAGAAAGTGAGGAGAAATATCATATCGAGGTTGAAGGAAGTATCAGTATTGAGGAAGCTGGTGATATGTTACTTGTAAAACCATTCCTGGAATTCCCATTGCAGAAAAACTTATTAGTGCAAGAAAAAAGAACTTACCCAATAGATCTGGTTTATGGAAAAACTTTTTATTACAATTCTTCTATTCGTATTCCTGAAGGATATAAAGTTCTTGAAATGCCAGATAACTTTTCTATTAACAGTGATTTAGCATTAATCAACATGACTTGCCAAAAATCAAATGGCAACATCAATACTAAAGCTGTATTCTCATTAAAGAAAGATACATACCAACCTCATGAATATGCAAGAATCAAGTTCTATTTCAATAAGGCTGTCTCTAAATTTAACGAGCAAATTGTATTAACAAAAGACAATATCGAAACAAAGGATTAAGGTGACCTAACCGGTTTTTTTGCATACCTCCCAAAATAATCTTACATTTTAAGGTTCAAACAACCGCAACCTTACTATGACTACAGAACCTAAGTTCCGTAATACCAATGTGACCAAAGCCCCCACATTAAGTTTTCTTAAGTATTCATTTCATCCTAATGTAATTATCTGGTTTATCCTAACCAGCACCATTACAATTTTATATGGTATTTATGGTGAAGGATTAAATATTACTGATTTTACAGTCTGGCAGATAATAACAACAATGGTGGTGGAATTTACTATTACAGGGATTATCATGGGTATTATCATTCTCTTTATCAATGACAAAAAACAAAAAGAAAACCCTATCCAAAGGTTATTTCCTGTTGTGATATGGGGAAGAAAGCTGCTCGTACGAATGGGCCCTCTTTTAAGGCAGTACTTGTTTTTGAATGATCAGGAAGAAACTCCTTATAATCGTATTACCCGTAACTGGATTTATGAATCAGCTCATGGTGTTCGAAACACCATAGGCTTCGGTAGCCAGATCGATATGGATAAAGTAGGCACTACGCTAATCATGCCAGCTACATTTACAAATATGAAATCCAGAACAGGTGAAGAAACCGGAAGGTCTTATGAAAAGGTTATTGGTGCTCACACTGGCGTTGATCCGGTAGTATTGAAGCATTTTGTCAATATCAGCGCCATGTCATTTGGTGCACTTTCCTATCGTGCTCATGCGGCACTTAACCTGGGAGCAAAGATGGCGGGCATTATGCATAATACCGGTGAAGGTAGTCTTGCTCCCTGCCATGAGTACGGTGAAGGTGATCTGATCTTTCAGATTGGAACTGCCAAGTATGGCATTAGAGATGCAGATGGCAATTTGGACGATAAGTTATTGGAGGAAATGAGCCATCACCCGCAAGTGAAAATGTTTGAGATCAAACTTGCTCAAGGAGCCAAACCGGGCAAGGGAGGTATGCTGTTAAAAGAAAAGATCACCAAAGAAATTTCAGAGATTAGGAAAATACCGATGGATAAAGATGCCTATGCCCCTGCACGACATAAGGAAATCAGTGATGTTGATGGTTTATTTGATTTTATTGATCACGTTAGAAACATTGTTAATAAACCTGTGGGGATTAAAATGGTAATTGGTCATACGGCAGAAATTGAAGAAGTAGCTGCCAAAATGAAAGCAGAACCCGGTCGCGGCCCAGATTATGTAGTGATTGATGGTGGAGATGGAGGCACAGGTGCTGCACCACATGTACTTAGCTCCTATGCCGGGTTACCCATGAAACAAGCTGTAGCCGTTGCCGACTGGGCATTTAAGAGCAATGATGTAAGGGACAAAATTGTGCTATTTGCAAGTGGCAAAATTGCTACACCAATAGATATTGCTGTTGCCATGGCCCTTGGTGCTGATGCAGTATACATGGCACGTGGGTTTATGCTGGCATTGGGGTGCATTCAGGCTCTTGAGTGCCACACGAACCACTGCCCTACAGGTATAGCAACGCAAAATAAAAAGCTTGAAAAAGCCCTGGACATCCATGCTGCAGCTAAACGTGTTGCCACTTTTGCCGATGTGCTCTATACAGAAACCCAAATGCTGGCAGAATCCTGTGGTTATGATCATCCTAACCAGATCACTCCAGACGATATTATGGTGGTAACTTCTCCCGGCCACCTGGATTACCTTTCTGAACTACATGGTGTGTCAGCCTACGAGGCAAGTATTGAAAGACGAAAAGCGCGTGAGTTAAATATGACTGTTGGTGAAATGAAAATGAAAGAATCGAGATAGACAATTATTGCTATCTTCTTACAATACTTATGACTAATTGAACCAACATAGCAAGAAATACCACCAGCAATGCTCCGATTGGATTAAACCATAAATACCCCAACTCTAACGATCCGTTGCGGGTCATGAAATAAAGTGCAATAATAAACAGTTCACTTATTATCGTGGCAATAAATACTGCATTAGCCTTTACATGCTTTACGGCAAAGGCCACTATGAAAATACCTAACAATGGTCCATAGAAAACTGATCCTAATATATTTACTGCTTGTATCAGGTTATCTAACTGAGAAGCAAATATGGCAAACAGCAAGGCTAGAATGCCCCAAAAAACTGTAAGCATTCTTGACATAAAGAGGTTCTGTTTATCTCCCCCATCAGGATTAATCATTCTCTTGTAAAAGTCAATTGTGGTGGTAGAGCCAAGCGCACTTAATTCAGATGCTGTTGAACTCATGGCTGCAGAAAAAATAACTGCCATAAGCAAACCAATGATTCCATGAGGCAAATAATTTATCACAAAAGTTATGAAAACGTAGTCGGCATCTTTTTCATAGATATCCGGGTCAACTTTTTGTAAGATTTCTGTTACCTGGTTCTCAATAGAAATCTGTTCTACATTTAGTTTATTAGCCTCGCTTTCAAACCTATCAGCTAACTCGGTATTTCCATCATTATTGGCAGCTAGTAAACCTTCCAGAGCCTGTTTCTTTTGCTCAAAGACATTTGCATGCCTCGACTCAAGATCAATTAATTCTGATTCATATTTACTCTCATGGCCTTTTAGTAGACCTGCCTGATTAAAAAATACCGGTGGTTGTGTAAATTGATAAAACACGAATACCAATACGCCAATCAGGAGGATTGAATATTGCATTGGAATTTTAAAAATACCATTAAAAAGCAGACCGGCACGTATTTCCTTTACTGACTTTCCGGATAAATACCGCTGAACCTGCGACTGATCTGCACCAAAGTAAGCCAATGATAAAAATATACCTGCAAATAGACCAGACCAAATATTATATCGACTGGTAGGATCAAAATTCAGATCAATAGCTTCCATTTTACCCATTCCTGTAGCAACCGTAAGTGCGCTATCAAAGGATATATTTTCCGGAAGCTTGGATAATAGAATAAAAAATGCAAAAGCCATACCGGCCATAATCACTAGCATTTGATATTTTTGAGTAACTGCTACAGCTTTAGTGCCGCCTGATACCGTATAAATTATAACCAAAATCCCAATTATCAGGATTGTATAATTAATATCCCATTTTAATATAGAGCTCAGAATTATTGCCGGAGCATAAATTGTAATGCCTGCTGCCAATCCTCTTGATATCAAAAAGATAAATGCCGTTAATGCCCTTGATTTGAGATCAAATCTTGTTTCCAGGTACTCATAAGGTGTAAATACTTTTAATTTGTGGTACATGGGCACCACATATGCAGCAATTATAATTATGGCAAACGGCATCCCGAAATATATCTGGATGAATCCCATACCATCTTCATAACCCTGACCTGGAGTAGATAAAAAGGTAATAGCACTGGCCTGTGTTGCCATTACAGAAAGTCCGATGGTCCCCCACTTCATGCTTTTATCACCCAGCAGATACCCCTGCAATCCCTTGCTCCCTCGAGTTTTCCATGTACCATATGCTACGATGGATATCATGGTGCCAAAAAGAACGATAAAATCAAGAGTGTTCATAGGGTAAGTTAAAAGTGTCTTAAGTAATAAGTTATATTGTCATTATAGACTTGTCATTGGTAGATCAGTTTTTCTTTGATTTTCGCTTCTTTTCAGATTTCATTTCTACTGTTTTAATCTGGTCGCCAAGTGATAGTATATTAGCAAATAATCGATAAGCACCGGGCACTCCTGCAGGCAGTTCCCTGAACCATGAATAACCTGTGTATACAAAATATCCTTCACCCACTTTTGCGATAAGCAATCCGCCATCGAGTGCTTCTTCTCCCTCATCATTAGATGACAAGATTGCTTTATATTCCGGAGCCCACTCAGATGGGAAATATAATCCTCGCTCCTGAACCCAACCATCAAAATCAGTATCTGTAATCTTATTGGGGAAATTAATCACAGGATGGTCAGGTTCCAAAATTCTAATTTCAGCATCCTCCTCTGCCACCCTCGCACTGGCCGACCTGCCATTAAATTTTAGCTCATATGGAGCAAAATCCTGCCAGTTTATTCCCCTGGTTGTATTATACTGCATGATTACCGTACCTCCCGACTTCATATAATCGTGCAGCACCTCTTTCTTTGATTCAATCCATTCCACTGTATTAACTGCCCTGATGCCAATTACCATAGCATCAAGTTGTTTTAGATTTTGCATTGTAACATCCGACTCTCCCATAGTCCATACTTTCACACCAATCTGCTCAAGAGACTCCGGTACCTGGTCACCGGCACCCATGATATAACCAATCGTTTTTGCGTAGTTATTTATAGTAATATTTTCAACCCTGGCCATCGCTTTCGGTAACATAATCTGGTAAGGGATGTGCGTATATTCAATAGTTTGAATAGACCTGTCATACACCTTGTCTCCAATCGTAATTGACGCCAAAATCTGTCCTGAATTAGTTGCTGATGGAGTTACATCAAATTTTAAAGTGCTTGATTGCCATTTTTTTGCCAAGGACACCTCCCTGTAATCTGGAGACACATTCCAACCTTTCGGTACTTGCAGTTTTACTTTACCGGAAACATTATCTGTACCTGCCTGTACCTTAACCTCAATAGTTTTTTTCTCTCCATTTCTGAAAATATAAACCTGGTTAGAGAGGTTCAGAAATACCGGAGAAACAACAGTAACCGGTCTGAATATTTCACCATGTACCCTGTCTCGCCAATGATATGTAAATGGAACAGTCTTTATAATCTCCTGACCATTTAGTTGAAAAACAATATTGGCAGAAAAAGGAGCATTATTTTCCGGTTGACCAATAAGATCAGGATCATCAACACTATACATACCGAGAGTTGCAGGTTTTTCAAGCCAATATGGACCAGATATATTTTCTTCTACCTTAAGGTCACCTTCAATAACCTCTCTCTTATTTGAAAGAGCAAGATTAAGCACAGAATCTACCCCCTGAACCGAAATCATTTTTAGCTTCCATTTATTTATAGAGCGATTAACAACTTCAACATTGTACTTCAATGTACTTTGAGGCACTACAGCATAATCACCAGCCCAAACTGCCACAAACAGACCACTACAATCAAAAATGAGGTCCTCAACTTCATTTAGCTTTTTTGCTCGCCAAAAATCATCCTCTATTTTTTGTATTGATTTCCTGAGCTCAAGTAATGCAGCAACCGATTGACCAGGATCTTCAGTTTTATACTCACTGATTATTTTCTCAACCTCACTGCTGATTTGCGGGTGACCTACCCTATTCCAGGTCATATCTATACCATCAAACAATGAATTTTCTGCAGATTTACCTTTAATCAATGATAAATATTCTATTTGCTCTCCCCTGCTGGCCATAGAACCAAATCCCTGGCTTTTATGCATGGTTCGGCTTTCGGCAGCCAGTTCATTATAAGATTTTCCTAACAATGGATTAAACGTTCCAATATCAACTTTAACTACTCCTTCACGCTTATCAATATCAGGATCCCACCAGCGACCTGTGTTAACCATGATACGTGTTGCTTGCCAGGGCTTAACCTGTTTGAGCTGATCTTTATACTGATTTGATGCTGCTACTTCAAAAGCTTCATCAGCCAGAATAGCTGAACTGGTATGGTGCCCGTGAGTTCTCCCTCTATCTGCAGAAAAACGCGTTACAATCACATCCGGCTTGAATTTACGAATCACCCACACCATATCATGTAGTACATCATCCTTGTCCCATATTGCTAACGTTTCCTTTGGTGTTTTAGAATACCCGAAATCATTGGCTCTTGTAAAAAACTGCTGACTACCATCTACAGAGCGTGCCGCGAGTAATTCATGTGTTCTAATTAATCCTAAACCTTCTCTTAACTCATGGCCAACCAGGTTCTGTCCTCCATCACCACGAGTTAGTGAAAGATAGGCAGTATTTACCAGTGCCTCTCTTGATAAATAGCCAATTAGGCGTGTATTCTCATCGTCAGGATGTGCAGCTACATACAGTACAGATCCTAACACATTCAACTTTTTCAGCTTAAGAAGTATCTCAGATGATGTGGGCTGATATGGTTGTGCCTGCAGGAAGCTAAATCCAAACAGGCACAGAATGATTAGTCTTATTTTCACAATAGGTTGTTTTATCAATTAACTGCTAACCAGTATAAACGGTTGCAAATTATGATAAAACTAATAAGATGTTCCGGGAATCGTAAATAAATTATACCAGCGGGCTGAATAAATTTTTAGTAAAGCCAGCCTTCAGCATCTACAAAGTCTGCAAATACAGGTCGCTCATATAGGTCCCTGGCCACAAAAGTAAGCTCCAGTTTTTCACCTCTAACTTTACCGGTTCCCTCAATCTCATAACCATCCACCTCCTGTAATGGTATAGTTAGACGCTCACCATTAACAAGACCATAAACATCCAGTCCAACGCCATAGAAGTTTCTGATTCGAATTTCTTTATCCCTGTTCCAGGCCTTTTCAACAGTAATGTCGTAAACGAATACCCTGTCGGTTGTCTGGCTGTACTCCTCCACACGGTAATCACCAATGAACATATCACGATCATCCCATGGAACAGGCTCCTCAATCAGATAGATATCACAACTAGCTAAAAATGCCAAGACGCTAAATAATATTACCTTTTTCATGATCGTAATTTTTGGTTCTGTTTATAATTATTCAAACAGCGTGCCAAAAATTTATCCCTTTGATTATCAGGTATTTAATATTATAATAATGAATTTGTTCAACCAATTGCCCAGGATAAATAAGACCGTTATGATTAAGACCTGAAGTATATTGTTACTATGATTGGTAGTATGACCTTATTGCTGATAATAAATTATATAATTTATTATATAGTTTATTATATATTTAATTATATAATTCACAATAATTCAGATAGGAGATTTATTCTGTTCTCAAACCATTTACAGGGTTATTCAAGGCTAACTTAATACTGTGGTAAGAAATTGCAATCCATGCAACTAGAATACTGATAAAACCTGCCATAATGTATATCGATATGCCTATGTCTGAACGATAAGCAAATTCATTTAACCAGGATGACATTACCTGGTACGACAGAGGAATTGAAATTATTAATGCAACAAGTACTAATATGAAATAGCTTTTTGATAGTATCAGAGAAACATTAGCACTGGAGGCTCCCAAAACTTTTCGAATACTCATCTCCTTAAATCTGGCATTCATAGTTAACATGGCTAATGCAAACAAACCAAGTGCACCAATTATGATGGCCAAAACAGTTGCTGAAGTAACAATTTTTCCCAGATTCTGTTCAGCTTCGTATTGCGTTTCAAGTTGTTGATCCACAAAATTGTAATCAAAAGGGTCGCCCGGATATGCTTCATTAAACTTATCTTCAATTAGAGGCAACATTTTCTCCATATTGCCCGGCTTAACCCGAACCACAAGCTTAGTTGTTGGATCTGAATTAACATTCACATTGGTTGCTCCACTGAATCCTATTGCAGGGTTTACAGACAGTACCAGCGGGTCAACAGGCATGTGCAATGAAGCAAAATTAAAATCTTTTACTACCCCAATAATTTCATGATCATCAAATCGTTCATTCGGAATCCTCTCCCCAATTGGATTCTCAAGACTGAAAGCTTTCACAAAGGCCTCATTGACTAATATTGATCTTCTTCTGTCTGCTTCATTCCCCAACTCAAAATCTCGTCCTAATAATAGATCAATATTTAATGTTTTCAGATAGTTTGGATCTACTGTATTATAAAAGAAATGATGCTCTGTCTGGTCTTCATCAGTATATCCAAGATTAGCCCAGGATCCAGGCCCAAAATCATGTGATGTAATCGATACATCAGTAATTTCAGGTACTTGTTCAAGCATTAACTTTAGCCTGGTTCCTTTATCCATACCATCTGTTAATTGCTGTAGCATTCCCATATTACCCGGGACACTTAAAGGCAGCATAATCAAATGTTCTTTATCATAGCCCAAGTTTCTGTTTTGCATGTATTCAAGCTGCTTTCGCATAATAAGAGTACTGGTAATTAAAAATATAGTAACGACAAACTGAGCACCAACCATTACCAATCTAAGACTTTGCCTTCCTGAGCCTACCGTCAGATCACCTTTTAATATCTTAGTTGGTTTAAATCCTGATAGCACTAATGCAGGATAAAATCCAGCTAAAAGTGCTACAAATAAGGTAAGGCTAACATAAATTGATATACTAAGCAGGCTTAAATCATAAGTTAATCCTTTTTGCGCCAATTCATTAAACATTGGAAGTACAAACCATACAATTATCAAACCAAATCCCAGGGAAATGAATGCCAATACAACTGATTCCATCAGGAACTGGAATACCAATTGTGATTTAATGGCCCCAACAGACTTACGAACACCAATCTCGCGCGTTCTTCCTAACGACTTTGCCAGTGTTATTGTGATAAAATTAATACTCGCAAGCAGTAGAACCAG
>JBDLIU010000106.1:0-13885 GCA_039714715.1 Bacteroidota bacterium
TAATACCGGGAAGCAAAGAACTTATTCAGAAGATACTGAAAAAGAGCAGTGCCTATACCGGGGCAACCGGTCTGGCATTGCCACTTGCTGCGGCAGGGATAAGCTCAATTCAGCATTTAATATCTAATCCGGGATTGATCACTGGTATACAGGAAAAGTCCCTGAAACTCAAGAAAAGGTTTATCGATATAGGATTTGATATGCCAATGAGCCCAAGCCCGGTTTTTTCTGTTACATTTTACAATGAAGAAAAAAATCTTGTATTAAGAAGAAAATTACTCGACAATGGCATTTACCCGCCATTTATAAACTACCCCGGGGCACCTCGGGGTGGACATTTTAGGTTTATAATTACAAGTGAAACCTCAGAGGATCAAATTAATCTTTTGTTTGAAACTGTTAAATCTGCAATATAATTCTTTATGAATAGTTTAATCTCACCAGATAACCACTGGCTTATCTGGACCTCTCTTATCGCAATGTCAACTCTCAGTATATTTCTCGAGGAAAAGTTTACCCTGTTTAAAAAACTTACCGGAGCCCTGGTAGCAATGATCCTGGGAATGATACTTTCCAACGTGGGTGTCCTGCCTACAGAGGCCCCTGCTTATGATACTGTATGGGAGTATATTGTACCCCTGGTTATTCCATTATTACTTATGAAAATAGATATAATGAAGATTATAAGGGAGACAGGGGCTCTTTTCTGGACTTTTCATTTGAGTGCACTTGGCACAATTATCGGAAGTATAGTAGCTATAGTCCTGCTACATTCTGCTGTTGAGAACATTGAATTGATTGTCCCGGCAATGACAGGCAGTTATATAGGCGGTGCAATAAATTTTGTAGCCCTTATTTCTGCCTTTGAACCTCCCAAAGATCTTGTAAATGCAACAATTGTTGCCGATAACGGAGTAATGGCATTATATTTTATTTTCCTTATAACCATTCCTTCATTTGCAATAAGTAAAAAGTGGTTTCCCCGTATTGATAAGTCAAAAGATCTTACAATAAAGAAAGCAGCCGCAGGGGAAGATCATACTGCATCTAAACAGATAACCCTGCTTAATATTGGTTCGGCTCTAACTGTGGCTTTTATTATTACTTCCGTCTCAGTTCTTATAAGTGAGCATTTTTCGGATGAGAAGTACAGTAATTTTATTCATATACTATTGGGACAGAAATACATACTGCTTACTACTCTTTCTATTCTATTCCCTATAGCTTTTCCAAAAATCGCAAAAAGAATAAACGGTAATAATGAAATAGGGATTTTCTTCATCTTCCTGTTCTTCGTGTTGATAGGTATTCCGGCAAGTATTCAGACCGTGATCACCGAAGCACCTGTAATGCTTTTATTTTGTGCAATTATTCTCACTTTCAATTTCCTTGTCACTTTTACTTTGGGCAGGTTATTTAAGTTCGAATTGGAAGAGCTGGTGCTTGCAGCCATTGTTTCTTCAGGTGGCCCCATGAATGGCATTGCAATTGCAAAAGCAAAGGGATGGAATTCATATATCCTTCCTTCCTTGCTTATTGGAATTTGGGGATATATAATAGGTAATTATACCGGTTTTTTAACTGGAATTATTCTTAAAACTCTTTAATAACATACATTCAATATGAGAACACTTATCAATTTACTGCTTGTTTTTCTTTTTCTTGGTAAGGGAATAGCTTTTGCCCAGATCGGTAATGACAGGGAACTGGAGAAATACATTGAAAAAGCACGTAATGATTGGGAAATTCCGGGTTTGGCTGTCGCCCTTATAAAAAATGGCGAAGTAATATATTCAAAAGGCTTTGGTGTTAAAGAAATGGGTGGCAGGGAGAAAGTCGATGAAAATACCCTGTTCTCCGTTGCCTCAAACACAAAGGCATTTACTGCCCTTTCTGTAGGTTTATTGGTTCAACAGGGAAAACTCTCATGGGATGACCCGGTTGTTAAACATATGCCAGAATTTAAAATGTATAATCCTGTCCTTACTCAGGAAATAACAATAAGGGATTTTCTTAGCCATCAGAGTGGTCTGGGTCTTTGGGCAGGTGACCTCACGTGGTGGGAGTCAAACTATGACAGAGAGGAAGTAATAAGACGCCTTAGATATCAAAAGCCAGTTGCAGGTCTGCATCAAAAGTATTTATACAGCAATATGGGTTATTTGGTTGTCGGAGAACTTGTAGCACGAGTATCGGGAATGACTTATGATGAGTTTATAAAAGAAAATTTCCTTATACCTCTGGAAATGACCAGGAGTTCAACCACTGTAAGAACTCTTAATGATATTGGTAATTATGCCATTCCTCATTCAAGTGTAAACGGGGAATTATCAGCAATTAAACAGCTTAACGTTGATAATTGTGCTCCTGCAGCCGCGATGGTAACAAGTATTAATGACTTATCTCACTGGGTTCAAATGCAACTGTCAAAAGGAATGTATAATGGAAAAAGAATAGTCGAAGAGAACATAATTGAAGAGACCTGGAAACCACAAATAGCTATTGGAGTTAATAAGTGGGTAAAGGAAAATTTAAACCCTTATACCAACTTCTCAAATTATGGTCTGGGCTGGAGGGTTTTTGATTTTAGGGGCAATTTCCTTGTTGAGCATACAGGTGGCCTGGATGGTATGCTTTCTTATGTAGGTTTTATTCCGGAAGAAAACCTGGGTGTTGTGCTGGTAACCAACAGTGACCAGCACGACCTGCAAAATTGCCTTCCAAAATATCTTTTTGACAGGCTGCTTGAAGAGGAAGAACAATATGACTGGAGTGGGAATTATTTAAAAATCAATAAAGCTAACAAGGAACGCAGGGCAAAGGAAAAACAAAAGGCCGAAGAAAACTATGGAAAAACAGAACCCATACTGCCTTTGGAAGCTTATTGCGGGGAATATATCAGTGATATTTATGGTACAGCTACAATATACATGGTAAACGGCCAGATACAAATCAAACTGTCAGCCCATCCCAAAATAACAGGAAAAATAACATTTCTGGAAGATAGCAGATTCAGGGCCAGATGGGATCACAGGCTATGGAACGAGAGCGATATGTTCTTCTACATGGATTGGCGAAACAATATTACCGAGTTTAGAATGGCGGTTCGTCCCGACTGGATTGATACAATTGAGTATAAATGGGTAAAAACAGAATAGAAGAGATACTCAAAAAAAACTAAGCTAAAAGATAGGGGTATAAAAGAAATAACGCATCTAATTATTAAAGTTGTACTATCTGCCTGCTAACAAAGAAGTGAGTACAGCAAAGAAATATATTTATAACTTAAAGTTTAAACTATGAAGACATTTTACACCAGGAATTTAAAATGGAACAAAACTATTGCATTGATCCTTTTGTTCTGTAATGCGTTTTTATACTCACAAGCCCAGACTGTTACGGGTGATGTTATAAAGACTGTTGATATTGGAAGTGCAGGATGGGTCTCACTTGTATGGGATGGTACTAAACTATTATCTCAAAATGAGTCTGACGGTAATTGGCTCTATATAGATCCGAATACCGGTGCAACAACAGCGGCTTTTAACAATCCGGCAGGTGGAGATGCAAATGCTCAGGGTGCTGCATGGAGCTCTGCAAGGAGTACAATATTCACTCTTCAGTATGGAGTAAACAATGGAGAAGTATGGGAACTTAACTCTAACGGGACTGTTGCAAATACCTGGGAAGCAAACATATTCAATGCAAACAGGCAACGTGGTCTTACAATTGCAAATAATGAAGTATGGATTGGCCAGGGTTATGTAGATGCAACCCCTGCTAATGAAATGTTGTTCCGCTTTGACCTTGACGGTAATGCCCTTGGCACCATTACCCTGGATGTTCCTGTTGTTTATTCGAGAGGTATGGAGTGGGTGAACGGCCAGCTTTGGGTTAATGACAATGGGGCTGGAGTGTTAAGAGTTTATGACTATGATGGCGATAGCCACACTCTTACACAGGTGAGAAAGTATCCCAGAACGCATTGGTCTATGTGGGGTATGGCATATACCGGTACAGAATTATTGGCGACAGGATGGAACACAACAAGCCTGTATTGGTATAAAGCCAGTGAGCTTGTAACAGCGTCTGCTACCACGGAGATTGGCGATACAATAAAATCAGTTCCCGGTTATTGGTCAACATCCCTTGTTTGGGACGGAGAATATGCCTGGGGATTAAGTGAGGACGATAATCTCTGGCATCAAATGGATAAAACTACAGGCCAGACAGGAGTTACTTTTCCAAATGCAACAGATGCATTATCCTGGGCACAGGGAGCAGCATGGAGTACGAAAAACAGCACTATATTCACCAATCAAAGTGGAATAGGAACTGGAGAAGTCTGGGAAATTGACAAAACCGGAGCAAAAAAGAGTGGCTGGACAACAGACCTTGGGAATGATATCCGTGGACTGGCACTTCGTAATGATACCATTTGGATTAGTGTGATAGGGTCAAGTGCCATTTACCGCTTTGATCTGGCAGGCACGAGGCTGGACGACGTTACACTTGATGTGCCAATTATATGGGCCGGTGGAATGGAATGGGTGGATAATGAGCAGCTATGGGTGAACGATCGCGATGGACAGCATATTGCCATCTATAACTATGATGAAGAAGCAAAAACTCTTACAAAGGTAAAGTTGATACTTGTTCCGTTTTGGAGCTTCTTTGATCTGGCATATACAGGAGAAGAGATGCTTGCAGCCGGATGGGGCACAGAGAACCTATACTGGCTAAAAAGTGGATTAATAGATGTTACATCTGTTAGAGATACTAAAGGATTTTCGGGGCTGTCTAAGAATTACCCAAATCCTTTCAGTCATTCAACAACTATAAGTTACGTTATTAATCAGCCGGGTATGGTAAATCTTACTATTTATAACATACAAGGTCAAAAAGTAGTTGAACTGATAAATGAGTACAAAACAGCCGGAGAACAATCTGTCGAATGGAATGGCAATGATAATAATGGAAGTAATGTTGTTTCAGGGATATATTTCTATAGAGTCAATGCAGGCAGTGACTCAAGTATCGGCAAAATGCTTTTAATGAAATAATGGCTTTGAGATGATAGCACACAGATTGTAATTAATTTTATCAATACTTAATTAATGGTAATTTAGGTGGCAGTATTTATTTTACTGCCACCTTTTTTTAAGAAAGCTTATAATAAAAAGGACAGAATGAGTGTAAGCAAAGAAATAATAAGACTCTGCCATATAAAAGTACAAGTAATTGCGATTACACTTTTTCTTATTTTTTCGTCATATCTGCAGGGACAAACAGGGTATAGAGATCCCAGGATGTCTGGAATAGACAATGAGATACAACAATTCCTGGATTATTGGTTTGTTCCGGGTGGAGCTACGGTTGCTATTAGCAAAGACGGGAGGTTAGTTTACGCACGAGGGTTTGGCAAGATCAATAATACAAGTAATAAAAGAATATATCCCGAACACAAATTTAGAGTGGCAAGTGTATCAAAACCAATTACTGCAGTTGCCATAATGCAGTTAATGGAAGAAGGTCTGTTAAGCCTTGATGATACTGTATTTGGAAGCAATGGCATTTTGAATGAATATACCTCTACAAGCGATATGCGTATAAATAATATTACCATATATCACTTATTGCATCATCTTGGAGGATGGAGAGAAAAACCAATGTTTAATAGTCTTCACGTAGCATCTCAGATGGGAACAACTCCTCCGCCAGACCAATCTGTATTTATTGAGTATATGATGGGGAAAGACCTGAAAGCTGATCCTGGCACAAGTTATGAATATTCCAATTTTGGATACCTGGTCCTGGGCAGGCTTATAGAAAAGATATCTGGCAAGAGCTATGAGGACTATGTAGCTGAGAATATATTCAATCCAACAGCTGCCACCAGTTTTGTACTGGCAAAGAACAAACCAGAAGCTCAGGATCCCGAAGAAGCATATTATTTCTCTTTTGCAACAGGCGAATCTATATATGGTGACGGGAATCAGCTTCCCCTTCCGTATGGGGGCTTTGATATTGAAGCGATGGATTCGCATGGAGGCTGGGTTTGTACAGCATCGGATCTTGCCAGGTTTGCCACATCAGTTGATGGTTATACTTCACGCCCGGATATTATTGCCGGCTCAACCCGTCAGCTTATGATTACACCCTCTGCATATTCCAATTATGCTAAAGGATGGTCTGTTGGCTATAATAATATGTGGCATGTAGGAAGTCTTCCAGGGACTGTTTCAGAAACTGTATGTATAGGCAATAAAAGAGTTACATTTACAATTATTGTGAATTTTAGGTTTGAAAGCAATCCTAATGGCTTTATAGAAGCCATGGATAAAGCAGTGTGGGATGGTATTAATTCTGTTAGGGAGTGGCCCGAATATGATCTTTTCGTTGAGACCCCGGCTCCCATAGAATCGGAGGAAGGTGAAGTGGCAGATGAACTTATGCCTGGAAAAACAGAATGGGGATCTGTTGCATGGCATGGCAATTACGCATGGATACTTAATGAGAAAGAAAACACCTGGTACGAAGTGGATAAGGAAACGGGTATCACCGGAGAAAGTTTTACAAATCCTGAAGGAGCACTGTTTGATTCCAGGGGAGCCGCCTGGAGCACTACGAATGAGACTATTTTTACTAATCAATATGATCTGAATGAGGGCGAAGTATGGGAGATAACTACTAATGGTGTAAAGGTAAATAGTTGGCCCACGAATCTGGGCAACACCCAAAGGGGCCTTGCTATACGCAATGATGAAATATGGATTAGCCTGCCCGGAAAGACAATATATCGTTTTGACCTAATGGGAAATATGCTGGATGATGTAAGTCTGGATACCCAAATTAATTCTCCTGCAGGCATAGAATGGGAAAACAACCAGCTTTGGATCATTGACAGCACAGATAATCTGATAAGAATTTTTGATTACTCAGAAGAGACTTTAGCACTTACTGGAATTAAAGATATACCTGCTCCATATGTAGGCTTAAGGGATATGTCATTTACAGAGAGTGAAATGCTGGCAACTGGTATGGGTAATGATATAATATATTTACTTAAAACAGAAAACTCCAGCTCTGTAAATGACCTCTTTGCTGTTGTTGATATGGCACAAAACTTTCCTAACCCCGTTATCAATTCCACCTCTATTAGTTATTTCGTATTAAAACCGGATGTTGTAAACCTGGCTATCTACAATATTCAAGGCCAGAAAATAGCAGACCTGGTAAATGAATTTAAAGCAGCTGGTAAATACTCTGTTATTTGGGATTGTAATGATGGAAATGGAAACAAGGCAGAACCCGGAATTTACTTCTACAAGATTAAATCGGACTTGTACACAGTGACAAAAAAGATGATATTAATTCGATAGCGATTTTACAGAAACCATAAAAGCCAAAACAATTGCACTTTCCTTAAGATTGCAAGTGCCTTTGAAATATGTATCTCGACTGTTTTTTGAGAGATATTCATATTAGCAGCTATTTCCTTATATTTTAAATTCTCAAAACGACTCAGCTTAAATGCCTTTTTGCATTTGGGTGGCAGTTTTTCTATTGCGGAATTGATTTCTTTTATCTTAACAGAATTATCCTCCGGCTCATCCTCTGTGAGGTTTTTTTCAATAAGAATGGAATACTTTAGTTTATCCAACTCTGTAAATTCAATTTTCTCTTTCCTTATATGTTGTAAAAAACCATTATGGACAGATTTATAAAGATAGTTCTTTAATGATCTGTTAATATTTAATTCATCCCTTTTTATCCAGATGTTGATCAATACATCCTGAACAATATCTTCTACTGCCGGGATGTCTCCTGCCAATTTCTTCACATAGATACAAAGCGGACTGTAATAGGTATCAAACAAATACCTGTAACTATCTTCCTTCCCATTCTTTAATGCAACAATGTGGTCTTCCTCTTTGATAATACTTATTTTTACCAGAGCAATTCTCAGTTAATAATTTACACGTAAATTTAGATATTATTATTAAACTGAGAGAAAAAATGACATCATATAAATAACAAAAAGTAATAGGGGTTTATTAACAATAGTGTATCATAGAATAAAAGGATTACTACATTGAAAAATCAGAAAGAACTAATACAGAAATACCTTGAAGGCAGCGCTTCTGCTGAGGAGATTAAACTTCTTGAAGAATGGCTAGGCAAAGACAGCAAGAATAAGCATTTTTTCAAGAAGGTCGTTAGTGATTGGAATATCTCCAGCAAATATAATTCTGAAGAATTTGATTCTGAAGAAGCATTTAAAAGTTTTATTGCTGCAATAAGAAAATCATCTGCTAATGATTCGAATAAAAAAATCTCTCTGCGAAGGATTAATCCCATTATAAAGTACGCGGCAGTTGTTGCAGTCATTGTTTCATTTTCCTTCTATCTTTATTTATCCCAAAATATAGATAACACAGATAACATTATCGTAAACGGGGTTGTGCTGGAACTTGATGATGGAACAATAAAAGTACTTGATGAGAACTATGTAGGACCTATTTATGATAAAAACGGAGAAGCTAAATACCATCAACAACACAAAGTATTGTCATACACGAGCATTAAGGACAATTCTAATCATGCAATAGAAAAGAAAACTGGTTCTAACGAAATCAGGGTGCCTTATGGAGAGATTTTTAAGTTGATCCTTTCAGACGGATCAAGTGTTATGTTAAATGCCGGCTCAAAACTTACATTTCCTCAGGAATTTACCGGTGACTTAGAAACCAGAACTGTTGAGCTGGAAGGAGAAGCTTTCTTTTCAGTAACTAAAAATGCAGACAGGCCATTTATCGTTCAAACAGCCGATATGAATGTTAAGGTTCTGGGAACAAGTTTCAATGTTTCTGCCTATCCGGAAGATGAATATGTTAAAACAGTACTGGTAGAGGGGGCAGTAAATGTATTTGATTCAAGAAATCTATATGAAGACAAAACTATTTCTCCAAACCAAATAGCCGTATTTGAAAGAAGAAAGAATCGGTTCAGGATTTCAGATGTTAACACAGCAGATTACACAGCATGGACTACTAATAAGTTATTGTTTAACAATGAACCATTTATAGACATTGCAAAGAAAATCGAACGCAGGTACAATGTAAAAATTATTAATCATTATGATTCATTAAATAATATCCCCTTTTATGGTGAATTTGATAATGAGAGTATTGATGACGTCCTTAAAACATTTAGTAGTTGTATTGATTTTAGTTATAGCATTAATGATAATATTATTACCATAAATAAAACAGATGATAATAATTAACAAAATGCAATAGACCATTTCTACAACTCCATCTTTGAATAAAATACATTCAACAACATTAAACCATATACATTTATGCAGACAAATTACTTGAGAGGTAAAATCTTTGTGGCGTCAATGCTTATATTATTTATTAGATTATCATCTGTATCAGCTGCTAATGCACAGGCAGAGATAAATATCCACCTTGAAGAAGTTCCAATAGTTGAAGTGTTTAATGAAATAAGCAAACAAACCGGTTATACCTTTTTTTTTAAGGATGGTGAAATAGACTTAAATAGACAAGTCACAATATTCTCTGAAGATGAAGACATTGTTTCAGTGTTGGAGATATTATTTTCAGGCACTAACATTAAATATGATATACTAAAAAATCAGATTGTCTTAACTCAAGATGCCACAGAATCTGAAGTTATACCAAATACCTATGTAAACGGGCAACAACAGCAAGTCCCTATAACAGGGAGAGTTACCTCATCAGAAGACGGACTTGGGTTGCCGGGTGTTACTATAGTTATCGTCGGCACCCCGAATGGAACTGTTACAGATAGTGAAGGATACTATAGTATAATGGCTAAAAAAGAAGATCGACTTCGTTTTAGTTTTATTGGTTTTTCTACAAAAATTGCAGTTGTATCTTCAAATGTTTTTAATGTAGTACTTGATCCCGACGCAACTGCCCTTGATGAAGTTGTGGTGGTTGCACTGGGAATTTCCAGGGAAAAGAAAGCTCTGGGATATTCCGTATCCGAGCTTGGCGGTGAAGAAGTGAACAATGTACCTACAACTGATATTATCAACAACCTTTCAGGTAAAATTCCAGGGCTTCAGGTTTCTTCCTCCTCAGGAAACATGGGAGGTTCATCCCGTGTTCTTATAAGAGGTGCCAGTTCCATGCTGGGGAATAACCAGCCCCTTTACGTTGTTGATGGTACTGTTATTGATAATTCAAGCATGAGTAATATAATGCAGAATGCCGGCTTGGGAGATGTGGCTGATTACGGCAATATGTCACAGGATATTAACCCCGATGATATAGAATCAGTTAGTGTTCTTAAAGGGCCTGCAGCTTCAGCGCTGTACGGCTCCAGGGCAGCCAACGGGGTAATCATCATTACCACAAAGAGAGGAGAGAAAAGCGAAAATATAGGTGTAGATGTGAATCTTACCGGCATGTTTGAAAATGTGTCCAGGTTACCACAATACCAAAACGAATATGGTGGTGGCCTGGGAAACAGCTTTGACCAAATAGATATTGATGGTACATCTTATAATACTCCATATTATGCAATGGACCAGTCATGGGGGCCAAAACTGGATGGGACCATGGTAATTCCATGGTGGTCTGTTTATGACTGGGAAGCTAATGGAAAAAATGGAGTGCCAGAGACTGTTCCCTGGGTGGCACAGCCTTCAAATATCAGAGATTTTTTTGAGACCGGATTTTTAGCTAAAACCAATATTGCCTTTTACGGAGGTAATGACAAAGCAGATTTTCGTTTATCTTATACTAACTTCAATCAAACCGGTGTTTATCCTAACTCACGTCTGGGAAGAAATACAATTAATTTCTCAGGAAATCTCAACCTTACCAGTAAACTGTTTGTTGGAGTTAGCGGTTCTTACATTAATAACTTATCACGGGCACTGCCTGTTTCGGGATATTCAAACAATGCTATAATGACCAAATTTGCCCAATGGGGACAGCGTCAGTGGGATATGAATAAAATGAAAGATTATAAGCAACCCGATGGTACTCACAGAACATGGAATCGAATTTCATTTAATGATCCTTCACCTCAGTATGCCGACAATCCCTATTGGACCCAGTATGAGAATTTTGGAGAGAGTGAAAGAGATCGTGTTTTTGGAAATACAAAGGTCGGCTATAAATTCACTGACTGGCTGACAGGTCAGATCAAAGTCAATATGGATCATTACAATGAGAAAAGATCGGTAAAAACAGCAGAGGGGTCTACACTTGAATCATGGTATGCAATGGATGTTTTTGGTCTGACAGAACTAAATAAAGAGATTTCATTTATTTTCCAGAAACAGTTAAATGAGGAATTTAATGTTAGTGGTACTTTTGGAGCTAACAGAATGGATAGAAAATATCAGAGAGTTTCAGGCAGCACCGACGGAGGATTGGCCGTGCCTGGAATATACAGTCTGAATAATTCTACAAATCAGGCATTTGTTGATGAGTACATATACAATAAAAGAATTAATTCTGCATACGGTAATATTAGTCTGGGATGGAGGAGTATGCTTTATGTAGATGGATTATTACGCAATGACTGGTCTTCGACCTTACCGGAAGATAATAATTCATATCTGTATTATTCAACCAGTGTAAGTTTCATATTGTCTGAGATCGCCAGTTTAAAAAATGCGGCATGGCTCGATTTCCTGAAGCTTAGAGGCGGGTATGCCAAGGTTGGTAATGATACTGATCCTTACAATCTTGAGTCAATATATATAAACCATAATAGTTATGGGAATAAGCCCATGTTTTCTAACCCCAATGCATTATTTAATTCAGACCTAAAGCCGGAAACTACAAATTCGTGGGAAACAGGACTTGAAATGAATATGTTTAGAAACAGAATAGCTGCTATTTTTACATATTACAGTACTATTACAGTTGACCAGATTATGCCTGTTCCAATATCTGCAACATCGGGATTCAGGACAAGGTGGCATAATGCAGGATCAATGAGTAATAACGGTGTCGAAGCCGGTGTTACTATTACGCCTGTTCAAAACGATAATTTCTCCTGGGACATTACAGGGAACTTTTCAAAGAATATAAACAGAGTTGTAGAATTACACTCCGATATTGATCAGATCAAACTGGCTGACGTAAATGGCACCTATCTTGTAGCTGCTGAAAATGAAATGTACGGAATGCTGAAAGGTACTGATTTTGTATATATTGACGGGCATAAAGTTGTTGTTGACGGCCTTTACAAACAATCTGCAGAACTAAAATCTTTAGGCTCTGTAATACCAGATTATAATGCAGGGATCATTAACAATATGCACTACAAAGGAATTAACTTTGGATTTACAATAGATCATCAAAAAGGAGGTCACTTCCTTTCTCTTACTAATATGTATGGAATGGCTTCAGGTTCATTCCAGGGAACTGTGGATGGGGGAATAAGAGAGAATGGTATAATATTGCCTGGTGTGAAAGAAGACGGAACACCAAATGATGTAAGTGTAAGTGCTTATGATTGGGGGAATTCTCACAGAAATTTCGGTGCCCTTAATGTTTTTGAGGCCACTTACTGGAAATTACGTGAAATACACCTGGGATATTCCCTCCCTGTTAAATATACCGGACCTTTTCAGGGGGTAAGGATAAGTCTGATTGGCAAGAACCTTGCTTTATGGGGAACAGATAATCCACATATTGACCCGGAACAAATAACTAACGGAGGGAATGTCCAGGGATTTGAAGGAGGTGCAAATCCACCAACAAGATCTTTTGGGTTTAATGTTTCTATTAAACTTTAAAATGTATAAGGCAATGAAGAATAAAACATCAATAATACTATCGCTCACTATTATAGTTTCTGTAATATTTTCGTGTACTAAGGACTTCGAAGATTTAAACAAGAATCCTAATGCACCCCAAACAGTGCCTACATCATATTTGATGACAAATGCACAAACCTATATTATGAAAAGCTTTCGTAATAACGGAATTGGCAGCAGGATGGGAATGCTATATTCACAATATTGGTCACAACTGGCCTTAACCGATGAAAGCAGATATTATGTGTTTTCCGGTCTTACCAATAATTCTTTCAGGGACATGTACCTCAATCTTTATGACCTGCAAGATATAATAAACAGGTGTACGGAGAGCCCAAATGAGTATGCTTCATCCGGATTCCCGGCAAATCAGATCGCTGCTGCGACCATTATGCAGGCATACACTTTTCATCTTATGACTGATATATGGGGTGACATCCCATATTTCGAGGCTTTAAAAGCAAAAGAGCACACAACTCCTAAATACGATAAAGCATCAGACATATATGAGGACCTGATTATTAAATTGAATGAAGCATCAAACATGATAGATCTTTCCCAGGCGGGGATGAAAGGAGATATCATATATGAGGGGGATATGGAAAAATGGAAAAGATTTGCAAATTCTTTAATTATGCGTATTGCGTTGCGCAGCGGGGATATTGAATCAATACGTGCTGCAGCACCTAAAGCTTTCCAATCTAACAATGATAATGCACAGTATCAATATGCTGCTACAGGAAGTGCCATAAATCCGCTATTTGTCGATTGGGTTCAGAATAAATACTATGGTAAACAATTTGCAGTTTCAAAAACGCTTATTGATTATATGTTAAGTAATAATGATACTTTACGATTGAGTTCATATGCTACAAATTTAGAAAATGACCCTGAAAAGCCTGCCTTATATAAAGGCCTGACATATGGTTTGTCAAATACCAATTCCATTATTGAATATTTTCAGGGGGTATCATTACAGTCTGAGAATATCTATGCCGCAGATGCCTTTACTCCTTTAATGAATTATGATGAAGTTTTATTCATAATGGC
>JBDLIU010000107.1:0-13791 GCA_039714715.1 Bacteroidota bacterium
TCTTTGTAGCCGGTTCTTGCCACCTTTTCTGATCCAAATGTACCCGGAGGTGCACCTGCCAAATCATCAAAATTTAGTGTGGTTGCAATAGCATCTCCGTAGATGTTTACTCCATTGACATTTGTATTGTAATCACCTGGTGCTTCTTCTGCATGCTGTGAATAATCTGCAGCGTACCAGTCTAAAGCTTGCAGATATGAAAAGTTAACTTTAAAGGCAAATTTGTTATTAAATGTTTTGGCGTACCTAAGTGAAAAATCATAAAATGGATTAATGCCTGCTGCATCCTGATCCCTAAAATGCTCACCTTGATTATAAGAGCCTTGCTGGGTTATACCACCTTTAGCCATAACGCTTAAGCCCTGGTAATCAAAAGGACTCTTGCTTGTTATAAGAAGGATTCCATTAAAAGCGTTAGGTCCATATAGAGCTGAAGCAGCACCAGGCACCAGCTCTACGCCTTCTACATCAAGGTCACCAATTCCAATAATATTACCCATAGGGAAGTTAAGTCCTGGTGCGGCATTGTCCATACCATCAATTAGCTGTACAAACCGGGTATTAGACATTGTAGCGAACCCTCTTGTATTAACTGCTTTGAAAGTCATACTCGAAGTATTCATCTGTACCCCTTTGAGGTCTGCAATGCCATCATAGAAGTTAGCTGATGGTGTATTTTTAATGGCAAGAATATCCATTTTTTCAACAGTAACGGGAGACTCAAGAATTGATTCTTCTACCCTTGAGGCAGAGATCACTACTTCTTGTCCCATAATCGTTTGCTCTGATAAGGTAATATCAACACTACTTGCATTTGATTCTGTGACTTCTATTTCCTTACTTTCATAACCCACCATGGTAATTTTCAGGGTTATAGGATAATCTTCATGAACTGTAAAACTAAAATTTCCATCAATATCAGAAATTGTTCCAAGTACAGTTCCGATAACAACTATATTCACTCCAACCAAAGGATCGCCAGCTCCAGATTTCACATTTCCGGAAACCACATTTGATTGCGCCCAGACTATCGCTGAACTCATTAAGACCATAATTGTTACGAGTAAAAAACTCTTAATACTTTTCTTCATAATTGGTTAAATATTAGGTTGAACTAGTAGAAAAAACATTATTTAACCGCGAAAAGTAGAAAAAAATATTAATTAATCATAATATGCATAATGATTATTTAATTTAAAAACAATAAATCTCCAAGTTGAAATGATAGTAATAGCCTGTCAGTCAGTTGCTTAAAAATCTAAATGGTTAAGAATGGCAATTAATGATATTTGCAGCAATCTTTGATAAGTACAATTTCTATGTAAGAACGATCACTTTAGCTCATCTTCAAGTTTTTTGCCCAACGTATCACAGAGTTGGTTAATCTCATTAGACATGAATTCATCACCGGTAGCATTTAATATGCTTTGAGCCATACCACCCAGTGCATCGATGTAGAATTTCTTCATCTCATGAACCTGCATTTCCTTGGTCCACAGGTCAAGACGCATAGTATTTTTTTCTGTATCATCCCAGACTGAAATACTGATAGCATTGGTGTGGTCGTCATCGCCGGGTTTATCGGTAGCATTCCAGGTAATATTTTCAGGTATGTTTTTTTCGTCTAGTTCGATGTAGAAGTTTATTTCTGATTTTTTCATTTAATTGCTTATCGGTTAATAGTTATTGGTTATTAGTTATTAGTTGAGGCTGTTAATTAGATCTATCTGCGAAATTAAGAAAAAAGTTCAAAGCCTCCGGATTTCGCATGGCATCCTTGTTGATCACTTTGCCTGCATCCATGCCCATTAGTATTCTCTTTACTGGCGTTTCCATTTTCTTGCCACTAATAGTATAAGGTATCTCATCTACTTCAATGATCTTATCCGGGACATGTCTTGGCGTGAAACTATTTCTGATCGTGGCTTTTATTTTTTGAATTAGGTCCTCTGTTAGTTGGTGTCCTTCCTTTATTTTTACAAATAAAGGCATTTCTTCTTTTTCTGACTTATCAAGATAAACCACCATACTGTCAGCTATTTCAGGAATAGTGTCAACAGCCCGGTAAATTTCTGCAGTGCCGATTCGTATGCCACCTCGATTTAATGTTGAATCTGAACGGCCATAGATGATTATGCCTTGTCTCGCTGTTATTTCAGTCCAATCACCATGGCGCCAGACTCCGGGGTAGAGATCAAAATAGCTATCTCTGTAACGACTGAACCCTTTGTCACCCCATAAGTAAATAGGCATTGAAGGCATTGGTTTAGTAATTACCATTTCACCCATTTCACCTTCAATAGATTTACCGGCTTCATCATATGCTTCCAGGGCACATCCAAGTGCTCTGCATTGTATTTCACCTTCATAAACCGGCCATAAAGGGTTGCCACCAACAAAGGCACTACATACATCCGTACCACCACTAATAGAAGCCAGCCATAAGTCCTCTTTTACTTCTTTGTATATCCAATCGAAACCTTCCGGTGGCAGGGGAGAACCTGTTGAGCCTATCGATTGAAGGCTACTTAAATCAAAATCGCTTCCCGGGTGCGTTTCTGCTTTCATATTGGCCACCACAAACCCGGCACTAGTACCGAAATGAGTGATTTCAGCATCTTGTGCAAATTGCCAAAGTACATTCATGTCTGGATAAGCCGGGCTTCCATCATATAGAACAACAGTACCTCCACATAACATAGAAGCCTGGATATAGTTCCACATCATCCAGCCTGTGGTGGTGTACCAGAAACAACGATCTCCAGGCTTAATGTTATTATGAAATCCCAGGTATTTCAGGTGTTCCAGCAGAATGCCTCCATGGCTTTGTGTAATAGCTTTAGGAATACCGGTTGTACCAGAAGAATATAAAATCCAAATAGGATGATTAAATTCTACCCTGTTAAAAATGAGTTTTTCATCTCTGTTTGAAATGGCTTCTTTCCATGTAACCTTTTTTATATCCGATCTAAACTCTGCACCTTCTGACTCTAACAGCACCAGCGTTTTTATGGAAGGAATAGCTTCAACAATCTCATTAATTGCATCAATACGTTTAAATTGCTTGCCTCCATAATTATAATTGCCAACTGCAATCAGCAATACTGGCTCAATTTGAGTAATGCGATCTACAACTGAACTGGTGCCAAAATCCGGAGAGGTGGAAGACCAAATAGCACCCAGAGCATTAACAGCAAGAAATGCAATGATAGCTTCAGGGATATTGGGTAAATAGGCAGCAACCCTGTCGCCCTCCTTCACCCCATTGGCTGTGAGATACGATTGAAAAGCAGCTACTTTTTTTTCTAGTTCATCCCAGCTTACTTCTTTAATTTTTGAAGATTCACTTTTAAAAATGATGGCTGGGTATTCATCATTTTTACTTCTGAAAACATGTTCTGAATAGTTAAGCCGGATTCCCGGGAACCAGTTAATTCCGGGCATTTCGCTACCATCGAGCACTGTCTCATATTCTCCATCATACATAACATTAAAATATTCCAGGGTAGCCTTCCAAAAATCTGAAAGATTATCAATTGACCATTGCCAGAGTGTTTGATAGTCGGAAAATGACAGAGCTTTGGTGTTATAAAGCCATGTCATGAAATGACTAATATTGGCATTTTTCTTCGCTACTTCTGAAGGTTGCCACAGTAGTTCAGGAGAATTTTCTGGTATCATAAGAGATACGTTAAAAGACCATTACGAATTTAGCATTTTTCTTGCCAATTCTCTGTCAAGGATTAGCTGTTCTTTTAACAGTTCGAGACTTTCAAACTTATTCTCTTTACGGATAAGCCTTACCATTCTAATGCTGATGTCATTATCATAAATTTCCTGGTCAAAGTCAAAAATATTAACTTCAATGGTCAGGTTGCTGCCATCTACTGTTGGCCTGGTACCGATATTCAGCATACCCTGGTATTTAGTGTCCTTGTGGATTACACGGACCGCATACGATCCACCGGCCGGTATTAGTTTAAGGTCTGAATTAATTTTAATATTAGCTGTTGGAAATCCGATTTTACGTCCTAACTGATCTCCTTCCACTACTTTGCCATTAAGGCAGTATTCCCAACCTAAAAATTGATTGCTAATATGAATGTCACCTTCACTTAAGGATTTCCTGATTTTTGAAGAGCTCACGCCAACATTCTTTACATCCTGCCTTGGGATCTCTCTTACCTCGAAACCATAATCTGGAGCATTTTCTTTTAGAGCTTCGAAACTGCCTTCCCTGTTACGGCCAAACCGATGATCATAACCAATAACAAGCGTATGTGTTCCTATCCCATCGATCAATACTTTATCAATAAATTCCTGAGAAGATAATTTAGCGAATTCTTTGTTAAAAGGAATTTTAATGAGGTGGTCAAGGCCCAATCGCTCAAGTACTCTTACTCTTTCCTCGAAACATGTTAATAGTTTTATGGTATCATTGGCGGGATCAAGAACAAGCCTGGGGTGGGGCCAATAGGTGATAAGTACAGATTCGCCTCCTATTTGTTCGGCAATATTCTGAAGAGTATTTAAAATCTTTTGATGGCCAATATGCACACCATCAAAGGTGCCGGAGGTAACAACAGCATTCTTAATCTTTTTGAATTCTTCTATACCTTCGTAGACTTTCATTGGGTAAGCGCTTCAATTGTTAATGCATCATCAACACTGTATTGACCAATTTTAGTTCTTCGAAGCTGTGATAAATATGCTCCAACACCCAGTGCTTCACCATAATCATTAACTAAGCTTCGAATATATGTTCCTTTTGAACAATTTACTTTAAATCGTATTTCGGGTAAATTGATGTCAAGGATATCAAAAGTAGTAATTCTTACCTTTCGGCTTTTTATCTCCACCTTATTTCCTTTCCTGGCATGACTATACGCTCGCTTACCTGCAACTTTTACAGCAGAGAAAATGGGCGGGACTTGTTCGATGGTGCCAATAAAGTTTCTTGTGGCTTCATTAATATCTTTTTCAGTAATACCAGATATGTCAACAGGTTGGGTGGGTTCAGTTTCCAGGTCATAGGATGGGGTGGTTTGCCCTATTACCAATGTACCTTCATATTCTTTCTCCTGGCTTTGAAACTTTTCAATCTCTTTGGTCTTTTTGCCGGTACACAAAATCAGCAGACCTGTAGCCAGGGGGTCCAGTGTACCTGCATGTCCTACCTTTTTGATATTAAGGGCATACTTAAGCTTCTTAACCACGTCAAACGAGGTCCACTCAAGGGGTTTGTCAACCATGATAACATGCCCTTCCAGGGATGAATAATCTTTCAAATCAATTGAATTATTAATACTGCTGTTGCAATAATAAAGCAATAAATAGCAAAATATATAAGCTTTCCTTTTTGAACTATATTAATCATCCATCTGCAGGCTATAATTCCAAAAACAAGCGCTGTGACAAATCCTACACTGAGAGCTGCTATGGAGGTATTACCTGTTATAGCCGGAGTTTTTACTATTTCAATAACCTGTAGTAAGGTGGCGCCAAGAATTGGAATAATCACCATAAGAAAGGCAAACCTTGTGGCTTCTTTCTTTTCTACTCCTGCTATGAGGGCTGTGGCGATTGTTGCACCAGATCTGGATATTCCCGGTAATACGGCAAACGCCTGGGCAATGCCGATAATAAATGCCTTCATATAATTGATTTTCCCGGTTCTAGTGTCGGCTTTGATATAATGGGTTGCAGCTAAGAGAAAACCGGTTATCATCAGCATGGAGGCCACAAAGACTATTTTACCATCAAAAAAACCTTCAACATCAGATTTAAAAAACACGCCTACTATTCCCACAGGTATCATCGAAACAACCACATGAAGGAAGAATTTCATGTCATCGTTGTACTTGAACTTGAGGACACCAATTGTTATTTTTTTTATTTCTTTCCAGAAAACAATTATTGTGCTGATTACTGTGGCACCATGCACAATCACCGTAAACATCAGGTTTTCCTGGTTGTTTAGTTCGAAAAAATAAGCGCCTAACTGAATATGTCCACTGCTACTTACCGGAAGGAATTCGGTCAGTCCTTGCAACAGGCCAAGTATGAAGGCTTCAAAAACATTCATTCTTTAGACTTAGGCTTAATAATAATCGCAAAGATTTCAACAATAAATCCAGAAAAAACCACAATAGGGCCTATTGTAATACCCATGGGGCCAAATCCATATGGTTCTGAATCATTGGCCATAATGATAAAACCTGTAATAATCAGAATTATGCCAATTATCATTATTACATAATTGGCTTTTCCAAAAGGGAGTGGTGATTTATCCATATATCAATATAATTCGTCTAAAGAGAGTTTTAAATATTTATTTACTGATCTTAATGAACTGAAGAACCCAAGTGTAGCTCCCAGTAAGACCAGTATACCAACCAGCAATATCATTAAGTTATTATCTTTTAACAACATTAATTCTTCTACTTCTGAATAAGCATATTCTGCCAGCATAAACAAGAGTGCAGAGGCAATCAGGGCACTTACTATGCCGTGCATTAATGATCTGAGTAAAAAAGGCCTTCTGATAAATGACCTTTTGGCTCCAACCAGTTGCATACTCCTGATTAAAAAACGCTGTGAGAAAAGCGCAAGTTTGATTGTATTGTTAATCAGTACGATTACAACAGCTATAAGTATAATTGAGAATCCGCCCAGGACGAAGACAATCTTTGTTACATTTTGATTAATTGTATTAACAAGGGTTTCCACATATTCAACCTCAAAAACGCCTGAAATACCATTGATAGTTTGGGCAATTTCGGCCATTTTAGCTTCTGTCTGATGTTCACGATCAATATGAATTATAAACTCATCCCTCAGCGGATTTTCTCCCAGGAAGTTAACAAAATCTTCTCCTGTTTCAGCTATAAAGGTTTCGGCTCCTTCTTCCTTTGATAAGAAATCAATACGTGCTTGCTGATCCTCTTCTCTTGCAATAAACTCATACCCTTCAAGCACTTTCCTGATTTTAATTCGCTGAGCTTCGGTTACATTTTTATTCAGAAAAACCTGCATCTCAACATTCTCCTGAATTATTGAAGTGAGTTTTTTGCCATGAATGGCAAGCATCCCAAGTGCACCAAGCATAAACAAGGCTAATGAAATAGAAAATATTACACTTACATAAGGATATGACCCTAGTCTTTTCTTTCTGCTTTTAGAATTGTTCTTCACTTGTGTTTTAAGCTTTGCTCAAAAATAAGCAAAAAATACCCTGTGCTTCAAACGATGCACAGGGTAAATAAGTTTTTATATTGATTATTATTCAGTTTAGCTATTTTGCTTCTTAATCAGGTTTAATGCTGAACCAGCCTTGAACCATGCAATTTGGTTCTCATTATAGGTGTGGTTGCACACTATTTGATCATTAGAGCCATCAGCATGTTGAATATTCAACGTTAGTGGTTTGCCAGGAGCCAGGCCTGACATATCTAAAGTCGATATTAAGTCGTCTTCTTTAAATAAATCATAATCAGACTTATCATCAAAGGTAAGGGCGAGCATACCTTGTTTCTTAAGATTGGTTTCATGAATTCTCGCAAATGATTTCACCAATACAATTCTTACACCAAGATGTCTTGGTTCCATGGCGGCATGTTCTCTTGATGATCCTTCACCATAGTTTTCATCACCTACTACAATACTGGCAATTCCCTGCGCCTTATATGAGCGCTGGGTAGCTGGTACAGGGCCATATTCTCCTGACAGTTGATTCTTAACATTATTGGTTTCGTCATTGAAGAAGTTTACAGCACCAATCAGCATGTTATCGGAAATGTTGTCAAGATGTCCCCTGAATTTTAACCAAGGTCCGGCCATTGAAATATGGTCTGTAGTACATTTTCCTTTCGCCTTAATTAATAGTCTCATATCATTTAGCTCTTTGCCATCCCACGGTGCAAACGGCTCAAGTAACTGGAGTCGTTTTGATTCAGGATCAACTTGAACATTAACAGTCGATCCATCTTCCGATGGAGCCTGGTAGCCGGGGTCTTCAACAGCGAAGCCTTTTTCAGGTAATTCCCACCCCGATGGAGGATCCAGCATTACTGATTCTCCATTTTTATTAACCAGGCTGTCAGTAATAGGGTTGAAGTCTAGTTTTCCTGAAATAACCACAGCAGCTACCATTTCAGGAGAGGATACAAACGCGTGTGTATTTGGATTGCCATCGGCACGCTTGGCAAAGTTTCTATTAAAAGAGTGAACGATTGAGTTTTTCTCTTGTTTTTCAGCACCCTCACGATCCCACTGGCCGATACATGGACCACAGGCATTGGTGAAAATTCGGGTAGATTCAAATTTATTAAAAGTGTCCAGCAACCCATCACGCTCCGCAGTGTAGCGTACCTGCTCTGAGCCTGGATTGATACCTAAAGTTGCTTTAGGTTTAATACCTTTACTTACCGCATCTTTTACGATTGAAGCGGCACGTGAAAGGTCTTCGTATGAGGAGTTGGTGCAAGACCCAATCAAAGCCCATTCAATATCAGTTGGCCAATCATTCTTTTCGGCTTCTTCCTTCATCTTAGATATAGGGGTAGCCCTGTCGGGAGTAAATGGTCCGTTTAAGTGAGGCTCAAGTTCTGATAAATTGATTTCAACTACCTGATCGAAGTATTGCTCAGGATTTTCGTGCACCTCAGGATCAGCTGTAAGATGTTCTTTTACTTCATCTGCAAGTGCTGCCACATCTTCTCTGTCGGTAGCAGCGAGATACCTGCGCATACTGTCATCATAACCAAATGTAGAAGTAGTAGCACCGATTTCTGCTCCCATATTACAGATTGTGCCTTTACCTGTTGCAGATAATGATTGAGCACCCTCGCCAAAATATTCTACAATGGCTCCTGTGCCTCCTTTTACGGTTAGAAGGCCTGCTACCTTCAGAATTACATCTTTTGGAGCTGTCCAGCCATTTAATTTACCGGTTAATTTAATACCAATTAGCTTTGGCCATTTCAGTTCCCATGGAATACCTGCCATCACGTCAACGGCATCTGCTCCACCAACACCAATGGCTACCATACCAAGCCCACCAGCATTCACTGTATGAGAATCGGTACCGATCATCATAGCGCCAGGAAATGCATAGTTTTCCAGTACAACCTGGTGAATAATGCCCGCTCCGGGTTTCCAGAAACCTATTCCATATTTATTTGAAACTGATTCCAGGAAATTAAATACCTCTCCGGAGGCAGTTTTAGCATTTTTTAAATCTTCATCGGCACCCACCTTGGCCTGGATAAGGTGATCACAATGAACAGTGGTAGGTACTGCAGCCTTATTTTTCCCGGCCTGCATAAATTGTAACAAAGCCATTTGGGCGGTTGCATCCTGGCATGCGACTCTGTCTGGATTAAAATCTACATATGAATTACCTCTTTCAAATGCTGTTGTAGCATCACCGTCAGACAGATGGGCATAGAGAATCTTCTCTGCCAAAGTAAGTGGTTTTCCTGTTGCTTTTCTAGCTGCTGCAATTCGTTCTGGATATCTGGCATAAACTGCCTTAATCATATCGATATCATATGCCATTCTTATTCGGTTTTATTGTTTAAATCAAAGTTTAAAATACCTTTTATCAGGACCCCTGAAAAAAGACCACAAAACTACAATAAAAACCTCTATATTTTTGTGCTTTCTTAAATCAAAAACTATCCCTCTGCGGGTATAAGTTTAATATGGTTTTGGAATAGGACAAAAATGTACTATTATTAAGTTAAATACTTATAAATTAGCGTATAGAAGACTATATAATTGTACAATTAATTGATTTTTCTTTGGTTACTTTGTGCCTTTTAATGATATGAATAGATAGTTTTGCCTATTATGAAATTTAAATTCTTCATATTAATTCTTTTTAGCACATTTATCTTAAATGAGAGCGCCTTGGCTCAATGTGCTAATAAAATAGATGTAACATCCGAAATTGATGCAACAACTGAGTTGGGAAAAATAACAATTGAGGTAACCAGTGATGAAGAATATAGTTGCACGCTTTTAATAGAGACAGCTGAAGGAGAAACAGTGGTTGAAGAACAAAGAAACAGTGGTAATAAAACCATTGAATTCTCTAATCTTGAAACAGGGTTACTCTATTCTGTATGGGTACGTTTTCCTGATAGTCAAAACATTATTTGTAGTAGTTTAAGGAAGACTGTTTTTTTGAAAAGATAGGCTATGATTAAGAAGATTCTATTTTTAGCAGCTTTAATAATTTCATCTATACAGTCGTATAGCCAGGTAGCTATTACTGCTACTACAACAGATGTAACCTGTTATGGTGGTAATGATGGCGTAATAACGGTTAATGTTACAGCAGGGACAGGCCCATATCGCTATACTCTTTACTATGAACATGCTTCGGGTGATTTTCGTTTGGGGGATCATCCTGGTATTGCAGCCTCAAGTTTTACTTTTCAGACAGGCAATGGATCATTAAATGAGCCGGGAGCAGAAGCTTTTGGTATTCCTAAATATGGATCTTACAGGGTTAGAGTTATTTCGTCAGATCCAATTGCTATCCCTGGAAACCCAAAATCATTAAACGTCTCTGTGAATGAACCTACGGAGGTTATTTATACCACTAATATAATTGCAGATTGTGGTACAGGGAATGGCTCAGTTGCGTTTACAGTAAGTGATGGTACTCCCGGATACACAATTTCCTGGACAGCAGCACCAGGAGCATTGCCACCAGGAGGCGCTATAGCTTCATCCGGAGGATCTTTTACGGAATCTAATCTGATTTTTGGTGAATATATATTCGATATAACAGATGCGAATAGTTGTGTTAAAACGGATACAATAACAGTTGAAGCGCCACCTATTGATCAACCTATCAACGAATCACCAGCAGCAACAATCTGTGATGGTGATACACAAGACGTTACACTGGCAAATTCTGAATTAGGAGTAGATTACCAGGTGATGTTGAATGGCGCTCCTTTTGATGTACCTGTTTCGGGAGACGGGGGAGCAAATCAACTATTAGGCACTTTAACTCAGGCAGATGGTCTTACAGTAGCAGGATCACCACATGTAATTACAGTTCAGGCATCAAGAAGTGGATGTACAATTACTTTGTCAGACAACATTAGTGTTACGGTAAATCCTTATCCTAATGCTACTATTACACCTGCAGGTCCTTACTGCGAAGCAGATGCGCCAGTGAACCTTACAGCTGCTACTCCAGGTGGTTTATGGTCAGGAGATGGTATTACAGATGGAGTTTTAGGAACATTTGACCCAGCCACGGCAGGGGTAGGTACTCATACTATCACCTATACAGTAACAGTAGGAGGTTGTACATCAATAGATACAGAGGATATTGTCGTTGACGAAGCCCTGGATCCAACTATAGATCCGGAAGGGCCATTTTGTGAAACAGATGCTGCAATAAATCTGGCAGCAGCTGATCCTGGAGGTACATGGAGCGGTGCCGGTATAACTGATGGAGCAGCAGGAACCTTTAATCCAGCAACAGCTGGTCCGGGTACACACACCATCACCTATACACTGGTTAATGGAGCCTGTACTACAGTAGATACAGAAGATATTGTAGTAGATGCCGCACTCGATCCAACGATTACGCCAGCTGGACCTTATTGTGAAACAGATGTGGCGGTGAACCTGGTGGCAGCTACAGGAGGAGGCCTATGGACAGGAGATGGCATTACAGATGGAGCAGCAGGCACTTTTGATCCGGCTACAGCAGGAGTAGGAACGCATACAATTACGTATACAATTATTAACGGAGCTTGTACTACCGTTGATACCGAAGATATTGTAGTAGATGAAGCACTTGATCCCACGATAACAGCAGCAGGCCCTTATTGTGAAACAGATGCAGCGGTTAATCTTACAGCCGCTAATCCGGGTGGAACATGGAGTGGCACAGGCATTACAGATGGAGCAGCAGGAACCTTTAATCCAGCTACAGCAGGGATTGGCACTCATACAATCACATACACATTAGTAAATGGCGCCTGTACTACAGTAGATACAGAAGACATTGTAGTAGATGCGGCACTGGATCCAACAATTAACCCTCCAGCACCGTTCTGTGAGACAGACGCGCCTGTAAATCTTACGGCAGCGACAGGAGGTGGCACCTGGACTGGTACAGGAATTACAGATGGATTGCTTGGTACCTTTGATCCAGTTACCGCAGGAGTAGGTACTCATACAATTACCTACACTATAATTAATGGAGCCTGTACTACAGTAGATACAGAAGATATTGTAGTAGATGCAGCACTGGATCCTACGATAACAGCAGCAGGTCCTTTCTGCGAAAGTGATGCAGCTGTGAATCTGATTGCAGCCACAGGAGGTGGTACCTGGACTGGAACAGGAATAACCGATGGAATAGCAGGCACATTTGATCCGGCTACAGCGGGTGTTGGTACGCATACGATCACTTATACTATAGTTAATGGAGCTTGTACCACAGTAGATACTGAGGATATTAATGTTAAGCCATTACCAATTGATGTGACCATAACTCTTAGTGGTCCAAGAACTGTTTGTGAAGGGACATCTGTCCTGGTAACCCTGGATGATTCAGAATCAGGGACAAATTACCAGGTTATGTTCAATGGAGTTCCATTCGGACCCTCACATCCAGGTGTAGGATCAACAAACCATATATTAGAAAATATACCAGGAAGTAGCATTACAGCAGCAGGATCACCTCATTTGATTACTGTAGAAGCCACAAGAAACGGATGTGTTTTAACATTGACAGATAATATTGAGGTTACAGTAGATACAGCCACGGATCCTACAATCGATCCGGCAGGGCCTTACTGTGAGACAGATGCAGCGGCTAATCTTACAGCCGCTAATCCTGGCGGAACGTGGAGTGGAACAGGCATAACTGATGGAGTAGCTGGCATTTTCGATCCTGCCACAGCAGGAGCAGGCACTCACACTGTTACATACACCTTAGTAAATGGTGCCTGCACAACATCTGATACCGAAGATATTGTTGTTGATGCAGCTTTGGATCCCACAATAACTGCCACAGGTCCGTTTTGCGAAACGGATGCTTCAGTTAACCTTACAGCAGCAACAGGAGGCGGCACCTGGAGTGGAACAGGCATAACAGATGGTGCAGTAGGCACCTTCGATCCTGTTACAGCTGGCATTGGCACGCATACAATTACTTATACAGTTGTTAACGGAGCCTGTACTACAGTAGACACAGAAGATATTATAGTGGATGCAGCTTTAGATGCGACAATCACTGTAGCTGGCCCTTTCTGCGAAAGCGATGTGGCAGTGAATCTTATTGCAGCCAATCCGGGAGGTACATGGAGTGGAACTGGTATAACAGATGGAGCAGCAGGCACATTTGACCCGGGCACAGCAGGAGTGGGCACACATACAATCACATACACTTTAGTAAATGGCGCGTGTACCACTATAGATACAGAAGATATTATTGTAGATGCCGCATTGGATCCAACGATTACCCCGGCAGGCCCCTATTGCGAAACAGATGCAGCGGTTAATCTGTCTGCAGCTACTGCAGGAGGAACCTGGAGTGGAACAGGTATTACAGATGGCGCTTTAGGAACCTTTGATCCTGTAATTTCTGGTCATGGAACACATACTATCACTTACACAGTTGTAAATGGAGGTTGTACAACTGTTGATACTGAAGATATTATAGTAGATGCTGAACAAGATGCTACCATCACAGCGGCAGGACCATTCTGTGAATTTGATGCTCCTGTTACCATAGTTGGAGCCACAGCAGGC
>JBDLIU010000108.1:0-13762 GCA_039714715.1 Bacteroidota bacterium
ATGATGCTCAGCTTCTTTATGAACACTGCTGTAGATCAGCAATGTGAAATTTATATTAAGGAAAATGGTCTTGAAAAAGAGGTTGAGAAAAAAATAGAAGGTATTTATAAAAAATCAGGAGCAAAACGCCCTGTTTATAATGGCGGTATTCCTGAAGGAAATGATGGCCTGGGGTTAATGCTTCTGGGTGTTACTGGTGACCAGGTTTTGCCGGCAGATATCTACACGGAAATCAAGAAGAACACGCTTGCCGCAGTACGCGGAACTGTACAAGCTGATATCCTGAAAGAAGATCAAGCCCAGAATACTTGCATTTTCTCCACTGAATTTGCCCTTAAGTTGATGGGTGATGTTCAGGAATACTTTATCAATAAAAGCATCCGTAATTTCTACTCAGTTTCTATCAGCGGATATCATATTGCAGAAGCAGGTGCCAATCCAATAAGCCAACTGGCGTTTACGCTGGCTAATGGTTTTACCTATGTTGAATATTACCTGAGTCGTGGTATGGACATCAATAAGTTTGGTCCTAACCTTTCATTTTTCTTCTCCAATGGTATTGATCCCGAGTATGCTGTAATTGGACGAGTCGCCCGTAGAATTTGGGCAAAAGCCATGAAGTATAAATACGGGGCGGATCCAAGAGCGCAGATGCTTAAGTATCATATTCAAACCTCCGGGCGCTCCTTACATGCCCAGGAAATTGATTTTAATGATATACGTACTACATTACAAGCGCTTTATGCCATCTACGATAACTGCAATTCATTGCATACCAATGCGTATGATGAAGCTATCACCACACCCACTGAAGAAAGTGTTAGGAGGGCTGTGGCTATTCAGCTTATTATCAACCGGGAGCTTGGTATGACCAAGAATGAAAATCCACTTCAAGGTTCATTTATAATTGAAGAGTTAACAGACCTCGTTGAAGAAGCTGTTCTGGTAGAATTTGACAGGATCACTGAACGTGGTGGTGTGCTTGGCGCTATGGAAACCATGTACCAGCGTAGCAAAATACAAGAGGAAAGTCTTTATTATGAGACGCTCAAACATACTGGTGAGTATCCTATTGTAGGTGTCAACACATTTCTTAGCAGCAAGGGCTCGCCTACTGTCCTGCCTGGAGAAGTTATCCGTGCTACTGAAGAAGAAAAACAAAATCAAATCAATACACTTACAAATCTCCACAAACACCAGGCTGCTAAAATTCAGGAAGTGTTGGAATCAGTAAAACAAGCTGCCCTGGCAAATAGTAATGTATTCGAAGCCCTAATGGAAGCAGCCAAATACTGCTCAATAGGACAATTAACGGAGGCCTTATTTGAAGTTGGCGGACAGTATAGAAGGAATATGTGATTTAGAGTTTAAGTACCAATTCTAAAATCACAATATTCAAACCTGACCGACCCTGTCTTCCAATCGGTAGTACAGGAAGGTGGTCAGGCGGGTGATACTGTTGGCTCAAAAATGTATTTTTACTATATTTGTTATACTAGTTGGCCCCATCAGTGACTCATCTCATTCGTGAAAACGTCTACGATTGCGACTACTGTCCACCGGAAAACGATGGGGCCACTTTTTACTCTCCATTCTCCTACCTCACCTACAATAAGCTCCTGAAGAATTAGAGTAACCTTATAAAGATTTTATTATATCTCTGGTTTTTGAGATTTACAATTGATTTGCTTAATAAATTCATTTGAAAAAAGCTCTCAATCACTTTTATCAATTGCCAATAGATAATTGTTATTGGGTAATTTATAATTGTTAATTACTTATACGGTATTTTTGTGGTTCAATTTTTAAGTAATAACTAAACAACGAACTACTATGGCTACTATCACACTTAGAGGAAATGAAATTCATACTAATGGAAATCTACCTGCTGCAGGGGCTGATGCTCCTTTATTTACACTAACCGGTGCTGATTTATCACCAGTTATTGCTTCAGACTATAAAGGTAAAAAAGTAATACTTAACATATCACCATCCCTTGATACAGGTGTTTGCGCAGCAGCAGCACGTAAATTTAACCAGATGGCATCTGAGGGCCTGGGAGCGACAGTTATTCTAATTACTAAAGATCTTCCTTTTGCTCAAAAGAGATTCTGCGAAGCAGAAGGTCTTGACAATGTAATCTCAGCTTCTGATTACAAGAATTCAAATTTTGCTGATGCTTATGGAACTTTGATAGCTGATGGGCCAATGGAAGGATTGCATTCAAGGTCTCTTGTAATCGTAGATGAAAATGGCGATGTGATGTACACTGAGCAGGTACCTGAAACTACAGATGAGCCTAATTACGAAGCTGCTCTTGAAGCATTAAAAGGATAACCATTGAAAATAGTTACTCGATACAAGGAAGACGAGCTCTTTGTAGCCGAGAATGATCTTGGGGCTAAGATTAATATTGACATGCGGCATCCGGATGTTAAGGATAGTCTTGGCCCTGTTGAAATGATGCTTGCAGCCATAGCCGGTTGTGCTGCTGTAGACATTGTTTCCATGCTCCGCAAAAAACGAAAAACCTTCGTTGATCTAAAGATTGAAACTACAGGTGTTCGAAGAGAAACACATCCCAGGAGTCTTACTCATGTGCATTCAAAATACACCCTTATATCACCAAACACATCTTTAGAAGCTTTTGAGAAAGTAGCAAAACTTGCCACTGATAAATACTGCTCAGCCGCTGATTCAGTAAAAGCACATATTGAAGTTAGTTGTGAGGTGAAAACTTCCGGAACACCCTAATAACCTCCGAACATTTTACGAATCAGCCATTCTCCAGAGACTATGAGAATGATTAATGCCAGTATCCATGGCAAATTAAGAAGAAGGATTTCCTTATCTCTTGTATGAATGACCGATGGAACATCTAATGACTGGAGATCATCCATCATTGCCTCCATTTGGGTCATAGTATAAAATCTTCCTCCTGAGGCTAAAGATAAATTGCTAAGTGAGGAAAAGTCGGCAGTAAGCTCAGCTGCTTCTATATTGGGGTTGTCAACTGTAAACTGTCCGGATACCTGGTGTTTGACCCCATTCAATGTCGTAAAACCCTTATAATCATAAATTCCTTCATCGAGAATATCCAATGATACATCCTGACTCCCTTCCATCGGAGTAAATGTATAGCTTTTGACATCCTCATCTTTTGATATTTGAATAGTGACTTGTTCCCCGAATAATGGTTCGAAGAGTTCATTGTATGTTTCTGCTGTGAACTTAATATTCTCTCCAACCTCATAGCCACTTTTTGCCGGATAGAGTTTAAACTGCCTCTTGTCAGGTTTTGCTGCAAGATACATCACCGCCTTGGAAACCAATTCATCAAACCTGGTAGTTTCACCATAGCGATAGTATTCATTCAATCGCCATTTCCATAAGCCATCCCCAACGAAAACACCAAATCTGGTTCCTTCCTCGGCAAAGTATAAGACTGGTTTATGAGTTGCTATATTGCCAACCTTTTGAAACAACACAACCTGGCTGTTAGGTGGCATTGAAATATCTCCAAAAGGAACATGTATAGGTGGCACATCAGACAACCATTCATCCATTTCATCCACTAATGTAAAACCCGTAAATTCTTTATTCAGATTTACTGTAACCTGATCGTATTGATTTCTTACATGGGTAATATTAAATATTGCATCACTTTTTAACCTCGAAATATCTGTTAAACTACCAACAAAATATAGTTTTGGTATATCCGTACTAAGTATTTCACGGTAGACTTCATTAGATTTTTTCGCATTTGGCAACTGCATCAAAATTATCAGATCATAAGTATTTAAATTAAGTGTACCCTCTCCATAGAGAGCTACCTTTATATTTTCATTTTGTTCAATTGCAAGCCGTACTGCCTTGATATCAGGTACAGGAGCATCAGAAACAATGAGGATTTTTTGTTGGCCTTCCACTACATCAATATAAAAATTATATTCATTGTTAGCAGAAGTAGATTCATCATCAAGAGGTGCAAGTACAATTCTTATTCTTTGTTTACCAGGATCTTCCGCATCAATTTGGAACAAATGTTGCACTAACCGGGTTTCCGGCAAAAAATTGATCTTTTTCTGATCCATTAACTGATTACCCTGATAAATCTTTAGTAAAGAACTTGAAGGACCAATACCATCATTCCGTATTGAGACTTCTACAGGAAATTTGTTGTCCTGGTAAACCGTTTGATTATGTTTTACATCAATAATGCTTAAATCCTTTTTTTGAATAGTATCTCCTACACCAAGGGAGTAAATAGGAGTTAAAGTGGATATCAGGTCAGGAGAATAACCAGTATTGAAAATACCATCACTTACAACCAGGATTCCTGCCAGGTTACCTCCTTCATATTCTGATTGTACTGATCTAACCATGCGGGTAAGGTTCGATTTGGTCTCAATAAAATCTATCGAATCAATATTTGATTTAACTCCATTGATATTAAAAACAACCGTTTCCCATCCATGTTCATCCAACTGTTTTGATAATTCCTTAAGGTTCGATTTTAAATTAAGCAAGCTAGCAGAATCAACGGTCATGGCTATTGACTGGGAGTTATCAATAGCAAGAGCCAGTATGGGTTTTTCATAATAATTTTTCAGTGCCCTGATCATCGGACCCAGTAAAAGGATAGATAAAAACGAAACAACTATTGCCCGCAGAACAGCCAACGACCAGTTAATATTCTTTGACCACGGTGCTTTTTTATCATATTGTATAAAACTGTATGCTACTCCTAAAACCAGGCACAGCAGTATAAACCAGGCAGAATACTCAAGTTCCAGAAAATTTTTCATCTATGTTCAATGATACAAATGAATTAAGATGAATACGAAAATATTTTATAAAATGATGCAGAAAATAGAAGGTGAAGTTATCCTATGGAGTCTATTTTTTTTCGTTAATCCAGAAATTAGGATTCCAACTTTTTGATTTTTACAATACTGATTTCGCACCTATGGCGTATACAATATATCTATTAATCATCAGGCTTCATCCGATGCTATTATATTTAGCTCCTGCAGAGCAAGACTGATTTAGAAATGAAATTATTAAACAATGTCCTCCATCAAAGCTTATCCCTAATCAGAAGATTTCAAATCTTTTATTTCTTTCTTCAGCTCCAAAACCATTCCAGCTAATTCATTTACCGACATGTCAGAAGAATCAAGGTTGGGATCTGTAAAATCTACGCTAATAAACGCTTTTGCCTCCCAAATCTCAAGCACATCTTTTGGAGTGAGTTCGTAAGGAGAGAATTGCTTGTTGTCAGAAACCAGGTACAGATTGCCTTTTTCTTCTACATAGTTAAAGACACGCTTAAATACCACACCTTCAGACTGAGTAACTAAAACATAAGTCTTACCATTTTTAACATCAGTCACATGTTCTGTATAAGCACCCACTACAATGGTTCCCGATTGTATCGGCAACATGGAATCTCCACTAATTTCAAATGCCCTGTAAGTTTGGTTGTCCGGCAAAAAAGGTAAATTGAACTTTGGAAGCTCTGATATGTACTGAGGATCAGCATAGCCATTCATATATCCTGCCGCTGCCTTTTGAGGAATAAATTCAATATTTTCCTTATCCTGGTCATCAACAGATATGGCCAGTACTTTAAACTTCTGCCCTCCGGATCCCTTTCTAAACTGTTTGTACTCATCCTCAGACATCTTCCATAGTGATGTCTCTACTAAATCGTCAATACGAAGACCAAACAATTCAGATATCTTAATCAAATTGCTTATGGGCGGATCTGCCCTTCCTTCTTCATAAGCACCGACTAACGATCTCTTAATATTTAGTGCATCAGCGAATGTCTGTTGGGTATAGTTTGCCTCTTTTCGAAGAAACTTAATATTGTTACTTACAATACTCATAGTTTAAGGATTTACTTTGCAATATTACCAGTTATTTAAAGATCATCACCTCTGTATTCTGTTTGGTATTACCTATATCAAACAAATGTTGTTGATGACCATTAGAATTATCCTGGTTATAACTGTTTAAAATTTTTAAGACTACATCCTTTAACGATGCTTTGGGTTCGGTCAGCAAATAACCGTATTGGTACCCCGCCTCTTTAGTATTAACCTGAAATTTAACCTGAACTTTGCCTGATTTCAGCCTTTTGCTCGATAACTTCAGTTTACTTGATGAAATACTATCCGTCAGCTCCATACCAATTATATTAGTTACACACATCAATTATAACTAATATTTTGATTATTTACTAATTATTTTAGCTTTTATTCAAGTCAAAAAATAAGGGGCACGTAATCTACACCCCTTACTAAAAACCTTAAATTGGAGTTATTCCTCCCTCAACATTCTCCTTAAAATCTTACCCACATTGGTTTTAGGCAATTCGTCTCTAAACTCAATATGCTTAGGACGCTTATAATTAGTAAGACTCTCCTTACAAAATGCTTTAATCTCTTCTTCAGTTAAAGATTCATCTTGCTTCACAACAAACGCTTTCACTGCTTCAGTAGTTTTCTCATCCTTAACACCAATTACAGCGACTTCAAGCACCTTGTCCATATCAGCTATCACATCCTCTACTTCATTTGGATATACATTAAAGCCGGAAACAAGGATCATGTCTTTTTTCCTGTCAACTATGGTTACAAAGCCATCATCATCCATAATACCAATGTCTCCGGTACGGAACCATTCATCAAAGAAAACCTCCTTGGTTTCATCGGGTCGTTCCCAATAGCCTGGCATCACCTGTGGACCACGGCAGCAAATCTCACCCCGCTCACCAATAGGCAGGTCATTCCCTTGCTCATCTTTAATCTTAACCTCTGTACTTGGAGCCGGCACCCCTATAGTACCTTTCCTTTCTGTTCCATCCAGCGGATTACAAGTAACCAATGGCGATGTCTCACTTAATCCGTAACCTTCTGCCAATGGATGACCTGTGACTTCTTTCCATTTATCAGCCACAAAATTCTGAACTGCCATACCCCCACCTATTGAGTATTTCAATCTTGAAAAATCAACATTAGCAAAATCAGGATTATTTAGTAAAGCATTAAATAAAGTGTTCACTGCTGTAAAAACAGTCATTTTAGATTTTTTAATCTCCTTGATAAATCCCGGGATATCCCTTGGGTTGGTAATTAACAGGTTGTGTGCTCCAAGTGAGAGGTGCAAGAAACAATTCACTGTTAAAGCGAAAATATGGTAAAGAGGCAATGCTGTTATTACAACCTCATTACCTTCATCAGTATTTAAAAACCACTGATCACATTGCATTACATTGGCTGTGATATTACCATGTGTTAGGACCGCCCCTTTCGATACACCCGTTGTTCCACCAGTATATTGCAGGAAGGCGACATCCTTTAAATCCAACTCAGGATGGCTTAAATTATGCTGCTTACCCTCGTTTAATACTTGCTGAAATGAGACAGCTCCCGGTAAATTGTATGCCGGCACCATCTTCTTAATCTTTTTAACTACAAAATTGACCAACACCTTTTTAAAGCCCCCCAGCATATCCCCCAATTCTGTAACTATTACGGTTTTAATTTGGGTATCCTTTATAATCTTCTCAAGATTTGCTGCAAAATTGGCAACTATAACAATTGCCACTGCTCCTGAATCATTAAATTGATGCTGCATTTCACGAGGCGTATAAAGAGGATTGGCATTTACCACTATTAAACCAGCTCGCAAAGCTCCAAATAATGCTATTGGATATTGTAACAAATTGGGCATTTGTAGCGCAATTCGATCTCCCTTTTTAAGCCCTGCCACATTTTGCAGGTAGGCCGCAAAATCATTCGAGTATTGATCAACCTCATTGAAGGTCATCTTTTTACCCATATTCTCAAACGCAACCAAATCCCCAAATTTAGCCACACTCTGCTCAATAATTTCTACAATAGATTGGTATTTCTCCGGATTGATTTCATGGTCAACACCATCTGGGTAGTGCTCAAACCATGTAAAAGTATCATTAGCCATTAGGTTAAATTTTAGTTAGTTTATATCTGCTAAATTTAGCCAAGAAAAGCGAATAATCAACATAAATTTTAACCACAATTAAGCAATAGTTAACTATTATTTAATCAGACGACACAAACCACAAATGCCCGAATACCTGAGTTAACTCTGACAAGGTGCTGATTTTCAGCAATTTCGTAACTTATTAAATATTTTTTAAATGATTAATTTAGGTTAAAAAAAGGTTACCGCCATGTTGATTTTATTCTACAAACAACCTTATCTGTTGACATATTCCTAACCTCATGAACGAACAATTGGCTTGCTTCCTCAAAATGTGACACCATTATTGGGTCACCTAAAAATGCTTGTTCCAAATAATTAATAGTTAAACTTTTAACTTGCCTCTCAGGATAATTAAACATTGACATCTCATTGGTCACCCATTTCATATAGGCAGCATTATTTACATGATTCACCATATCGATATCAGTATATTTCACCTCGATACTGTTTCCTGTGCTATTTTTTCCCATCGGATTGTCTACTAATATTTTTTCTGTTCCTCCTTTAGTAGCTGAATGGCTATACGGAATCATAATCTTTGTATATTCTTCTGGGATTTTAGCTGGTTTTTGGGTTTTGCCAGATAAGCAAAACCATAATGATGAAGCATTTATCAGCACATCTTCTCCCCTGGCTATTGAAAATTCTCTCTCTGAAATAGAACCATTAATTGATTTCACCCATGTATTCAACACAAGACTATCATCCTGAACCGGCAATTCATTGATTTCTATTTTTAAGCGGGATAGTACCCAAAATAAGTCCCTGGATTCTAACTGCTTTTGTCCAAATCCATTGCCATCAGCATGGTTATGAGCAGCATCTTGTAAAAAATTGAGGATTTGATGAACAAATAATCTTTGGGAAGCATCTGTATGGTAAGACCTTACCTGATATAAATATGATTTAAATGCAGTCATAACTGCAAATTACAAAAACAAAAAATAGGATCAGAGGAAATCCTCTGACCCTATTCACGTGATTGTATGAAGATCGCTGTAGGGGAAGGGTTCGAATACTGACGCTTCGGTCAGTATCCTGACATTTGCTGCACAAGCAGCAATTCGTCAGGACCTTCAAATCCTTCTGCAAATTTCAACATAAAATCAATCAATTTTTGTTTTGTTAAGTTCTTCAGCTTAGCCTCCAGTTTTATTGCATTAGCCCTGGTATTCTTTTTAGTTGACCAAAGAAGTAACCAAGGACACCCACTTTTTGTAGATTTCTCATGACCACTATTATGTCTTCTCAATCGCTCCTTAAGGTCATTGGTTTGGCCCTTATAGAATGAGTTAGTTTTGCCAGAAAATAGAATGTATGTGAAGTACATTGTAGCGTTGATAAATCAATGTATAATTTTATTCATATTAACCCGTTGGGTGAATTAAGCTAATGACATAATCCTTCTGTATCTATTGAAAATAACCTTTAACACTTATAATCCTTGCCTTTTCGTCAGGTGGTAACACCTGACGACACTGTTAGTGGTGTCAGATGTTACCATCTGACACAGAACATTGTGGGCCAAGTGGCCTAAAACACTCAAAATCAAGACCTTTTCATCTTACTAATTCACCCAACGGGTTCATATTATCAAATCTATAATCATAACAATAGGTTACAATCAGACTATATTTCATAGACCTTGGTTTATATATTAACTTGTTGTTCAAAAAAATAGGATCAGAGGAAATCCTCTGACCCTATTCACGTGATTGTATGAAGATCGCTGTAGGGGAAGGGTTCGAACCTTCACGATGCGGTTAGTCCAAACGGATTTGTCCCAAACTCATCGCCCCCGAGAGAGGAGGGTGCGTCTTCCTGTTTCGCCACCCTACAGTATGTTATATCGATGCTCGTTTGCTATCATTGATGATTCAAAAGTAATAAAGTCTGCTTTATTTTAATATTTATTCAATATTATAGCCATATAATTACTGTTTATTTATTTTACATTAGTTTTTATTATTAATTATATAATTTCCACTTGTAAAATGAGGCAATTTTTACGAATTTGATAATCAGTATCAAAGTGCCTTGTTAACAATAGTACTAGCTTATGCAGACAGGGAGCTAACAGAGAAAATTAAATAGCAGGAAACGAAAAGGTCGATCCTGAAATCCGATAATACCGGAACGAATCGACCTTAAGATGCATAATGCATGAGAGATTGCTGTAGGGGAAGGGTTCGAACCTTCACGATGCGGTTAGCCCCCAACGGATTTGTCCCAAATTCATCGCCCTCGAGAGAGGAGGGTGCGTCTTCCTGTTTCGCCACCCTACAGTATGTTATCTATAAATAAAGCTCGTTTGCTGTATTGACAGTTCAAAAGTAATAAAACCAACATTATTTTAATATATATTTAATTTTTGGGCATTATTTTTATATTATATTTACTTTTTCTATATTATTTTTGATTTAAACATAAATACACCTATTAAAAATGGAAGAAAATTACGAATTTGATAATGTTGATATTGGCATTCTTACAGAGCTTATGAGAAATGCAGATAAGCCCTATACTGAAATTGCCCGTAAAGTACACGTGTCACCGGGCACAGTACATGTACGGATGCATAAAATGGAAGAAGCTGGTATTGTAAAAGGCTCAACACTAATAGTAGATAATGCCAAACTGGGCCTGGACCTTACAGCCTTTCTTGGCATTTACCTTGCTAAAAGTTCTCTGTATGACAAGGTGCTCAAACAGTTGATTGCTATTCCTGAAGTATCAACCATTCATTATACCACAGGGAACTACAACATGTTCGTGCGTATTCATTGCCGCAATACCAATCATTTAAAGAATCTGCTGCACGACAGAATACAGGTGATAGATGGAATTGTAAGAACAGAAACCATTATCTCTTTAGAGGAGAGTCTGCATCGGAATATAAATATCCTTGAACTCTTGCCTTCTATAAAAAAGTAAAGTCTTAGTTATTATTGTTTAATTACATTTAACAGATGTTTGCTAAGTTTGCTATGGAATTTGTGAAGGCACTGATTAGTTAAAGCATAAACATATGAACAAAAAGTTATTCTTTATATTGATGCTTAGCCTCCTAAGCTTTCAACTATCGTTTGGTCAGATAAGCCATGAAATTACACTCACATATGAAAGACTAAACCTGCCCGATCGCCAGTTTTACATTGATTCCATAATAGATAATCGTAATGACAAGTCAAACATTGGCTTAATATACCAAAGAACGTCAAACACAAGGCTACCATTAGTTTTTGCAGATGGTTTTAATGAATCGTTAAAAAAATATATTAACCATTTGTTACCACGTGAAGGGACTCAGGTTCCAATAATACTTAAAATCAATAAGCTGGAAGTCCTGGAAGAAAAATCAAAAGCCGATGAGTTTGGCTTTGTAAATCTGGAAGTGGAGTACTACTTTAATCAATATCAAATCTATAGCGATGAACAAATTGCTGAAGTCAAAAACCTGGAGGTCACAAACCTGCATGAGTCCAATATTAGACAAACGTTAAAAGAATCCTTTACTGAATTTAATTCTACAAACTGGTATAATCGTGTATTATATGGTCAGATTCATAATGACTACTCCCCACCTGCCAATCAAGCCTCCGGTAATATTGAAACAGACACCACAGACAGCTCCACTCCTACTAATGATAGTGAGATTACATCGGAGGAAACAATACCTGACAGCAGCAAACCAACCGAATACCTGGTACAGGATGAACCTATAAGGAAAAATATAATTGCTGTTGGATACCAAATAGGAGGATACACATTAATTGGAGTTGATTATGAAATAAGAGTTCATGATTATTTTGGAATACATCTTGGGGCTGGATTCGCTGGATTTACAGGAGGCATTAAGATCCATACTTCCGCTGACAGAAACAGCCCATTCTTTAATCTTAGCTATAAGGATTCAGGGTTTGGGCTTTTCAGTGCATTTGCCATTGAATATGGTGGAAGATGGGTATTCAACGAGTCAAGAGGTCAGTTAGGCCTTCATTATCAGGGTGGCATATCAAAAATCCTATATATTGATCCCGAACTGGAAGACCTGCTTTTTAATGGTGAAGATGCACCTCCTTTTTTACTATCTCTTGGCATAGGATTGAGTTGGTAATCTATAGACAACCAGGGTGACATTTATTACATAATAGAGGCTCCCTAATCACTATTTTTGCCCTGTATGAGTAAAAATTGCAGAAAATTCAATTATTTTCTTATTTAAAATAATTATAAATAAGAAAAAATAATGTTAAATTTGCACGCTATACTTTGAGAATTCAATGAGTAATGACGATCAAATACTAGAGGAGTTTTCCTCGAAAGATTACGAACATGGCTGGTCAGTAGACCTGGAATCAGACCAGGCACCCAAAGGCCTGAATGAAGACACAATAAGGTTTATCTCTGCTAAGAAAGAAGAACCCGATTGGTTATTGGAATGGCGACTTAAAGCATTCCGGAACTGGGTGAAACTTAAAGAACCTGACTGGGGTAACCTGAACTATAAGCCTGTTGACTACCAGGACATTATTTATTATTCAGCCCCTAAGAAACAAAAGGAGTTGAAAAGCCTGGATGAGGTTGATCCGGAGTTAAGAGAAACCTTTAATAAACTAGGCATTAACCTGGAGGAACAAAAAAGGCTGACAGGAGTAGCAGTTGATGCTGTTATTGACAGTGTATCAGTAGCCACCACATTTAAGGAAACACTTGCCGAACTCGGAATAATCTTCTGCTCATTCAGTGAAGCTGTGAAAGACCACCCAGACCTGGTTAAAGAATACCTGGGCTCAGTAGTGCCGGCAACAGACAATTACTTCACTGCGTTGAATTCCGCTGTTTTTAGTGATGGATCGTTCTGCTATATCCCCAAAGGTGTTCATTGCCCAATGGAATTATCTACTTATTTCAGGATTAATGCAGCCAACACAGGGCAATTTGAGCGCACACTGATAGTAGCAGATGAAGGCGCTTACGTTAGCTATCTGGAAGGATGTACCGCGCCCCAGCGAGATGAAAACCAATTGCACGCAGCAGTAGTAGAGATCTACGTGCACAAAGATGCTGAAGTAAAATATTCAACCGTTCAGAACTGGTATCCTGGCGATAAGGATGGTAAGGGAGGTATATATAATTTCGTGACTAAACGAGGTATATGTGCTGGCAACAATGCCAAGTTATCTTGGACACAAGTGGAGACAGGATCTGCCGTAACCTGGAAATACCCAAGCTGTATATTAAAAGGTGATAATTCGATTGGAGAGTTTTATTCAGTAGCAGTTACTAATAATTATCAGCAGGCTGATACAGGTTCTAAAATGATCCATCTCGGTAAAAATACCAAGAGCAGGATTGTTTCCAAAGGTATCTCAATAGGTAAGAGTCAGAACAGTTATCGAGGGTTGGTAGATATTAATAAGCGTGCTACCAATGCAAGAAATTTCTCCCAATGCGATTCATTATTAATTGGTGATCAATGTGGAGCACATACATTCCCATATATCGAAGTTGATAACAACTCAGCCCAGGTTGAGCATGAAGCTACTACCTCGAAGATTGGAGAAGACCAGATTTTTTATTGTAACCAGAGAGGCATTGACACTGAAGAAGCTGTGGCATTGATCGTTAATGGATTCTCAAAAGAAGTATTAAACAAACTACCCATGGAGTTTGCAGTTGAAGCCCAGAAATTATTGGCACTGACCCTGGAAGGAAGCGTAGG
>JBDLIU010000109.1:0-13701 GCA_039714715.1 Bacteroidota bacterium
AAATTCCTGCCATTCCAGAATAAGTACAACTTAAAGCGAATTCTTAATATTACCGATGCAGCTTATGTTTCCTTCGCGCGCAAGCCAATTATGGAAACAAACAGCCCGAACAAGTTTTTTGACGCCCTGGCTGCCGGTAAACTTATTATTACCAACACAGGCGGTTGGGTAAAAGATATTGTGGTCAACGAACAATGTGGATTCTATTACGATCCGGATAAGCCGAAGTCTTTTGTGGAGCAACTCAAACCCTACATGCAACAGACCGACCTGCTTGATAAGGCACAATCAAATGCCAGAAAGGTGGCAGAAAGTAAATTTGCCAGAACAGCACAGGTAGAGAAGTTGGTTGATTTAATTTCTCAATAAATTAGACTCTATTCATTAACAATTCTGCTTGATTTTTAGTTGGTTTGTAGTTTTAATCAAACAACAAAAACATCATGTCACTTTTAAGTTTTGGATATTACATCGAAGGGAAAAATTATAAAATGCTGGATGAACGAGTAATGAGGGCCAGCGCTGGTATATTACTTTTTATTGCAATAATTGCCTCTATCAATGGTTTTATTCTGCAGAACTATATTGTTATACCCTACCTGGTGGGATTTATGGTGATCAATTTTATGTTGGGCTTATTTGTTAACCCGAAGATTGCCCCAACCGTATTTCTGGGCTATTTATTCACATATAAACAATCTCGACTACCTATTGGTGCAGTACAAAAGAAATTTGCATGGAGCCTGGGCCTTGTTTTATCGGGAATAATCTTCTTTTTATCTCTGTATCTTATTAATGACCCCAGCTACTTCGATCCTGTTTGCATGCTATGCCTAATATGTATCTTACTCCTATTCCTTGAAACGGCATTTGGAATTTGTGTAGGGTGTAAAATATATCAATTATTTATTCGATTAAAAGTTATTCCCAAACCTAAAGAACGTCCCAATTGTATGGGCGATTCATGTGAAATATAAAAGTAATTTGCCAGAAGCGCACAGGTAGAGAAGTTGCTGGATTTGATATCCTGATTGTAATTGTCGTTGGCTCAAGTAATCGGTACCCTGCTATTCGGGAGACATATTTGTAAATATGGCTTTAGTAACTTTGGTCTAATAAATGATGAAAAAATATGAAAGACAGATTATTATTTATTGATACAGAGACGGGAGGATTGGATCCAAATAAGCATTCGTTATTATCATTAGCCATGGTTGTTTGGGAGGATATGGAGATTATTGCTTCACAAGAGCTACTGATTAATGATGGAGTGCTTTCTGTTACAGAAGAAGCTTTATCTATTAACAAGATTGATATAGAAAAGCATATGCAATCAGCGATTTTACCCTCTCTAGCAATTGAAAAAATATTATTATTTATCAGCAAACATTTTCCTCAACAAAGAAAAATTACACTAGCCGGGCATAATGTTCAATTTGATGTTAATTTTCTAAAAGTCTTCTTTTCTCAGAATAATGAAAACTTCAATAAATTTTTCTCACACAGAATTATAGACACTTCTTCGATCCTATATTATTTATATCTGGCAGGACAGTTAAAGCACAAAGCAATTTCATCTGATGAAGCATTTGATCTCTTTGAAATTAAAGTTGAAGGAAGACACACTGCATTGGGTGACGCAATTGCTACTGCAAAACTATTTACTCAATTACTATACCTTACAAAGTAGAGATTTAAGAACAAGAACTATGCATAGTTTCTTTATGATAAGCTGTTCATGAGTTCTCCTTGTTCACTCAACGAGCTTTGTTAATAATTAGCCCAGAATTTAAACTTTAGGGATTGATAATTATTAGAATTAAAAACTATTTTTGAAGGTATTATTTATAATCTAATTAATCTTTAAGGTAAAAAAATGGCGCAACAATATTTAGATCATTCAAAAGCAATTTTAACTTCTGATCGTTCAAATTTTAAAGGAGGAAGTAAAGGTTCTGGAATTATTTCCTTGTTTGGGTATCAAAACGAGTATGATCTTAGAGAGGGATATCCCTTATTAACCACTAAGAAAATGGCTACAAGATCTATGTTTCATGAAACAATATGGTTTTTAAGAGGGGATACAAACATTAAATATCTTGAAGACAACAACTGCCCGATATGGAGGCCGGATGCTTTTCAGGGCAATCTTCCGGGATTGATAAAAGAAGGAATATTTTCTGAAGGTCTTGTAAAATATTCTCCTGATTGGGACAAAGCAATGAAAGAATATGGTCAGCGAGTAAAAGAAGATGCTGAGTTTGCGGAAAGATGGGGAGATGCCGGGCCAATTTATGGGAAACAATGGAGAAGATGGGAATATTTTGATCATGCCAAAGGGAGGTTTGTTGAGATAGACCAATTAAGGAAATTGATAGATGGTCTGATAAAGAAACCAACCGGAAAAAAACACATTGTTGATTCATGGAACCCGGGAGATACTCCAAACATGTCTTTACCGCCATGCCATGTTCTTTATCAGGCAACTGCCAACGAAGAAGGCGAATTAGAATTACAACTTTACCAGAGAAGCTGTGATCAGTTTTTAGGAGTTCCGTTTAATTTAGCCAGTTATGCTGCGCTTACTCAGGTAATTGCACAGGAAGCTGATATGGTTCCAAAAACATTTATCCACACTTTCGGAGACTCACATTTTTATGCCGGTATTGGAAAAAGAACTCAATGGCATAGAAGTAATTTCAGGGAATTACAAAAAAGAATAAAAAGTGTTTCTGAAAGAGAAGAATACTTAGAAGTAGTTGAATGGGTTAATAAAAATGCTCCCAGTGATGGCAATGAAGAAAAATATGATCACGTTACTGCAATTCTTGAACAATTGTCGAGAGAACCCAGGGCTTTGCCTCAACTACATATTGCCAAGAAACCTTTTGATCAATTAACTATTGATGATTTTGTTGTAGAAAACTACGATCCTCATCCTCCAATAAGAAGGAGCATGGCTGTTTAGCTACCAACTTTTTACCTACAATAAATATTTTGGAGGAATTAGTTTTGTTATACCAAACAGATAGGCCAAAGGTTTTTACCCGTTGATCAGTACATGAGAAATAATCTACCCTTAGTGTAATTTGTTATATAATTATTAACACAATAAAGTAGATTTACTTCATCAACACAAACTTTTGTTGGTAGGGCATCCGCAATGATGAAATTGTTATTATATCCATACAATAATGAAAAGAACACTTGCGCTTCTGTTACTGACCCTGTTATTATCGTCTCACGAACTGTTTCTTAAAATTGATTCGCACTTTCTTAAGCCCGACAGCAAAGCAGAGCTTTATTTGTACAACGGAACTTTCGATGAAAGCGAGAATGTGATTACCCGGGATAGAATAGTTAATGACAAGGTAATCGGTCCAAAATTTATGCTTAATCCTAAAAAGAAGGACTATTACGATAAGCATAATGTTACCTATCTAAAGTTTGAAACCGGAGATGCCGGCACCTATGTGGCGGGCGTTTCAACTTTGCCTAATATGATAGAGCTAACGGCCCGGGAATTCAAAGAGTATCTGGAACATGAGGGGCTGACCGATGTTTTGGCTGATCGCGAAAAGACAGGTAAATCTAACAGACCGGCTAAAGAAAAGTACTCGAAACATGTTAAGAATATCCTGCAGGTGGGAGATCGGCTTACTGAACATTATAACATTGAGCTGGGTTATCCGATTGAATTTATTCCACTGGAAAATCCTTATGCAAAAAAAGTGGGAGATGATATTTCCTTTAAACTGTTACGAAGTGGGAATCCTGTAGCCGATCAGGTTGTTCACTATAGTTTCCGATCAGATTCTAATAAAACCAGCGGGGCTGAAAGCTCAATCCGGACAAACAAAGATGGTATAATCACTATCCCTATCAGCAAAGCAGGGAAATGGTATATCGCCACTATTCATATGGTTGAAAGCTCTGAAAATGGTGTTGATTATGAATCGAACTGGGCTACCCTTACGTTTGAAATTAAAGAGTAACTTACTGTAAAGGATTATACTTCGCCCCTTTCAGAATTTCCTGTGCATCGGGGTTGGTCATAATTTCATACACCGCAACGGTCTGTATAAGAATAGTAGCCGATTGCGGAACTCGAATTTTTCAAGTTACTACTAAATTTTATGCGGACTACAATGTTTATATTTACTGCCATTTTGGCTATTATTTTTACACCTTGTTGTGTGGCGTTATTAATTCCAAATTATCTTATCTGTCTTTGATTCAATCACTTTTCCGTCTGATTTATAAAGCTTTATTGTTAATGTGTGTTCATTCGAGATCGTGGGTCTCTCAGAAATATACATCTGGGACTCAAAATTGTCAGAAATGCTCACATTGTCAAGTTTCATATTCTTAATTTCTCTAGTTTCTTCAATCCATGCGTCTATACTTACAAGTCCGTTTAATAATGAATTGGCAGGATAATTATCATTGAAATCAGAGTCACTCGTTATTTCTATTTTTGTCAAAGGGTATTTTAATCCACCCCAACCTTCATCACAGTCAAAAGCATATGTGGAAGAAAACAGACTGAAATTTGACATATTAAATCCAAGATAATATCCATCAGTTGCTCTTATATGAAATGAAAGACTATCATTCAAAAGAATCTCTGTCGATTCAATATATATATTCATTGTATTGAAGTCAAAATATTTTTTATCCTCGCAAATTTTGTCAAGGCATGAGGATAATATTGATAATGCTCCAAATATTGCTAAAACTGTCAGGGTCTTTTTCATGTCTTGGTTTTCTTTTGTTTTTCAATTCTTTATTCCAATTATGCGAAATCATCTAAGCTTATTAGTTACTTAATTGCTTCTCACCTAATGCCACACAACTCCAGAATAACCTGAACTTTTGTCCTGTTATTTACCTTTCAACTCTTCCCGGTTGAGGTTAACATTACTAATATAGTTATTGAAAACCAATTAGTTAAAATGCGTAAGATCTCTTAGTTTGTGGTAGAGCCTTAAAGAAACTTACTGCAACGGATTATACTTCACCCCTTTCAAAATCGCTTGTGCATCGGGGTTGGTCATAATTTCCTACACCCACAACGTTCTATATAAACTCCTGTTTTAATGGGGTTTATATATGTGTTATGTTCTAATTTAATGAATCGTATCACTTGGAGAAGGAATAGTATTAACTAAACTTATTTTCCAAGTTTCATTTTCCTTTCTCCAAACAGTTATTTGTCTGCCGGTTACTGATGTTTTTGGACCTCCACCTATACTAAAAGTCTGAGAATATTCACTTAGTTGAACTGCTAAACTGTCAGAAACATCTAATTTTAAAGTATTAGCCTCAAGTTTAACAAAGGTCACATCTTTGTAACGTGGTGCAAGAAAATCAATTAGTTCTTCTTTACCATCAATATCATTATTTGCAGAAATAAATTTAGAATTTACAGCCCAACAGTCAACAACTGAATCTACATTTAATGAATTTATAGCATAAATATAATGTTCCATAGCAAACTCAATTTCTTTTTTTAAGGCTTCTTTAGATTTGACTTTAACATTATTGCTACAAGCTAAAAATGTTAAAGTACCAACGATAAATAGAATACTTTTGTTTGTTTTCATGGCTCATATAATAATTAGTATTCGAATAATTTTTAATTGAACATAACTACTGAATAACCTGAACTTTTGTCCTGTTATTTACCTTTCAACTTTTCCTGGTTGAGGTTAACATTACTAATATAGTTATTGAAAACCAATTAGTTAAAATGAGTAAGGTTTCTTAGTTTATGGCAGTGCAATAGAGAAACTACTGTAAAGGATTATACTTCGCCCCTTTCAGAATTTCCTGTGCATCAGGATTTACCATAATTTCCTGCAAACTAATGTCTGGGTTCAGATCGTGATACTGTTTTACGATATCCCACCCAATCCAGGCGCCTATACGTCCAGGGCACTCCGAACCAATTTCATAGATGTTGGGTCTTTCATCCATGTATTTTTGTTTAATAACATGGCTGGTCTCATATAGCAGTTCATTTTCAAGAAAATGATACCACAATAAATGTTTATTCTCCTCAACGTTGGCAAGCTCATCTCCATCATACCAGATCAATAGAGAATCGGGGGTACAGGGCATCATGTTTTTAGCGAAGAAGTATTTTTTACCATAATATACCATATCGGCTGCCATAGAATTATCCTGAGGGTTTTCTCTTAGGTATCTGTCTGCATAAAGGAGTACAGTAGCAGGCACAATGTAGGGCTTGTCATAGCGCTCAAGAATATATCCCGGGATACCATTAGGCCTGTATTTTCCATTAGGGCCAAGGTAAAAATCCAGGCCAAGAACGATGAGCTTCTCATTTACAAACATCTCGCTGCCGCCAAAACCTGTAACCATGGTTTTAATTTCGGGCACTTCAAAATCCGGATAGTAATGTTTGATATATGAAAACGCACTTTCAAATTCTTTCTTGATATCGCCCATGTCGCCAAAATATTTTTGGGTTTCCATTCGCAGCGTATCTGTGTATGGGTTTTTAATCACCCTGAATATTTGTTGTGCTAATATGGTATCAGAAGGATATTGATCCGAACCTAAAAATCCCTTTGTCATCACAGGATTCTCATTTAACAACTGCAATACATCTGCAGGTGTTTCACTGGCAAAAAGCCTGTTCTCAAGACGCTCAATATTAACTGTTATACTATTATCAACATCGGGAGCCTCAATACAACTCTCCTCTTCAAATCCGCAACCGGCAAGGGCCAATAATGAAATTACCAAATACTTCTTCATGAGGTGCAATGATAGTGTAGTAAGATATGACCTCAAAACGTATGACAGCTACAATTCGTATATTTCTTATAAAACATACTTATACCCAAAAAGCTAACCTGAAAGGTAGAAAAGGAGACATTATATGTAGCTGGACTTTATAAAAGCCATCTAAGAATTCGCGACACTCCAAATCAACCCAAAGTTAGCGGGAGAGTTATTTGGACAATCCTTTTGAAAAAACCTAGTCAAGCTCAATTACCTCCAACTCACCATTCAGGAATTTATATTCCGTAAGTGGTAAAGAAGAGTCTTCAATCAACTTAACCCATTTATGGTATTTCATATACCACTTAAATCGTATGGAGTACATTCCCCTTGTGAAGTAGGAGTACAAATACGGGTGTAAAGCCAGTGAGATATTCTTCTCATTTTGATCAACCAACAGATGTTGCATGTTGCGCTCAATATCTTCCGATACCTGAATGGAAGCGGTTATCTGTCCGGTTCCATTACAGGTCGGGCAGGTTTCTGCAGTAGTAATATTAACTTCAGGTCTTACCCGCTGACGAGTAATTTGCATGAGCCCAAACTTTGACAGAGGTAGTACCGTGAATTTCGAGCGGTCATCTTTCATCTCCTCTTTCATTCGCTGATAAACCTTCTTTCTGTTATCAGCTTTGCGCATATCGATAAAGTCGACCACCACAATACCCCCCATGTCTCTTAGACGAAGTTGGCGAGCTATCTCTGCAGCAGCTTCCAGGTTTACCGTAAGTGCTGTTGCCTCCTGATTTTCTTCAGAATTTGATTTGTTACCACTATTTACATCGATCACATGAAGCGCTTCAGTGTGTTCGATAATAAGATAGCCACCGCCTTTAACACTTACCGACCTGCCAAAAAGAAGCTTGATCTGTTTCTCAATACCGTGTGCCTCAAAAATCTTGGCCTTACCATTGTAATACTTTACAATTTTCTCTTTATCCGGAGCGATCTTTTTGGTGTAGGTCTTGATATCATCGTACATATCCTTGTCATCAATAGTAATACTATCGAATGACTCGTTGAGTACGTCTCGTAAGATCGATGAGGTTTTATTAAGCTCACCAATAACAACATCGCGAGGTTTGGCTGTTTTAAGAACACCCATTCCCTTTTTCCAATCTTCGTAAAGATTGTTAAGGTCGTTGTGAAGGGCCGCCACATCTTTATTCTCGGCAACCGTTCTGATAATCACCCCGAAATTAGCGGGTTTAATAGACGTTAGTAAACGCACAAGGCGCTTACGCTCATCGCTATTGGTAATTTTTTTGGATACACTTACCGTGTTCGAAAACGGCACCAATATAATATACCGTCCGGCAAGGGATAACTCACATGAAAGCCTGGGCCCCTTGGTGGATATTGGTTCTTTAACCACCTGAACCAGGATCTTCTGGTTTTTATTAAGGACATCAGAGATCTTCCCATGTTTATTAATTTCGGGAAGAATCCTGGTTGTACCTAAATCGCCTGTTACTCCACTCTTTGATTGAGCTTGTTTAGTAAACTTATTCAGCGATAATATTTTTGGCCCCAAATCAAGGTAGTGAAGAAATGCGTCTTTTTCGTAACCTACGTCAATAAACGCTGCATTTAACCCGGGTACTACCTTTTTAACTGTTCCCAGATAAACTTCTCCAACAATAAATTGTTTTCCACCTTCATCTCGGTGGTACTCCAGAAGACCTTTGTCTTTTAGTAGGGCAATTCGGCATCCTTTTTGAGTTGAGCTAACAATTAATTCATTACTCAAAATACAAATGCTTTAAATGAATAAATACTTTTAAAATGTTGAAATTATTTTTTACAACAATAATTTCAATTGGCTCATTAGCCAACTAATTACTTCTTCTTGTGTCTGTTTTTTCTCAGACGCTTCTTTCGCTTATGAGTAGCGATCTTATGTCTTTTTCGTTTTTTACCACAAGGCATATTTGCAATGTTTTAATGTTGAACAATCGGCTCCTTAGCCGTTGAATATTATTTAATACAGGATAATCCTGTGATTATTCTCATTAAAATAAACCCACCACACTCTGAATGGGAGCGCAAAGTTATCCCTTTTATTCGAAAACCGAAATTATTAATGAAGGTTTTACTTGATTATCAGGGATTACCATCCTGATTTTTAAATAATGGCTTAATGCCGGAACCCGGAATTAAGGCGCCAGGTTATTTAATTAACCTATTTTTGAGCTGTTTTTAATCTTGTTGATAAACACTTTCGAAGGTTTAAAACTAGGAACATAGTGTTCATCAATTACAATAGCTGTGTTCTTAGAAATATTACGGGCAATCTTCTTTGCTCTTTTCTTGTTTACAAAACTACCGAAGCCTCTCACATAGATGTTTTCACCATCTGACATTGAGTTTTTAACAACATTAAAAAATGCTTCTACAGTTACACTTACGTCTGCTTTATCGATGCCAGTCTTGTCTGCTATTTGAGCTATTACGTCTGCTTTAGTCACGTTAAAAAAGTTTAAGTATTAATGATATAAATGGCTATAAGCCAATGATTTCGATACAAAGTTAAACCCTTAGTTTTAATATAAAAATAAAACACAGACTTTTGCAGTAGTAAATTTTTCACTACCATTAATTTGAAAAATAATCCATTTACAACAGCTATTGTCCGATGGTATAACCGGCATAAAAGGCCCTTGCCCTGGCGTAATACCACAGATCCGTATTTTATATGGTTGTCAGAGATAATTCTGCAACAAACAAGGGTTGTTCAGGGATTACCCTACTATAAAAGTTTTACCGATAATTTTCCAGGTATTTCTGATCTGGCAAAGGCAAAAGAAGAGACTGTCTTGCGTTTATGGCAGGGTTTGGGCTACTATACCAGGGCCAGAAACCTCCACAAATGTGCTAAAGTTATAGTTGAAGATTATAATGGCAAGTTTCCCTCAACAATGAAAGAGTTACTTAAGCTGCCGGGTGTAGGGAAATATACGGCAGCCGCTATAGCTTCATTAGCATATGATGAGGTCGTACCGGTTATTGATGGTAATGTGTATAGGTTGCTTTCAAGATATTTTGCAGATGAAACAGATATTAGTTCATCAAAGGCCTATAATCATTTTTACCACCTGGCGACCCAGCTAATCGATGAAAATGATCCGGGCACTTTCAACCAGGCCATGATGGAGTTCGGGGCTGTACACTGTGTTCCTCAAAATCCGGATTGTGACACATGTGTTTTACAGGAAAAGTGCATGGCACATGCCCACAACCTTCAGAATAAGTTGCCGGTAAAAACCAAAAGAGTGAAAACAAAAAAAAGGTATCTGTTTTATCTGATTGTAAAGGAAGGGAACAAGATACTTATGCGGGAAAGGAAAGAAAAAGATATTTGGAGGGGATTGTATGAGTTTGTTCTCGTGGAGAGTACCTCGGCAGATGAATTTGATCAGCTGGAACACCCAATACTTGAAAACCTTAAAGACGTAAAAATAAATCTGGATATAATTGATAAAAATGTACGGCATGTACTAACCCACCAGCACTTAAATGTTAAATTTGCAATAATAAATGTGAAAGAAGGGCAGGAGATTTCAGAGAAGTTGAGTATCGGTGGATATCGGTGGTATAGCCTTGAAGAGGTTGAAAAGCTACCTAAACCGATTTTGATTTCTAACTTTTTGGATACCTATCTGAATTCGATAAATTTACAGAAATAGACTAATTAATATGGCAGGAGTAAACAAGGTAATTTTAGTTGGAAACCTGGGAAGAGATCCAGAGGTTAGACATTTGGAAAGTGGTGTTCCTGTGGCTTCATTTTCAATAGCAACATCTGAATCTTATAACGACAGAAACACAGGAGAAAGAAAAACAGTTACAGAATGGCACAACATAGTTCTGTGGAGAGGCCTGGCAGAGGTTGCCGAAAAATACTTACATAAGGGGGACCAGGTATATATCGAAGGTAAACTTCGAACCCGACAGTGGGAGAAAGATGGTGTAACCAGGTATTCTACAGAGGTGGTTGGTGAAAACATGACCATGCTGGGAGGAAGACCTCGTAGTGAAGAGGGTCAATCTGCACCACAGCAAGCCGCGGCACCAAGTCAGCCTGCTAGCCAACCGGCCAGTCAGGATACAGGCACAACCAGTCAGCAGCCAGGCGCAGCCAGCCAGCAGACGGGTACGGCACCGGAAGAAACTTCACAATCGGAAGTAGATGATCTGCCATTTTAGGTAGAAAATGGATATACAACTTGTATATATGCTAACCAAAACCAAATTTCTTGGAAACAAGTATTGTTGACGAACCTCCGAGTCAGGGACTCATTCTTTTGGGGGATTTTATTCAGGCGCAAATTATTGCAAGTAGTGCTTTATATCTAATAATTATAGGGTTGATCCTGGTTTTATTATTGGGCTTATCAGCCATGATATCCGGATCAGAGGTAGCCTTTTTCTCAATAAGCCTACATGAGATTGACGAATTTAAAAAAAGCAAGAAAACAGGTGACGCCCGAATCATAAAGCTTTTGTCAAAGCCAAAGTACTTGCTGGCAACGATTCTTATACTCAACAATTTTGTGAATATAGCTATAGTTACGCTATCGACATATGCTACCTGGAAGATGTTCGAAGGAGCCAAACAGGCAACCCTGATAACCTCGTTAACCTTTGTGATCACCTTCCTGATTGTGTTTATTGGTGAGATTGTACCTAAAATTTATGCTAATCAGCAGAGAATATCCTTTGCAAGAAAAACCAGCGGATTTATATTTCTTGCAAGTCGTATTGTGAAGCCACTATCCTGGTTATTGGTTAATTTAACCTCTGTTGTTGAGAAAAGACTCGAGAAGAGAGCCTACGACTCATCATCTATGGAAGAAGTTCACCAGGCTTTAGAAATGACAACCCAGTCGGGCATTTCTGATGAAGAAAAGGACATTTTGAAGGGAATTGTTAATTTCAGCACTATCTCAGTTACACAGGTAATGAAGTCGCGGATTGATCTAATTGCAGTTGAAAATAATATCAGTTTTCATGAGATGATGGATATTATTAATAAGGAAGGCTTTTCGAGGATACCTGTTTATGAAGAAGACATTGATAAGATAGAAGGCATTTTGTACGTTAAAGACTTACTGCCATTTATAGACAAGGATGAATCCTTTAAGTGGCAGGATTTGTTGAGGCCTGCCTATTTCGTGCCTGAGAGCAAAATGATAGACGACCTGCTGAAAGATTTTCAGGAGAAACGTGTACATATGGCTATTGTGGTAGATGAATATGGGGGTACTTCGGGTTTAATAACAATGGAAGATATTCTTGAGGAAATCGTAGGAGAGATTAGTGATGAGTTTGATGAAGAAGAGCAGGCCTACCAGCAAATATCGAACGACACCTATGATTTCGAGGGTCGTATTTCCGTTAATGATATGTGTAAGGTGTTTAAGATTGATGCTACGTATTTTGAGGAAATTCAGGGTGAGAGTGAATCGGTTGGAGGAATGTTGCTTGAAGAATTGGGCAAAATTCCAAACACAGGCGAGCAACTCACATTCCAGGGATTTAATTTCAGCATTTTAGCAGTTGATAAACGAAGGATTAAAAAAGTAAGGGTAAAGATCTTATAGATGAGGTGGTTTGCGGCATTTGTTATTATGGTTCTAATTGGGTGCGAAGAGACCTACACACCCAAACCCAAAGGGTATAATCGTTTAGATTTACCCAATCGTGAGTATGTTTCTTTACCGGATAGCCTGCCTTATACTTTCGAGATTTCTAAGGCAGCAAAGATTTTACCGGATAGCTCATGGATAGCAGAGCGATACTGGATTGACCTATACTACCCGGGGATTACGGCCAATATTCAGATTACCTATAAAAACCTGAAACAGGATGAGCAGTTTCTAAAGGAGCTGGTAAACGATTCTTACAAACTCACCGCCAGGCACCAAATTAAAGCATACGCGATAGAAGAATCTATTATTAAAACACCTTCGGGTAAAACAGCCGTTATTGCAGAGCTTGAAGGCGAGGTGCCTAGCCAGTTCCAGTTTTTTATTACCGACTCAACTGATAATTTTTTAAGAGGGGCACTCTATTTCCGTACATCCACTAAAAATGATTCATTGGCCCCGGCTATTGAGTACATGAAAGTAGATGCCATGCATTTGCTTAATACGTTGGAGTGGAAAAATATAAACTAACCGCAAAGACACGAAGATAGCTTAGCGTCTTGGCGACTCAGCGGTCTTTTTTCTCTTTATATCTCTAGTAACGAATGTTACGGCTCCTCATAATACACCACATGCAGCATAGTTTGCCCAACCGCTTTCAGTGTATTTTTATCGATCAAATCCATATTATCAGCACGAGTATGGTGCCAGTTTCCAAAATAGCCATGTTCTGGTTCCCAATGCAGGACATTAATCATCGGGATTTTGGCTATCTTGTTCACATAATAATGATCATCAGTAATTCCGCCCTCTCTTCTGGGTATAAAATAGCGTGAGTAACCAATATCGGAAGCTTGTGACCAGACATTTTTCATCACCTTTTTTGCCATTTGATGAGAATACCCCTCATATGGAAACTGGGCGTTTTTGCCTCCTACCATATCCAACAATATTCCATAATACGCAGAGTAGGCACCTTTATTATTTGCCCAGTGTTGTGAGCCAAGGCACCACGAATCCATCCTGCCACCATTTTCCTGTCCCCAATCTTCTCCATCAAAAAACAAAAGATCTACACCAACATCTGGCCCACCTTTCATTTGAATTTGTCGGGCTATTTCAAGTAACACGCCTACTCCGCTGCCACCATCATTAGCCCCATCGAATTCTACCGTAGGATCTTCTTTTTCTTTCGATGCCCATGGACGAGTATCCCAGTGCGTGGCCAATAGTATGCGCT
>JBDLIU010000110.1:0-13412 GCA_039714715.1 Bacteroidota bacterium
TGAAGAAACCGTGGAGAAGGAAGACGAGTCTTCAGAAGAAGAAGAGGACAAGAAAGAATAATCTTGTTTACATGATATATATGAGGGGTTATCCGCCAGCCTGGCGGATAACCCCTTTTTTATGTGTAACTATGAATGTTAAAAAATATCTTGATTTCATTCTGGATAATGACACAAAGTGATTGAAGGTTTTTATTTTTGTGTCAAACCTTAAACCCCCAAGATTATGAAACTACCCGAACGCAAAAAAGCCTGGTTATTACTTGAAGATGGACTTTTGCTGGAAGGTACCGTAATTGGTAAGCCAGGAACTACAGGAGGTGAAATATGTTTCAATACCGGAATGACAGGCTACCAGGAAATTTATACCGATCCATCTTATTTTGGTCAGATTGTAATCAATACCACCGCGCATATTGGTAATTATGGTGCTATTGATGTTGAACAGGAATCTGGTAATCCACAAATTAATGGGTTGATAGTTAATGATTACTCTGAGGTACACAGCAGAAATACTGCAAGTTCCAGTTTACAGGAATATCTCGAAAGTAATAACATCACAGGTATTGCTGATATTGATACGCGCATGCTGGTAAGGCATATTAGAAGCAAAGGTGCTATGAATGCGATAATCTCTTCGGAACTGGAAGGAGAAGACCTGCAAAAAGAACTCGAAAAAGTGCCATCAATGGAAGGCTTGGAATTGGCTTCTGTGGTATCAACAGATAAACCCTATATTGTTGGTGAAGGTAATAAGATAAAGGTTGCCGTACTGGACCTGGGAGTAAAGAAAAGCATTCTTACTAACCTCGTAAACAGGGGCTGTGAATGTAAGGTTTTTCCCGCTAAGACAAGCTTTGAAGAAATTCAGGAATGGAAGCCTGATGGTTATTTTCTATCAAATGGCCCCGGTGATCCGGCCGTGATGGATTATAGTGTTGAAACAGCAACAACCATGTTGAAACAAGACAAGGCTGTGTTTGGTATTTGCCTTGGTCACCAGATTATTGCAAGAACACAGGGAATTGGCACTTATAAAATGCACCATGGTCATAGAGGCCTTAATCATCCGGTGCATAATTTAATAACAGGGTTAGGAGAGATAACTTCTCAAAATCATGGATTTGCTATATCAGAAAAAGATGTAGAGGTGTCTGATAAAGTAGAATCAACTCATATTAACCTTAATGATAATACTATTGAAGGGATATCAGTGAATGGTAAAAATGCATTTTCGGTCCAATACCATCCGGAAGCATCACCTGGTCCCCACGATTCCCATTACTTATTTGATCAATTTATAAAAAACATAAACAAATAGCTATGAGCCTAATAGACAATATCCATGCTAGACAAATCTTAGATTCACGAGGAAACCCTACTATTGAAGTAGATGTTTACACTGAAAATGGGGTTTTAGGAAGAGCAGCAGTCCCATCCGGAGCTTCAACAGGAGAAAATGAAGCGGTAGAATTGAGAGATGGAGATACCAACCTTTATTTAGGGAAGGGCGTATTGAAAGCAGTTAATAATGTAAATGATATAATTGCACCAGAGCTTATTGGTTTGCCAATTGATAACCAGAGATATATAGATCTAATAATGCTTGAATTGGACGGTACTGAAAATAAATCCAAGCTTGGGGCTAATGCAATTCTTGGTGTTTCTTTGGCTGTTGCCAAAGCTGCTGCAGAAGAAGCAGGGCTGCCTTTATATCAATATATTGGAGGGGTAAATGCACATGTTTTACCGGTTCCAATGATGAATATTATTAACGGTGGGTCACACTCTGATGCGCCCATTGCTTTTCAGGAATTTATGATCAGGCCCGTTGGTGCAGAAACATTTTCTGATGGTATCCGTATGGGAGCTGAAATTTTCCATCATCTTAAAAAGATATTGAAGGGCAAAGGATTAACAACTGCTGTTGGTGATGAAGGAGGATTTGCTCCAAATTTATCAGGTGGTACTGAAGAGGCATTAGATAGTGTAATAGCAGCTATAGAATCTGCGGGATATGTACCTGGTAAGGATGTTACCATTGCTATGGACTGTGCAGCTTCTGAATTCTATGTAGATGGCAAATATGATTACACCAAGTTTGAGGGAGATCTGGGCACAATACGATCAAGTTCGGAACAGGTAGAATATCTTGAATCACTGATTGAAAAGTATCCTATTGATTCAATTGAGGATGGCTTTGATGAGAACGACTGGGAAGGATTTAATATGTTGACAGATGCCATTGGAGATCGATGCCAGCTTGTCGGAGATGATTTATTCGTAACTAATGTTAAGTTTTTAAAGAGAGGTATTGAAGAAGGAAGTGCGAACTCTATTCTGATTAAAGTAAATCAGATTGGTACACTTACCGAAACTTTAGATGCTATTGAAATGGCGCATAGGGCAGGATTTACATCTGTAATATCACACAGGTCTGGTGAAACAGAAGATGCAACCATTGCAGATATTGCGGTTGCCACTAATGCTGGTCAGATTAAGACTGGCTCTGCTTCAAGATCAGATAGGATGGCAAAATATAACCAACTCCTGAGAATTGAAGAAGAGTTAGGGCCGATAGCCAGGTATGGTTACTAAAATGAATTAGGGGTGCTTTTAGCACCCTTTATTATTACTTATCTTTTGTATTTCATAAAGATTGATAATTATTTGCGATCTGAAATGTGAAATTGAATTATCTTAGCCTTAAGGATGGAGACTTTAAAGAAGATATTTAGCAATTTCTATATCGTACTGGGTACGATCTTCCTGCTATGGCTTATCTTCTTTGACTCCAATGATTTATATACTCAAATCAAACAGAAAGCTAAATTAGAGACGCTGGAAGATGAAAAGGAGTTCTACCTCGAAAAGATAGAAGAAGTAAAAGAGGATAGGGAAGAACTGATGAGCAATGATGAGCTATTGGAGAAATTCGCCCGTGAGAAATACCTTATGAAAAAACCCGAGGAAGATGTTTACGTTGTTGTAGATGAAGAGAATGACAGTGATGAAGAGTAAACATTTAATCACAATTATCTTAATACTATTTGCTTTTGCCTCTTTTGCACAAAAAGGTAATTATATAATAGATGAAAATAGTAACTGGCAGGATAGGGTCTATTTTGGAAGTGGTTTTGGAATGTCGAGTGATTCGTGGGGCACTTCTGTAAGTTTATCTCCGATTGTTGGTTATATGTTTACGAACAGAGTTTCTGCAGGGGTTGGTGCAACATATGAATATTATTGGACTAAAGGAATAGTATATGATTATTCTGATAACCGTTGGGGAGGGTTGGTTTTTGGCAGGGTAAACCTGGTTCGTCAAATTTTCGCTTATGGTGAATATTCGTTTCTTAATTATTCATACCTTGGAGACAAAAATGACAGGAGAACTGTTGCCAGATTACCTGTAGGATTAGGATTATCTCAACCTATTGGCCCAAGGTCTGCTCTCAATATTATTGCTGCTTACGATTTAATATATAATGAGAATAGCCCATATGCATCTCCATGGGTTTTTAATGTTTACTTTTCACTATAAGCAGCGAAATTTTTTATGGTTTAGAACTTCAATCCAAACTTCTTACCCACTTCTTTCATATCAGCAACTACCTTTTCATTGATAGGTATTCCTGAGACACTTCTTTCTGATTCCATTTCACGTTCAGGATCTCCCGGGATCAGCACTTTGGGAGATTCATCAGTAGTTTCAGCGGATCTGAACCTTCCGATCCAGTTATCCATATGTTGTTTAAATTCATCAGCCGGCCTGAAACCATCTATACGCATGGCTCCCAGAAAATGACCCAGGCCTTCACCAACAGGATCTTCAGGCATTGGTAAGAAGCTCACAGCAGGTGGCGCCCAGGGGCCATAGCCTGCACCTGATAAGACACCGGAAAAAATATCTACTATAGAGCCGAGGCAATACCCTTTATGACTGCTATGTAGCCGGTCACTACCAAGCGGCAAAAGTGCACCGCCTTTTTTCAGAGCCTCAGGGTCAGTAGAAGGTTTTCCATGTTCATCCTGAATCCATCCAGTAGGAGCAGGTTCATCTTTACGTTGTAGAATTTCGAGTTTACCATTGGCGCTTGTTGCAGTCGCGAAATCAGCCACAAATGGAGGTTGCTTATCTGCCGGGATTGCAACAGCAATAGGATTGGTGCCCAGCATTCTTTCAGTAGAGAAAGTAGGAGATACTAAAGGGCTGGCATTTGTCATAGCCATACCAATCATTTCATGTTCCAGGGCCATCATGGCATGGTATCCTGCAATACCATAATGATTAGAGTTAGTTACAGAGATCCATCCACTACCCACATTTTTAGCTTTTTCAATAGCTATTTCCATTGCTTTAGGTGCAACAACCAAACCTAAACCTGCATCGGCATCAATTGTGGCAGTGCTGGGGGTTTCATGTAAAATCTTAATATTAGGAGTGGGATTAATTCGTCCTGCTTCCCATAGCCTTACATAATTGTTTAATCTGGCAACACCATGTGAATCTACTCCTCTTAAATCAGCAGCAACAAGAACATCGGTAGCCAGCTTAGCATCCTTAACAGAACAACCAATTTTGAGAAAAACTTCGTTAGTAAAATCCCAGACTTTTTTGTATTCGTATTTCATAATCAGGGGGCAAATTTATTATAACTTTTGTTTAGAAAGTGAATAATTAACTGATCTTATTAAGTATATCTTAATATAATTAACGATTGAACTTTTATAATAAAAGGTATTATTATCAAGAAATGTATCATATCTCACCCTCCATTTTAATTATATTTGATGTATGACAAAAGAACCACAGATGGTTAGGGAACCAACTTTTGCTGGATATGCAAAGGATAAGGATGAATTGGATATTTTGTATTGGGCTTATAAAAAAACGCCAAGACAAAGACTGGAGGAAGCATGGAGATTGCATTGTGCTAACCAAAATATTGATCCTTTTGAAGAAAGGTTAGATAAAACTAAATCCAGAGCATTTAAAAGACAATGAGCATTTTTAATAGTGACTTTATAGAATATCTAACGCTGCTGAATGAATATCAAGTAGAATATGTACTTGTGGGAGGAATGGCTGTTAATCTTCATGGTTATCGCAGGACGACAGGTGATATGGATATATTTGTTAAATCTGATTTTGAAAACCACCAAAAATTAAAAAGTGTTCATCTTGACTTTGGAATGCACATGGGTGAGATGGATGTATTAGAAAACTTTCTTGATATAGAAAAATATGATGTTTTCACTTTTGGGATTTCACCAATTCAAATAGATGTATTAACAGCTTGTAAAGGCATAACTTTTAATCATGCTTTTTCTAATTCTGTTAAAATGGAAGTTGCTGACAACTTGGAAGTTTTAGTTACTGATTACAGATCTCTAATTACCATGAAAAAAGCAGCGAACAGATTAAGGGATCAAATGGATATAGAAGAACTAAAAAAAATAAAATCGAATAGCAAGAATCAATAAACATGACTATTAATCTTACACTGTTCCACCTTCCATATTGATTATATTTGAGTTAATAAAAACCTACCTTAATGAAATATCAAACCAAGGAAGAAAAACGCAAACACCTGGCCGAATTAAATGAAGAAGCCCTGTTGGGTGGAGGCCAGGATAGAATCAATAGTCAACATAAAAAAGGAAAATTAACGGCTCGTGAGCGGGTTGAACTTTTATTAGACAAAGGAAGCTTTGAAGAGCTGGGAAAATATGTGCGGCACAGAAGCAACGACTTTGGCCTTGAAAAGCAACGTTTCCTTGGAGATGGAGTCGTTACCGGATTTGGTAGAATACATGGGAGGTTAGTGTATGTGTTTTCCCAGGATTTTACAGTTTTTGGAGGCTCGCTTTCTGAAGCGCATGCTGAAAAGATTGTGCGTATTATGGATCTTGCCATGCAGAATGGCGCTCCGGTAATTGGACTTAATGATTCAGGTGGCGCACGAATTCAGGAAGGTATTGTTTCCTTAGGAGGTTATGCTGATATTTTCTATCGAAATACCAGGGCATCAGGAGTGATCCCTCAGATATCTGCCATTATGGGACCATGTGCTGGCGGTGCTGTTTATTCACCAGCCATTACAGATTTTATTATGATGGTGGAAAATACCTCATACATGTTTGTAACAGGGCCGAATGTAGTGAAAACCGTCACCCAGGAAGAAGTTACATCAGAAGAACTGGGAGGTGCGAAAACGCATGCCACAAAGAGTGGAGTATCACATTTTACTTGTCCGAATGAGGTGGAGGGTATTAAAAACATCCGAAAGCTTTTGAGCTATATGCCACAAAATTGTGAGGAATTGCCACCATCGGTGCCATATGAACCACAAGATGAGACAAGGGAAGAATTAATGACTATCGTTCCTGATAACCCGAATTTACCTTATGATATACGTGAGGTCATTGAAGGAGTTGCTGACAGAGAGTCATTTATGGAAGTTCATAAAGATTACGCAGAAAGTATTGTGGTAGGATTTGCCAGGCTTGCGGGTAAAAGTATAGGTATAATTGCTAATCAACCACAGTCATTTGCAGGCGTTCTGGATATTCATTCCAGTAAGAAAGGAGCTCGATTTGTACGCTTTTGCGATAGTTTTAATATACCACTTTTGGTTTTTGAAGACGTGCCGGGATTTTTACCTGGTACAGAGCAGGAGTGGGGAGGAATAATCAGCAACGGGGCCAAATTGTTATATGCTTTCTCCGAAGCTACTGTACCGCGGGTTACAGTGATTACCCGTAAAGCATATGGGGGCGCTTATGATGTGATGAACTCCAAACATATTGGAGCAGACATGAATTATGCCTGGCCGTCTGCCGAGGTGGCAGTAATGGGAGCAAAAGGAGCTGCTGAAATTATCTTTAGAAAAGAAATTGGTAAGGCAGAAGATCCCGAGGCTAAATTGGAAGAAAAAGTAGATGAGTATACCAGAAAGTTTGCAAATCCATTCCTCGCAGCTGAACGAGGCTATGTTGACGAGGTGATTCTCCCTCATGAAACAAGAAAAAAATTAATTACAGCATTTGAAATGCTTAAAAATAAAGTGGATACATTGCCAAAGAAAAAACATGGAAATATCCCGCTGTAAATAACCAATAATTATTAACCGATAACAATTAACCGTTAAGAAATGGATAAGAAGAGCAAGAAATTTTTAGAAGAATATATAAATAACGCTGCCCCAACTGGTTTTGAATCACCTGGTCAGAAAATTTGGTATGATTATATAAAGCCTTATACAGATACTTATATCTCTGATACTTATGGCACCATGGTGGGCGTAATTAATCCGGAGGCAGAATACAAAGTTGTCATAGAAGCTCATGCCGATGAGATATCATGGTTTGTGAACTACATAACAGATGAGGGTTATATCTATGTAATCAGAAATGGAGGTTCTGATCATCAGATTGCTCCTTCGATGAGAGTAAATATTCATACAAAAAAAGGGATTGTAAAAGGTGTGTTTGGATGGCCTGCTATTCACGTACGTCAGGGTGAAAAAGAAACTACACCTACTTTAAAAAATATTTTCGTTGATGTTGGATGTTCATCGAAAGCTGAAGTAGAAAAACTGGGGATTCATGTAGGTTCAGTAATTACCTTCGAAGATGAATTTATGGTAATGAATAAAAATTATTTCGTAGGACGGGCACTGGATAACAGAATGGGAGGGTTCATAATTGCTGAAGTGGCCAGGCGATTACATGAGAAAAAAGTAAAACTGCCTTTTGGTCTTTACGTGGTAAACTCTGTTCAGGAGGAGATAGGGCTTCGTGGAGCTCAAATGATTGCGGAGAGGATTAAACCAGATGTAGCAATCGTTACCGATGTAACCCATGATACTACTGCTCCCCTTTACAGTAAGATTAAGTCTGGTGATATTAAATGTAGCTCTGGACCTGTGGTAAGCTATGGCCCGGCAGTGCAGAATAATGTTCGTGATATGATCATTGAAGTGGCTGAGAAGAAGAAAATCCCATTCCAAAGACTATCTGCGTCCAGGTCAACAGGTACGGATACTGATGCCTTTGCTTACTCAAATGCCGGGGTGGCTTCAGCACTTATTTCGTTACCATTGAAATATATGCACACAACGGTAGAGACGGTTCACAAAGATGATGTTGAGAAGGTAATAAAATTGATGTATGAATTCTTAGTGCAACTCAAGGCTGGGCATGATTTCAGGTACATAAAATAGGATGCCCTTTCGGATAAACATAAAAAGAATTTATTATTTTAATATTTATGCTATTACCTTGGCTTAAGTATTAATGATTTAATGAATAGATTATTTATTATAATTCTGCTAATATTTTCAGTTAACCCTGCCAATCTATTCGCCCAGGAGGACAAAACACTTGTTTATCTGGTCCCGGGACAGGGAGCAGATTATCGTCTTTATAAGAACCTGGAGTTAGACAGCAGCTTTCTGATTAGAAATATTAACCATATAATACCTGAGAAAGGGTGGAGTATGAGGGACTATGCTGAAACTTTATCACAGCAAATAGATACAACCAGAAAATTCATAATTATTGGAGTTTCATTTGGCGGGATGCTCGCAACAGAAATGAATGAATTCCTAAGACCTGCAAAAACAATTATTATTTCAAGTGCTAAGAGTCAGGATGAGTTACCTTGGCATTATACTTTTCAAAAAAAGATTCCGATTTATAAAATAGTTCCCGGTTCAGTTTCTAAGCTAGGAGCCATGGTGTTGCAACCACTGGTTGAACCGGCAAGTAAACAAGATAAGGAGACTTTCAGGGCAATGCTTAAAGATAAAAACCCTGATTATATGAAAAGAACAATTGCAATGATAATCGAATGGGACAAGGAGAATTACAATGAAGATATTATTCATATTCATGGGGAGAAAGACCACACATTACCGGTAAGAAATGTAAAATATAATTACCTGATAGAAGAAGGTTCGCATATGATAGTTCTTACCAAAGGGGAGGAGATCAGTGAGTTAGTTAACGGGATATTAATTAATAATTAGGGTACTCGGGATACCTATCACACTTATATGCATTGCTCACCCAAGGGGTTATGCTACGTTAAATTACAAACCAGGTATCTTAATATATTCTATCTTTCCATGAGATTCCAACACTATAATACCGAAGGAAGGTAAGTTATTACGATTCAAAAGAAAAGTCTCAATAGTCGCCTGTTTATTTGAAGCAGGTAATGTCAATTCATGTCCGTACAGGTCATACATCTTGAGGTTGTAGGTTTTAAGTCCTGTTCCATCTATACTGATAATGATTTCAGATTTGTTTAAGTAGGATACCGACAATCTATTTTTATTAAATTCTTCATCATGTATTCCCGTAATATCGTCAACAATGAACTTTACCTGGACCCAGTTGCCTGTACCTCCAATTTTGGTGCCTGTAACATTAAGATAATACTCACCTTCAGATAAGGAAGTATATATCATGGTTGTATCAGTTTTCGAGTATTTTATGTCACTCTCAATTATATTAGTTCCCTCAATATCAGTTGATACTTCAACTAAATAACCTGTGGTTCTGGGTAATTTACTCCAATTCACTTCAATAGGATTGGTTACCAGGAAGTTCTGATCCTGAACAGGAGAATAAATAACTGGCGCTTCAGGAACATAATCATCAGGATAAAACGTATATGAAATACCTCCTTTATTAAACCACGACTGTGCCAACTCCACATTATTTGCGAGCTGGCTATACCCATTGGTTCTGGCAGGATTGTGGATCAATGGGTTTCCCTGCTCATCAAAACCAGCCAGCATAACCAGGTGACCAGACGGGTACATAGGAGTGCCCAGTGACATGGCTATTCTTCCACCATTATTCAGTACTTCATAAGCACTGCTCCAATCACGATAACGAGTTACAGAACCCTTGAGTGCGTATTCTGTGCCATGTTGAACATTTCTTGGCCACACACCAAATAAGTCCCATTTTGTATCTAAGGTTCTCATGGCAAAGTCGTAAATATCTACCTCAATGTTATAGCTCTTTAATATCATGGCAGTTGTTGAGGGTGAACAGATTCTGGGGCCAATATCAGGTACACCATATTGATAGATAAACTCGGTTGGAATAAATATTTCAGGAGGTCTGTCATTAACAATCTCAGTAATATTAACATTTGCAGTTGTTTCTGTATCGCTTACAAATAAGCTAAGCTGATGAACGCATGGAGATTTATAATTGGTTGAACTCCTTTGAAAGATCACCTTGAATTTTGCACGGGAGATGTACTGATAGAGTTTTACTTCATCAATAGAGACTTTTCCTCCTGTAAAGCTGGTTAATCCATAACTCGACCAGATATTTTTATTCCAAAACCCAACTGTGACCCACGAAGACCAGCCATAATCCATTTCGAAGCTCATTTGTACCTTAAATGATGAAGCTGATCCTGGGGAGGATCCATTCCATGAAGGCAGGCCATGATTAAATAAATGGTCGAATTCTAAGGGCATTGTAATAAAATAGCCACTGACCTGGTCAGGTAAAAGCGTTATTGAATAATTGGGGTTATCTATCTCCAGGTTGTGGCTTTCATCGATGGCTCCTCTTAAATCCTCCCTGCAAAGAGTGATTTGCTGATCAGGAAATGGTTGAGAGTGCAATTTTGATCCTGAAAATATCAATAATGAAACAAATAATAATGGCCTCATGTATAATCTTGTTCAAATACAAAATTAACCATCCTGCAATAAAAGGAATTAATCAGTAATTAATTTAAAAGTACTTGCAAAGTATAATCAATGAATTAGAATACTTTAATTGCCCGGGAAACGTGCCAACTTTATTCGACTATTTTGAAAGTAATATATTCATTTGGCAGACCATATTCATTGGTTTGATAGAGAGAAAGATATCTGATACCATTTTCTTTTCTAAGTACCATTTTACGGTCACCGAGTTTCCAGACATAGTATTCTTCGCCATCTAATGTTGGGTATTTTAAGGCAGAAAGACATCTCCTTTCCAGATACATCTTGTTTTTGCCAGGGTCATTTAGATGTACATTAAGAATTTCCACTTTTTTATCCGTTATTGTTATTACAAAATGATCTTCAATAAACTCTGTTGAGTCAAATTTAAGACCAGTATAATAGCCGTGGCTCGCAAATTTTAAAGTATTATACTGTGCGTTAGATTGAAAAGAAATTAGTAAAATGCCAACTATCAGGATTTCTTTCAAAAAATATGGTTTCATGTTGTTAAATTAAGGACTACAATTTACCAAATTAATTGACAATAATCAATTACATTAGGCATATGAAAAGATTTTTATTCTTCATTTTGATTTTTTGTCAGACACTTAATGTGTTTGGACAGATAGACAGTTTAAGTGAACAATCACGAATTGTTTTGCTTAAAAATGAATCTAGCCTTGTTCCACTTAAGAATCTTGATTCTCTATCAATTAAGTACCTGAATGATCCAATACTGAAAAAATTTGGACAAAGATATACTGAGAATAAAGGTGAAAACGAGCTGATAATTGCCAGTGTTTCTTCTAAGAAAGAGTATAATGGGAATGCAGATATTTTAATAATTTACAGTGATAGTATTGATATAAGCCAGAATCTACTCAACAGTTCCAGGGTCATTATTTATACAACTGATTTTAGTGAAGCTAGTATTGATATTATTACCCAAATGATTTTTGGAGGCAGGGGCTTTAAAGATACATTAGCTATGCCGGTATATGGTTATTCATCAGGAGCGGGTATTAAAACCAAAGGAGGAATACGGTTCAGTTTTGGAGAACCGGAAGAAGTAGGGCTTGATTCGAAATACCTTAAAAGAAAAATTGACTCTGTGGCTATTAATGCCATTGATTCTGGCGTTGCACCAGGAATACAAGTTTTGGTAGCCAGGGATGGAATGGTGGTATTGCATAAAACGTATGGGTATCAACGATATGATTCATTAATCCCAGTTGAAAAGACCATGCTCTATGATTTTGCCTCTGTAACAAAAATTACCGGGGCGTTACCGGGTTTGATGAAGCTATATGATGAAGGTAAATTCAGTTTGGATGCTACAATGGGAACCTATTTGCCTTACTTCTCAAAGGGGAATAAGGAAGACCTGAGATATCGAAATGTTTTGTCACATAATGCCAGATTAAAATCGTGGATTGCTTTCTGGACAACCACTATTAAGAAGAATGGAAAATTCAAGCGTAAAACATTATCTCACGATTCTACAGAGCAATATTCTTATAAGCTTTCAGAAGAGCTTTATATGCATAATGATTATAAAGATATTATCTATAAACAAATCAGGAAGTCACCTCTAAACGAAACCCCGGGATATGTTTATTCAGGATTGTCATTTTATCTATACCCGGAGATAATAGAAAGAATAACGGGAGAAGATTTTGAAACGTATATGAAATCAACTATTTATAAGCCATTAGGGGCAAGTACGATTACGTGGAATCCTATGAGGTTTTATCCGAAAGACAGAATGATACCAACAGAAGTTGATACTTTCTTCCGTCAGACACCTCTTCAGGGCGTGGTTCATGATGAAGGAGCTGCCATGATGAAAGGTATTTCTTCTAATGCCGGATTATTTGGAACGACACTTGACCTTGCGAAAATAATGCAGATGTATATGTGGAAGGGTTTCTATGGTAATAAACAGTTGATTTCTACGAATACTATGAATCTTTTTACCTCATGCCATTATTGTAATGAAGATATCAGAAGAGGTCTTGCATTCGATAAACCTGTACTAGAGAATAAGGAGCAGGGATCTACTGCCATAGATGCCTCATACCAGAGTTTTGGTCATTCAGGATATACAGGAACATTTGCATGGGCTGATCCTGAGACTGGTATATTGTTTGTCTTCATGTCAAATAGAGTCTATCCAACAAGAAATAACAGAAAACTTTATAAATTAGGTATCAGACCTGCCATGCATCAGGCAATATATGATGCAAGAATTGAAGGTTCAGAAAGTCTAAAATAGAAATATCCTCTTATTGTATCAGAATAATGCAATTATATTGCGTTATTGTTTAACTTATTAAAGTTTAAACTTAATTTGAAAAGATATCTTTGATAATTAGTAATAATTGTTGTTACATTTGAAATCAGCAACAATTATTACTATGAAAGAAACAGTAAAGGCTATAGTTAGGTCACCAGCAACTTTTTTGCTTCTTGTATTAGTCATATTACTGATAATTCTTTTTGGTGTTAACTTCATAATGGGCATGTAGAAATAATTCTATGTAGAGAATGAAGTATTCTTGAGCTCATAAGAAGAAAGGTTTTAAGATTTTATTTATGTGATGTTGTTTTGGCTTGGTAAAATTGCCCCATCCCAGGGGCAATTTTTTTTGGTGATATCAG
>JBDLIU010000111.1:0-13309 GCA_039714715.1 Bacteroidota bacterium
ATACTCATTAAAGGTGTATTACTGTAATTAATTAGAACTGTCTCATTTTCTTCAGTAATATTAAAGGAGTCGGCATGCACCACTAATAAATTACCTGCAAGCTTTTCTAACCTTAAGGTAATGGCACTGGCACGCTCATACGGAGAAAAAGGGCCCAGGCTTTCGGTAAGAGTAAACAGTGTGTCGCTTTCAAACACCACCAGGGTAGATGGCTCGGTAAGCAACGTGTCTGAAGGGGCCGATTCTGTATTAATAGTATCCTGGGCAACAACGACATTGGTTGTTAAAAGGAAGATGAAAAAATAAAGTTGATTCTTGAGCGCTTTCATTGAAAGTTATATTTAACTGACGTGTTCTCAGCAAGTTTAAAAATGGACTTGATTAACATTTGCCCTCACTTGCCATAGCATAAGCAGTGTAACAATAATAACTATTTCTTAATTAATTTTTTTTTGATTGCGGACAGAGGCTTAATTACACATAACAAAACTACTTCTCCTCCAATGCTCCTAAAGAGCTTAGTTTGCTGAAAAGAAAAACGAAAGAAACTAAGACATCATACTCATTACTATATGTCTCCACTCTCTTTTTGCTGCTAGTTTGAACCTCTTTCTTAATTTCAGCTTACGTTTTGTGGTGGCGTTATGTCTCTTTTTAAATTCCTCTAGCGCATCCTCTAACTTACCCCTGGCATCAATTCTCTTCCAAAATTCAGTAAAATCAACATCGATGTTTTCAAGGTCTATTGACATCGTGTTGATTTTGGCATCTACGAAATGCTCAATATTCGAATTTACAGTATCTACATAGTCATAACAAGCCGCTAATCTGCTCTCTTTTGAAAGATTTTCTGGTTGGCTCTTTCTGAGTCCTTCACTAAAAGAATCTATTATGCTACCGGGTGAGTAAAACCGCTTCATAAAACTTTGGGCTACTTTATCTCTATCCCTTTTTAGGTGAACATAAAATGTTTCATCCCCAAATAATTTATGTAAAGAACCAAGGTGCCAGGATAGCCTGTTGTCGGCTTCTACATGATTATCAGGGTAGTCGAATCTTTCTGGCCCAAACGATCTTGACAAAGATTCATGACCTGAAGTAAAGTTCTCTATGTGCTGACACGCTTCAATAAATGCATTTGAACCACTTCGCCCAGTACTTAAAATAAACACTCTCATAGTATAGGATTGATTGAATAAAGAGGTTGATTGTAATCAACCAATCCTGCAAAAGTAAGAGATTTAGATAAACCTATGCTCTTTCAATTAAGGATTATAGATGATTCATTACACCAATTAGTAATCGCAATATCAATTCAATCTCCCAACAAATGAAATTAGAAAACTATAATCCCAATTTATCTTTTACGTGCTTGGGTATTGAATCTTTATGCACCATGATAAAAATAACTTTGGCTTTTACATAACTCTCTGACATATTAAGATAGCCACCAAACTCACTACGAGCTGTTCCCCATGAGTTCTTTGTAATGTAATATTTTGTGCCATCCTGATCCTTCACAATTCCTGTAATATGCATTAAATGATCATCCGTTGTGGTGAAGTTCTCATATCCTTTCTGTCGAGTTCCCTGTGTTACTTCAACTTCGGGGAATGGCTTTTCAAACTTGTAAACTTCTTGTAGCCTTTCGTTCTGTGACATGTCTTCAAAACGTGCCCTGTCGGTTGCAGAAAAATCTTCAAGGTCTGCAACATCAGGATTAATTGCCACACCGTTTCTATGTGAAAATCCTTTTTCGCTTACATCGCCATCCCAGTTTACGGTATAACCTTTATCAAGGGCATAGTCCATAATTTCTATGAGCTCGTTGATCGGCACATTGTAAAACTTGTCATGAGTCCAGTTGTCTGGAATCTCTAATAATCCCTGGGTGTAAAACGGGAAATGGCTAAAAGAGGTGATCTCTACATAATCATCGGCATTGATTCCCAGGCTTGAAGCGAAAGATTCAGGCGTATACTCTTTTCCCTTATAATTAAACTTTTCGGGCACTTCACCCAAATAGGTGTCAAGTACAGCATTAACAATCTCTTCATACTGCTCACTTTCATTTTTCTGCTTAACCGGCACCTCTGCTACTGCATTAATAAACCTTTGCAGTTCCGAATGGTTGTGGGTGAGCGATCCGTAGTTCAGCCCTGAATACGCTTCATCCGGCACTAACCCGTAGTTGGTAAAAACCCTCATCCAGTCGTGCGACAGAGATCCTGGCCCTAAGTTTCCCTTGCCCCTCCTTAAATAATTGTCTTTCAATCGATCAATGTAGTTATATCTCACCACAAACATTTCTGAAAGGTCATATTCACCTTTCCCCATTCTAAGCAGCTCAGATTCAATAAACGAAGTAGTGGCAAAATTCCAGCACGTACCCGTTCGAGACTGGTTTTTAACAGGTGTGGCTTTGAGGCTGATAACTTCGGTGAACTTATAACCTTCCGATATATTGGTTTTTCCTTTTTTCTTCTGAGCGTTTACACCAGAAAGAGAGAAGACAATAACTAATAAGGTGAGTATAAAATTTTTCATTTTATTAATGTTTTTGAGTTGGTCTCCAAATTTACTCACTAATAATCATAAGATCCCTCTAATTTTTTAAAGGAATTATTCGTGTACCTCCCGCCCACATAAAACCTCAGTGATACTGTAAATAATTCCTCAAGTGTTAAAAAGCAAAATAGATAAACGGCTGCATATCAGAAGACAGCACCTGGTACAAAAAGAATGAAATAGCAAAAGCAACCACCACCTGAATAACGTATGGCAAGCGCACAAAGGTCATTTTATAGCCCTCTTTCCATGGAGTGGGTAGCCAATGAATTGTATAACCGATTAACATGGTGATAAACACCCACTTATACCCGGCCAGCACACCCCAGGCTACATCAAACGAAAGGTGTTGTGTAATCTGGTTTAACACCTGACTTGCTATTTCAAAATCGGAAGAGCGAAACCAGATACGGGTGAAGGTAATAAAATTGAAAGTGATAAAGATTCCCACCATCCGGCCATACCATTTCTCCCTTTCTGGTGTTTCTGGTTTACCTAATTTAGTCCGTATCCGGGTTTTTAACTTCTTCCAGAGTTTGTAAATAACAATGCCTACTCCATTCAGGCCGCCCCAGACAACAAAATTCCAGCTTGCACCATGCCACAGGCCGCCCAACAGCATGGTCATCATCAGGTTAATGTTGGTGCTCACCCAATTACGGAATGCAGGCCAGATACGTCCCAGCAAGTACACTGCCACCATCAGCCCTACGATACCCACAGGCACCCAAATACTGGCCGCCAGTATGGTAATAAAAAAGGCTATCACAAACATGCTGAGGTAACTAAAAAACGAACCTGAACGATTCCCTCCCATAGGGATATAGAGGTAGTCTTTCAACCATGATGAAAGCGAGATATGCCATCGTTTCCAAAACTCGCCTGTACTGGTAGCTTTGTAAGGTGAATTAAAGTTTTTTGGCAACCTAAAACCCATAAGCAGGGCAAGTCCAATGGCAATATCGGTATAGCCCGAAAAATCCGCATATACCTGCAGGGAATAGCCGTACAAGGCCATCAGATTCTCAAAACCTGTATAGCTCAACGGATTGGCAAATACCCGGTCTATAAAATTAACGGCTATGTAATCTGCCAGAAAGAGCTTCTTTATCAACCCGTTGAGAATCATAAACAGAGCCATACCAAATTGCTCTTTTGTGAGCGTGTAGTCTTTGTACAACTGGGGAACAAAATCAGCCGCCCTCACGATAGGCCCCGCTACCAGCTGCGGAAAGAAAGACACATAAAAACCAAAATCTAATATATTTCTTACCGGTTTAACCAAACCTCTGAAAACATCCACAGAGTAGCTGATGGTTTGAAATGTAAAGAATGATACCCCTACCGGAAGAATGATTTTTTCAAACCGGAAATGGGTGCCGAAAAACGAATTGGTCCAATAAGCAAAATGATTAACAGGTGTATAATCTGTACCCAACAGGGTATTAAAAGCATCGGTGAAAAAATATGCGTACTTGAAATAAGTTAATATAAACAAGTTGATAAAAACACTTAATACCAGCCAGAGCTTTTTGCCTAGATTGTTTTGAGTAGCATAAATACGCTGGCCAATGAAGAAATCCGAAATCGTTGAAACTATTAGAATGGAAACAAAAAAACCACTGGTTTTGTAATAGAAAAAGAGGCTGATCAGGAAAATGTAGGCGTTCCGAACTGCCTTATTTCTATAAACAATGGAATAAACAACCAGTACAATGGCAAAGAATCCCCAGAAATACAGCCTGGTAAATAACAAGGGTGTGCTTTCATCATAGAGCAATATGTCTTTCAACCAGTCAATCACGCTCTATGGGGTTAGAAATTCTCTTTAAATATGCTCCATAGGCATTTCTGAACGCCTCAAAAAACATATCCGATTCCAGCTGATACCCTGCTTTGGTAAAATGGACTTTGTCAGGCCTGGCCAGGCCTGTCTTTTCCCACAACCGAATACTCCCTATTCCTCCCATAATTTCAAAAAGATTCCAGACCGCCCCATTGGTTTCTTCGGCCAGATTCTGCATAGCTTTTACCACTTTATAAACATTCTGATTGGGATATCGCCTTCTGTAATAACTGTCGTTATTAGTCAAAAAAATGAAGTTTACATTGGGATTAGCCTGTCTGAACCAGCCAATCAATTGGCGGTATTCATTTTCATATTTTTTCTGACTAAAACGGTTAGTAGGGCCATTGGCGTCATTAATACCAATGCCAAAAATTACCAAGTCAGGTGCCAGATAAGCCATTTCTTTTTCAAAATCTTCACAACGCAAAAAGGCCCTTAAACTGGCTCCGTTCACACCGATAGAGTGATAGGTAATACCGGGCTCATCGGTAAGGTATTCAATGCCTCTTAATATAAAATGTGTTTGTCCCGGTTGAGTGGGCACAATGCTGAAAGCTAGCGTATCATATGTTTTGTCAAACTGGTATTCCACAAACTGACCTATTGAATCCTTTTCCTGTGTGAAATCACCATAAATTGAGTCGAGCACAGGTGTATAGGAATCCTCCATCATCTGGTAGTAAATACGCACCTTTTTGAAACGGTAATTTCGCTCATGGATATCCTTCAGGTAGATTTTTATATGAGCACCAGAGTCGTAAGTAGTGGCGTTGAAACCCGACATCCCGTAATCACATAATTGCGATTTTTTAGCACATCTACAGCCCTCCCAATTTCCTGTAAATGACACCTTATAATCGGATGGCATGTTGGATTGGGCCATGTGGTAGGGAAAAAAGAAACCCCGGTCACCCGCTGCACCTGGCAACAAATAATCAAATTTGGCTCTCATGGTACGTTGCAAGACGCCTCCCTGCACATGGGAGCCACCAATATGCAAAATGGATAGATCCCCTTGCCCAAGAAAAGCCAGACTGTCCAGTTTTTTAAATACGGTATTAAAGCTCGTAGTATCTCCGTAAAACTCCAGTTTGTTTTTACCCAGGTTTAAAAATGGGTGCAGATCAGGTTTTACTTCTGTACTTTGAGCAATCCCACCCAAAGCAAAATGAAAGATTATTACTCCAAAAATTAATAATTGTTTAATTCGCATTGTATGTGGAGTCTGTTTTAAGTGTGTCGGGTGTCGGGTTTGAATAACGATGATAATCCTTCATCAGGGCTGCATAAAACAGCTTAGCTATTTTTCGTGCTCCCTTAAAAGTAAAATGAACATAATCCGGCACTGCAAGAGGTGGATCAGCATTTACCCATTCAGGCATAGAGTTTTTGCCGCCCATCACTTCGTAGAAATCATAATATGCCATTCCTTCTTCATGGGCTGCCTTCTGAATAGCATCACGTACTGATTCAAGCAAAGGATGTGTTTCGAACTTGTCCTTTACTTTGGTTGACATATCCGAAGGTCCCAAAACAATAAATGAAGCATTGGGTATCAATGCTTTCATGTACCTAAGGTTCGCTTTAAAGTAACTTTCAAACTTAGCCACGCGTTCTTTAGACTTAGCATACGGCACCGTATTACCCCCAAACTGGAGGATTACCAAGCGAATAGGTTCTGGATCATATTGTTCTTTCAGTAAGTCGTAGTTAATACCCCGAAACAGTGTACCGGAACTACCTCTCAATGGAATATTATCCATGATTATTCCACTATTTCCTTCGAGCGAAAGTCCGTATAAATTAGGGCTGTCGGTACCTTCAAGTACTATTTGAATATCTTCAGGAGTGGACGCAAACGGGACATTGATCACTCTGTTCAGTTCAGTGGTATCAATAATCTGGTTATAAACCTCTGTGCTATCTGCTGTAATTTGCAGGTTAATAGGCTTGGTATTACCTCCCAACAACAACTTTAGTCGGTTGAATTTTTTTACCCGGGAAAACCCGATTTTCGATGGTTGTATATGCAGCCAGGCTACCGTGGTATCAGCTGTCAATGTATCAGGTGGCGGCATAAAGCGGGAAAAGCTGGCCAAAAAGCCATAGTTATGATGATTAATAGTAGTGTCCTTTGGGCCATACGCAGCATAGCGAAGCCAGTTATCTGAATGATCTTGCCATGCTCCACTGGTAGGAATCACCTTGTAAACTGGTAATAAACCCGGGCCAATTCCTCCATATTCCTTCTGCAACTCATTACGTATGTAGCGTGTCATCCGGTCGCCCTCAAGCTGAGAATCGCCATAATGCAGAATACGCACTTTGCCTCCCTGAGATTTCAACTTAACAAGAGCCTCGTAAAATATATTCAGGCTCGAATATGTGCTATCGGCATGTTGGATGCCCGTGACCCGCTCGTAGTGCAAGCGCGCCAGATGTTCGAGGCTATCACGAATAGCCACCGAATCTACTCCTTCCACACTTAAGAGCGAATCAACTACAAACGCTAATGTGTCTTCTTCTATTTCTTCACCAAAGAAATCATTGGGCGACTCGTATTGCAAGGTAATGGTATCATATAGGCTGATGCCATCTTTGGGAAAGACAAGCATGGTAACCAATCCCAGCAAACCCACAAGCAGCAAAAAAAGAAGTGAATGTAAAGGTGTTCTATCCTCCATTATTGTTTCCGGATTTTAAGTACCTGGCCCGGGGAAATGTTTTCGTCTATTCCATTGTCTGCCATAATATTTTCGATGCTAACATGCTCATATTTTTGGGAAATAGCCCACAGCGTATCTCCTTGCCGGACTGTGTATTCATCATATGTTCCAGGCTCTAAAGTCTTTGATTTTGTCTTTTTTTCGACAACCGGAGTTGGTCTGAATTTCTTGTTTTTAGGAACGTAAATTGTCAGTCGCTGCCCCGCATAAATACGATCACTACGCAGGTTATTCCATTCACGAATATTGCTTATATAAACATGGTGCCGTTGGGCAATCTTCCCCAGGTTATCTCCTCTTTTTATCTTATAAGAAATCGGCTCATAGATGTTCAGATCCGGGATATTTCCCTTCAACTGCTTAACCCGTTTTTCATTGGCAGCCGCCAGCAAAATAGCATCATTTTTGGTTTTTTGCTCCATTTCAATTTGCTTTTGGGCAAATATTTCAGCAACTGAAGAAGGGATAAAAAGTTGACCGTAAACAGGATTGTAAATCCCGGATATCCATTGGGGATTCATTGCCTTCAATTCGGAAGTGGGTATTTGAAGAAATTGATGTAAAATCTCAAATGAAATGGACTGGTCTGAGGTCACTTTTACCCATTCCTTAGTTGATTCTGTCGAATAGTCGTTTTTATTGTCAATAAATAATTCTCTTATTATCTCTATTCTGGCGCTGGCCTTCTTTATTTGCTCATACTCTTCCGGAAAATTCAGGGAATCTTTTAAAAACTTTTGCATCGCTAACGGGCTCACTATAAATGCCAGGTCAACCATTTCAGCACCGTATATCGCTATCAAATCTTGTCTATATCGAAAAGCTGCCTGGGTTGACTTTGCTAAATCCATACGCTCGTCAATCGTGTGGTTAACCAAAAGGCCATAACGAACGGCAACCGGATAGTTCAATAGCCACCATCCTGTTCGCTGGTTTACATCAGCAGCACTCCCCTTAAAGCCAGATTGGGCTATAGCAAGATACCCGATGGAATCGAGTATGGCAATGGTCGAGGAATCCTCCAGAATGGTTTCTGATTGTTTCAGGCGTTCTATTGAAGCCAACACTTCGTATTCAAAGGAAAGCTCAGGATACGCAACCAGCCAGTACTCTTGCGGAAAGGACTGCTCTTGCGCAAACAGCCGACCGGAAAACGTAGTCAGCATACTAATAACAAACACTATATTTTTTATGTTAATAGGCATTAATCGTCAAATCTAAGATTTGTTTTATTAAGAACAAGCAGTATTAATGATGATGCACATAATTCCTCCATTTCTCCAGTACCTGCTGCATGTCTTCCGGTAATTCTGAATCAAAGAATAGCTTTTCTTTTGTTACCGGGTGAATAAATCCAAGTGATTTCGCATGCAATGCTTGTCGTGGAATTACTTTAAAACAATTCTGAACAAAGGTTTTGAATTTGGAGAACTGGGTGCCCTTCAGAATTTTATCACCTCCATATGTTGAATCATTAAACAGTGTATGCCCAATGTGCTTCATATGGGCCCTGATCTGGTGGGTACGCCCGGTTTCCAGTTTGCACTCTACCAGTGAAACGTATCTGAGTTGTTCCAGTATTTTATAATGTGTTATTGCTCTTCGGCCATAATCACCTTCCGGAAAAGCGGTAGTAATTCTCCTGTCTTTCAGGCTGCGGCCAAGGTTAACGTTTATCGTACCACTTTCATCTGGCTCCCCCCATACAATCGCATGGTAAGTTCGATCAATACTATGGTCGTAAAACTGTTTGGCAAGTCCTATCATGGCCTGCTCCGATTTGGCAATAACCAGAAGGCCCGAAGTGTCTTTATCTATTCTATGTACTAATCCCGGCCGGCCTTCATTACCTTTCATTTCGGGTAAATTCTTAAAATGAAACGCCAGGGCATTGACAAGCGTACCGCTCCAGTTTTGATATGCCGGGTGTACTACCATTCCTGCCTGTTTGTTTACTATCAGAAGGTCATTGTCTTCAAAAACTATATTTAAAGGAATATCTTCAGGAACCACTTCCGTATCGCGTGGCGGTTCCGGCAGCGAGACCGTAAGCACATCAGCAGGCCTCACTTTGTAATTAGGTTTTACCTCTGCATCATTCACTCGGATAAATCCTTCCTTAATCCCCATCTGCACACGGTTACGAGACACATTGGGTAATCGGTCTATCAGGAATTTATCCAACCGGAGTGGGCTTTGATTGGGATCTGCTACTATTCTGTGATGCTCAAATAGCTCGTCTTGTTCTTCTGTATAGTTTTCTTCTTGCATTATATCTTGCAAAGATATTGTAATTTGCGCTTCAATGCTTACGCAAGATCTCACACCGGAAATAAAGGAGGTTAAGCTGGACAAAAATCCCAATAAAGTCCAGTTATTTATTAAGCGTGATGATCAATTACACCCAATCATCTCGGGTAATAAGTGGAGAAAGTTGAGATATAATCTTGTAGAAGCCAAAAAACAAGGCCATCATACACTATTAACTTTTGGCGGAGCCTATTCCAATCATATCCATGCTGCTGCAGGCGCGGCTCATGAGTTTGGTTTTAAAAGCATTGGTGTAATTCGAGGAGAAGAACACCTGCCCCTCAATCCAACCTTGCAGGATGCACAGGAAATGGGCATGAGGTTTCGCTACATGGACCGTTCGACCTACCGCGAAAAGCATGAAGAACATATAATCGAAATGCTGCAGGAAGAATTCGGGGATTTCTACCTCGTACCTGAAGGCGGCACCAATGAGCTTGCACTAAAAGGTGCTGCCGAAATCATTGAAGGGCATGAAGACCAGTATGACTATTTCTGTTCCGCCTGCGGTACTGCCGGTACAGCAACCGGAATGGTGATTGGATTAAATGGCAAGGCCAATGTTTTAGGCTTTTCTGTACTGAAAGGGAATTTTCATCAAAATGAGGTAAGCAAGTGGTTAAGCAGAACAGGTAATACTAACCTGGGCAACTGGAAAATCAATACGGATTATCATTTTGGAGGGTATGCCAAGTTCAATTGGGACCTGGTAAGTTTTATCAATGAATTTAAAGAGGATCAGGATATTCCCCTCGACCCTGTTTACACAGGTAAGATGATGTTTGGGGTTTTTGATCTCATCTCAAAAGGCTATTTTCCTGAAAAATCAAGGATTCTTGCTATTCATACCGGTGGCCTTCAGGGCATTAGTGGGTTTAATCAGCGATTTAATAATCTAATAAAAATTTGATTTGCTGATTAGGTTATTCGTATATTAACAAATTCATTTTTTAGCAATAAGCAAGAAAAAACACTTAACCTGTTATGCAAAAATTTAACTCTCCTTTAGAAGCGATTCAATTCTGGGCAGAAAATGATCCCGAATCGATATTCTTAAGACAGCCAATTGATGGTGAAATAAAAGAATATAGCTATAAGTCCGGACTCGAAGAAATCAGCCGAATGGCCACTGCTCTTCAGTCCATTTCTCTTCCGGAAAATAGCAAAATTGGGCTCCTCTCTAAAAATTGTGCACATTGGTTTATGGCAGACATGGCAATTATTATGGCCGGCCATATTTCAATTCCTATTTACCCAACACTGACTGCTGATAGTATTGGTAAAATTTTAGAACACAGTGAATCAGCAGCACTTATAGTTGGCAAACTGGATGATTACGAGGCGATTAGGAATGATTTGCCTGACATTAAGAAAATTGGGATTGAAGCATATGGGATTAAGGAGGAATATTCCTGGGAAAAGCTTGTAGAAGAACATTCTCCTCTTGAAGCTATCCCCGTGTTAGAAAAAGACACCCTGATTACAATTATGTACACCTCGGGTACCACAGGCACCCCAAAAGGAGTGATGCATACCAACGGCAATTTTTCACTAACCGCCAATACGGCTATTGACAAAATTAAATTGCCCGATCGGCCAAGATTCTTTTCATACCTGCCACTATCGCATATTGCCGAAAGGGTGGCCATAGAAATTCACGGAATATATAGAGGAGGTGAAATCAGTTTCCCGGAATCTCTTGACACATTTGCAAGCGACCTGGAAGCAGGAAAGCCACACTTGTTTTTCGCTGTACCAAGAATTTGGGCAAAATTCCAGGAAAAAATTCTTGAGAAAATGCCACAAAGCAAGCTTAATGTACTGCTAAACATTCCTATACTTAAGAATGTTGTCAGAAAGAAAATTAAAGCAAAACTTGGCCTCGCTGAAACAGACTATGCTGCTTCAGGTGCTGCGCCAATTGCTGCCAGCTTGCAAAAATGGTACAAAAAATTGGGCATTATTGTTCATCAGGATTATGGCATGACAGAAGACGCTATCTTGTCTCATTACAATCTGCCCGGAGCTAATAAATTCGGAACGGTAGGCAAGGTTTTACCGGGTGTTACTGGTAAACTTTCTCCCGAAGGGGAAATCTGCATTAAAAGTGATGCATTAATGGAGGGCTATTACAAAGAGCCTGAGCTTACCGCAGAAATGTTTGATGAAGATGGGTTCCTGAAAACTGGCGATATTGGAGAATATGATCATGACGGATTCCTTACTATTACAGGAAGAGTAAAAGACCAATTCAAAACCGACAAAGGTAAATATATATCGCCCTCACCTATTGAGCTTGAGTTACTAAAAAATACCGATATTGATCAAATCTGCCTGGTAGGAATGGGAATACCGCAACCAATAGCATTGGTAATTGTATCTCCTGAGGCTAAAAACAAAGCAAGAGAAGCGCTTAGTGTCAGTTTGGCGGGCACCGTTGAAAATCTAAATCCATCACTTGAAAAACATGAGAAAATACAAAAGGTTGTAGTAATGAAAGAAGATTGGAGTGTTGATAATGGATTATTAACACCCACCTTAAAAGTGAAGCGAAACCAGGTAGAGAAGATCCATATGCCAATGTATAAGGATTGGTTTGAGATGGAGGAGAAAGTTATTTATGAGTAATTGTATGGAATATTTTTATAACCCGTAATTTCAAATAATAAACCACCTGTGGCTTTAACTATTAAGTTAAATATCAATTAGTCAACTATACATTTTTTCTAATCAATAATCTGGATTAACTTTCAGATAAGGCAATTATTTAACTTTATGAAACCTGTAATTATTATTCCTTTTTTACTGTCTTGGGTGAATTTTTCTTTTTCACAAAGTGGCAGTATAAGTGTGGTTACTCATGATGCAGTAACTATTGTTACAAATCCTAAAAAAGGCACCAACAGTTTTACCACATGGGGTGTTTTCCCCGATGAAAACAAAAGCATTAGACAGATTGTAATGAACGTCACGTTAGCACATCCAAAAGACAGATCAATAGCCCATTGGGATTACCTGGATAGGATTAACATCTTACGTGTTGGTGGGGCTAATGGTAAAAATAAAAATATCGAAATTGGAAGGATGCTAACACCATACGGAAGTAATTTCAAAGAAGATTGGCATTACACCTGGAATGTTGATGTTACAGATTTCTCATCATTTTTACGAGATAGTGTTGAAATCGAATATATTCATACCGGTTATGAGTCGCCAGATCTGGGTTGGGATTTAACTATTGATTTTATAATTGACTTTGGGCCTCCCGTTGCTAAATTTTTATCATTTGAAGAATTATGGGTTGGTGGATTTCAGTATGGAAATCCCGAAGACGATATTGAGAATAATCTTGCTCCAATAAAAATCGTAAGAACAGAAGGCAGTTCATTAGGCAGGCTGAGAATTCAGCATACTGGACATGGGATGGATAGCCCTAGTGGTTGTAGTGAGTTTTGCAGTAGATGGCGTGAAATTATCCTGAACGGAGAGGTAATTGATCATAGAGACATGTGGAAAGATTGTGGGGATAATCCACTTTACCCTCAAGGTGGAACATGGATTTTTGATCGTGCTTATTGGTGTCCGGGAGATCTACAGAAGCCAGATATTTATAATATCCCGCTAAACAAACCCATGTATACAATTGATATCAATATGGAACCTTTTACAGCTAATGATTTAAAACAGCCAAGAGAGGTTATCGCTAGTTATTTCTTTCAGTTTTCAGAGCCTGCTCACTCATATGATGTTAGAGTTGAAGAAATTATTGCTCCCAACAAATTAGACAATTATAACAGGTTCAATCCGATAGGTTTTAATCCTCAAATTAAAATCCGAAACCTTGGAAAAGAAAATC
>JBDLIU010000112.1:0-13228 GCA_039714715.1 Bacteroidota bacterium
ACATGCAAAACATGACCTCCACCAATGGCCCACCCAGCAACTGCAGCAACTACGGGTTTAGGAATTGACCGAATTTGTTTTTGCAAATCCAGTACATTTAGCCTTGGCACAGTGTCTTTCCCAACATATCCTCCATGCCCTCTTACACTCTGGTCACCACCACTGCAAAATGCTTTGCCTCCTTCACCCGTAAATATAATTACCCTGATGTCTTCAGCATCCCGGCAATAATCCATCGCATGGATCATCTCCTGTACTGTTTTAGGGGTAAATGCATTATGTACGTGTGGTCGGTTAATACTGATACGTGCAATGCCTTCAAATTGATGAAAAAGGATTTCGTCAAACTCTTTAACAGGTTTCCAATCGTATTTTAATTCCATTTTTTCTTTAGTTCCGATTTAAGTTTCTTAAACGTTTTTGTGTTCAGATCTATCTTAGTTTCTATTTCGAGGATTTTAGCGGTACCATCTCTTACCCAGAACTTATCCAATCCTTTTGATAGTCCTCCTACTGATTTGCAGCTATAATAACTCATCCCAAATTCATCTGCCACTGCTTTGGCAGACAATGGTTGTTCGGTAAGGAAATACTCTTCATGCTCAGGCTGAGATGGAGGTCCATCAATGATATCAAATATGCCACCTCCATGGTTGTTAAGTACAATAACGCGCAGATTATCCGGCACATACTTATTCCAGAAGGCATTCCTATCGTAAAAGAATGCCATATCTCCGGTGATCAACAAGGTTGTTTTATCAGACTGCAGTGCAGAACCCAGTGCTGTACTGGTACACCCATCAATACCACTTGTTCCTCTATTACAGAATATCTCCACCTGCTGGCGTGTGTGATCCAAACCATACATGTTGGCCCAACGAACAGGCATGCTGTTAGCCAGGTGTATATCGCAAGCTATTGGGAGATTGTCAAAAATTGCATGAATTGCACTAAGCTCATTATACTTCTGCTGACCAATAAAATCTGATAAAAACTCTGAAGCCTTCGTCTGCAAATCATTCCAGGCATAGAAATAGGGCAGTGGAGCTTTGTTTACAATATGTTCAATGCTTTTAAGTAAGTCAACAACACCTACCGGAACAATACGAGTTAGTGATTGATAGGTATCTGGCACGTAACCATTTTCCTGAATGTGCCAGTGCGCCTGAGGTCTGTATTTTCTCAGGAATAGCTTAATGTTTTTCGAAATAATCGACTTGCCAAAAGTAATAAGTAAGTCGGGTTTGAGGGATTCTTTTATTTCGTTTGATTGAGCTCCTAAGGCCAAATCTGCCAGATTAATGTTATTGGTAAGTTGGTGCATGTTCGATAAGACATCACCAACGAGTGGTACATGTTTGTTGGCTGCAAATTCACCCACCACTTCAAGGTCTTGAGAGGAATAATGCGATTGCCCACCCACAATAAGCTTGTTTTTGTACTTTCGCCAGTCATTTACCAGGGCAACCCAATCAACTTCTGTTAGTGTAGGGCTGGTAATTGATTTGTTAATAATTCTCGGTTCTCGTTTACTTAGAACAGCTTTCTTGTTAGGATAGAATGGCTCACGGAAAGGAATATTGATATGAACCGGTCCTTCTGCTCCATCCATAGCCACAATAATGGCTTCGTTAACAAGTCGCTCAAGATGCCAGGCTGATGCTTCATTTTCCAGGTCAACAGGACTTTGGTAAAACTGTTTCACATGAGCGCCATAAATATTTTGTTGTTTTATGGTTTGCCCATCCAACTGGTCTATCCATTCAGGAGGTCTGTCTGCCGTGATTACAATTAATGGCACATTTTGGTAATAAGCTTCAGCTATTGCCGGAGCAAAATTATAAACCGCACTACCGGAGGTACATATCAATGCTACCGGTTTTTTGCTTTTTACTGACATGCCGAGGGCAATAAAACCGGCAGATCGCTCATCACTAATTGTATAGGTTTTTATTTGTTGGTTGCGGACAAATGAATAAGTGAGTGGGGCATTCCTTGATCCGGGAGAAAGTACAGCATCCGTTATGTTATGAGCTGCACAAATCTTTGCAATATTGTATATAGGTTGATAGTCCAACTAATCCTGAATTATATTGAGCAATGTTTTAAACTTGATTTCTGTTTCCTCCCATTCATTTTCAGCAATTGAGTAAGCTGTTACCCCTCCGCCTGCATACAGTACGGCTTCATCTTTACCTACCTGCATACAACGTAAATTTACATATATATGGCTACCTTCTTTCATATTTACAGGACCAAAATAGCCGGCATATAATTTTCTTTGATGCTTCTCTTTTTCTCTTATCAGTTCCTGGGCAGGTGTTTTAGGCATTCCACACACGGCAGAGGTGGGATGTAGTAGTTTGAGCATGACGGAGCCCAGATCCGGGAATTCTGTGGCAACGGTATCAACAGTAAAAGTAGTGCACAGGTGTGCCAGGTTGCCTGCCTGCACTGTTCTGGGCCCAACTTCCAGAAACTCTCTAAGCCTGATTTCCTTAAACCTGTTGATAATATACCTGCTCACCATGGCCTGTTCCTCTATCTCTTTTTGAGTCCAGGGAAGTGTATGCAGTTCTTGCTGACCATTATAAACCTGAGTGCCTGCCAATGACATAGTCTGGAAGGTGCCATTTTCATCCAATTCTATTAATGATTCAGGTGTGGCGCCAACCCATGTGCCCAGGTTGGGTGTTGACAGAAGTGACACATAAGCATTTTTGTAGGCATTACATAGTTTTAAGAAAAGAGCGCTAAGATTCAACTTGTTCAGGTTTATCTTCTTTACTCGCGATGGAACCACTTTTATTAAATCCGAATGGTTGATCTCATCAATACAATCAGTTACGTATTGCAGGTACTCGTCATGACTGCTACTATCACATTTATTTTCTATGCAATATGGTTGCCATGGCTCATCAATATCACCAATACTATCTATGTTAATATCAGAACTCCAGTGTGCAGACAGTTTAATTTCCCCTTGCTCAGAATTGTAAATTAAAGCTTGCTCAATAAGATATTTTTCACCCTCGTAGCTGCTAATCAGGTATCCGCTATTTATGGATGCCAGGTTATCATCATTAATTAGTTGAATAGAAGTACCAACTAAAAATGTGAAATGTTGCTGGTTAGGCATTTGATAAACAGCAAAAGGAAGATTATATGAGGTAGCCCAATTTGCCAGTGCCTCTATCGTTTTTTCTGGTGGCCAGCTATTGAGTTTATCCGTTACTGATTTTGCTTGTTCACTAATCATTGTTCAATTTCTTGATTATTGCCATAGTAATTCTGCTGGTGCATACCAGTTTCCCTCTTTCATCTACAATATTAATGGCCCACACATGTGTGCTTTTACCAATATGAACAGGTGTGGCTGTACCGGTTACCTTACCACTTCTTACACTTCTAATATGGTTGGCATTAATTTCCAACCCAACTGTTTGATATTTTGAGCTGTCTACACTTAAATGAGCCGCAACTGAGCCAAGCGTTTCTGCAAGTGCAACAGATGCTCCACCATGCAATAATCCATATGGTTGAACGGTACGATGGTCCACAGGCATTGTGGCTACAATTTTATCTTCTTCTACGGCAATAAACTCCATGCCCAGATGTTCGCCCATGGTTCCCTTGCCCATGGTGTTCAGTTCGTTTAAAGTTATATCTGTATTTATCAAGGTAGAACTATTTTATACTATATTTGGGTGTTTTTACCCAAAAATATCGAGAAATTGTCGGTCAAAAAAATTTATCTTATACGTCACGGACAAACAGAATTCAATGAGCAGGGGGTTGTTCAGGGTAGAGGAGTAGATGCTTCTCTCAACGATCTGGGTAAGAGCCAGGCAGAAATGTTTTATAATGCGTATAAAGAACTGCCTTTTGAGACAGTATATACTTCATCTCTTAAAAGATCTCAGGAGTCGGTGGCAGCTTTTATTGATGATGGAATACCCCATGAAATACATCCGGGGCTGGATGAAATAAGCTGGGGCAGACACGAGGGGGCAAAGGCTTCAGAGGAACGGGACAGGTACTTCAGAAGAATTGTAACAGAGTGGAGAAGTGGTAATACTGCAAGAAAAATAGGTGGCGGTGAAAGCCCGGATGATGTGGCCCTGAGACAAAAGCCAATAATTGAAAGATTAGTTAATGCTCCTGAATCATTGATATTGGTTTGTATGCATGGTCGTGCTTTAAAGATTATGGTAAGCCAGATGCTAAATAAGCCAATTTCTGAAATGGATGATTTTAACCATTCTAACCTTGGATTATATGTTCTGCATTACAATGGAAAGTTCGAGTTGTTGAAGTCTAACAATGTAGAACATCTGCAAAGCTGAATGTCCAGTATTTATTAGTTTAAGACTTAGAGTATCACTATGAAATTACACCACTTTCTTCCAATAATTGTGTTAACATTAGTAGTGGCTGCTTGCCAGACCACGAATAAGACTAAAGATTTGCCCGAAAAACTGGTTGATAGGATTGACCTGGTAGACCTGGAAGGAAATGTAATAAGTATGGATAGTCTGAAAGGCAAGACAGTGTTTCTAAACTATTGGGCTACCTGGTGCCGACCTTGCATTGCAGAAATGCCTGATATGGATAAAGCTGCGAAAGAACTCGCTGAAGAAGACTTTGTTTTTCTCGCTGCTTCTGATGAGGATATAGAAAAGATCAGGTCATTTATTGAAAAGTATGATTATTCTTTTCAATTCGTTCATTCTAAATCCTCTGTCTTTGATCTTGAATTAAGTGCTTTACCTACCACCTGGGTGATTAATAAAGATGGAGAAATTGTTTACAATGAGGTGGGAGCCAGGAAATGGGATAGTGAAGAGGGAATAAAAAACCTTAAAGAACTGGCATTGAAATGAGGATTATTGTACTCTTCTTTTTTGTTGTGTTATTGGGTTGTCAAGATCAGCTTGAATTAATGGACAACATTCCTGCGGGCAAAGGTTCTGCTGAACCTTCCCTAACAATTTCTGATCAGGGACTCATTCTAACCTGGATTGAAGCTGTGGATGATGATTTCCAGTTAAAAATGTCAATTTATAATGGTGAGGCATGGACTGATCCTAAAACGATTGCTAGTGGTAATGACTGGTTTGTGAATTGGGCTGACTTTCCAAACATGACAGTAAATGGCAGTAAACTATTCACATTTTACCTTGAGAAAAGTGCGCCTGAAACCTTTTCTTATGATGTAATCTATGTTACTTCACCTGATTCAGGAAAAACATGGTCAGCACCTCAGAAATTACATGAAGATACCATAGCAGCCGAGCATGGTTTTGTGTCCGCAGTACCTTATAAAGATGGATTTTATGCCTCCTGGTTGGATGGGAGGCACACTCCGCAAGGAAAGCCAATGTCATTAAGAGGAACATATATTAATGTAGAAGGGATAGTTCACGAATCCGTTGAAATTGATTCAATGACCTGTGATTGTTGTCAAACTGCAATGACAATAGTTAACGGTGAGCCATGGACTTTCTACAGGGATAGGTCCCCAAATGAGGTTAGAGATATTTATTATTCAAAATTCGATGGTGATAAATGGGCTAAACCCAAATCTATTAACAATGATAACTGGGAGATCGCAGCTTGTCCTGTTAATGGTCCCAGGGTGATTTACTCTGAAGATAATGTGGCTGTTGTTTGGTTTACGGCAGCTGAAGGTAAAGGGAAGGTGAAAATGATGATTTCGGACGATAAGGGGGAGAGTTTCGGAGATGTAATAATTGTGGATGAAGACAATTCATTGGGCAGAGTTGATATCCAGATGAACGATGAGAGAATATATGTTACCTATTTAGATAGAAAAGACTATGCAGCTATTATAGCATTAAAAATTTATGATCATAGTGGAAATCTACTGGATGAACCCATCATTACGCATGTTAGCCCGGAACGTGCCACAGGATTTCCTCGTTCAATCATATGGAAAGATCAACTCTATGTAACCTGGACTGATGCTGAAAGTAAACTTGTTAAAGTTGCAACTTTTAAAATTGCCTGAAGTAAAATTTAACTAGCCTAAATTGACTTTCTACTGGTTTTCAGAAATGTCTTTAAGTTAAAAGGATCATAATAGAAGATGAGATAACCAATTCTCAATTAAAGTATTAAAACATAATACAATGAAGACTCTTTAATCATTCATTTCGTCATCATGGTTTGGAATATCATTTGAAGGATGGGAAAGCTTGTCTAAAAATTCAACGAAATTAATATCATGATTAAGACTCAACCTTTTTCTAAGTCGGTACCTTGCTGTTTCAACTCCTCGTACAGAACCTTTAAGCAAGTTGGTAATTTCTTTGGTGTTCCGATTCATTCATTTGTTATCGTCTTTTACATTCCTGTCGATACCTCTTACAATATTCTTAAGCTCAGTACTTAAATCTGGTGTTTATGTAAGCGTCCGCACGCAGCTATCATATTCTAAAAGTCCCTTGTTATTTGCAACAAGAATAACCCCAAGGAGGTCTATGCTAATAACATAATTTTGTTTACCACCATGACAAAATTGTGTACTGAAATATTCGGTATCTGGCAGCCCAACAATATTGTTTTGAACAGATGTTTTACTCGAATAAATAAAAAAGACTAACAAAACTATTTCAAGAATCCTGAAAGCCATGTAATCGTTTGTCGTAGTATTAAAAACCCAACGTAGTATTTGTTATCACAGTATCAAAATGATCCCATAGTCCTATATTAACAAATAACAGGTTATTTAGAGCCATTATTATTGTCTGTGATGAAGTTTTGTGAAAGTAAGGTTCGTAGAAGTGTGTAGTAATGTTGTAATAGTTATTTAGATGTCTCCAACAATGAATATTAATATTGTTTATAAGAATACAAATAACATACTTCAATATTAGAGAATATGAAAAAGTTCTTATGTTTAACAGTACAGGTTAAAGGGTCAACCTTTTGTGTAGAACTTAATGAAAAGACATATCAACCAAATATAGTTCCGCAAGCAGGAGCTACTAACGTTTTCAAGAATTTAAAGTAAAGTTATCATCTCAAACCATAGTTATCAAATGAAAAAAGTCATAGCCAGCCTAATACTGATTATACTCTATAGTTGTTCAAGTGAAATAATAAAAGTTGATGAAAAAACTTCATTCAAGCCACAATCAGCAATTGTGGTTTCTACTGTAAAAGATACAGACCTAAGATTATCAATTACAGATACTCTTTCCTTTGAATATTCTGACCAACCCCTGGAAACAGAGCTTTCAATCTTTGTAAACCCCAATAAAACTTTCCAGGAATTTATGGGTATTGGTGGTGCAATTACAGATGCAACAGCAGAAACCTTTGCCAAGCTGTCTGCAGAAAATCAGGAAGAATTACTCAATGCTTACTTCACTCCGGAAGGTATTAACTACTCATTAATCAGAACACCAATACATAGTTGTGATTTTAGTTCTGGATCTTACACTTATATTGAAGAAGGAGATAAAGAGCTAAATACCTTCAGTATTGAGCATGACCTTCAGTTTAAAATTCCAATGATCAAAAGAGCTATTGAAAAAGCAGGAGGGACCCTGCTTACCTACGCAAGCCCATGGTCACCGCCAGCATTTATGAAATCCAACAATAATATGCTACAGGGTGGTTCTCTACTACCTGAGTATTATGATGCCTGGGCACTCTATTACACAAAGTTTATTAAAGAATACGAAGCTTTGGATATACCTATCTGGGGAATTACTATCCAGAATGAACCTATGGCTACACAAAGGTGGGAATCATGTATTTATACCGCTGAAGAAGAAAGGGATTTTCTTAAGAACAGCCTGGGTCCAACACTGGAAAAAGAAGGATTAGGTGATAAAAAGATTATTGTTTGGGATCATAATCGTGACCTGATAACAAACAGAGCCAATACAATTCTCGATGACCCCGAAGCATCTAAATATGTCTGGGGCGTTGGCTTCCATTGGTATGAGACCTGGACTGGCAGTGAGCCGAATTTCGAGAACCTGAGAAGGGTTAAAGAATCATACCCTGACAAAGAATTGATATTTACTGAAGGGTGTAATGAAAGCTTTGATCCGGAGAAATATGAGTACTGGCCAAATGCTGAAAGGTATGGTAAATCTATGATCAATGATTTCAACCGGGGTACAGCCGGTTGGACCGATTGGAATATTCTCCTGGATGAGACCGGAGGGCCGAATCATGTCCAAAACTTATGTTTTGCACCGGTGCATGGCGATACCCAGAGTGGGCAGGTTATTTACACCCCATCATATTACTATATCGGTCATTTTTCGAAGTATGTTAGGCCTGATGCAAAGAGAGTAAGTACGGTGGTTAGCAGAACCTTTTTAATGGCAACTACCTGGGTAAATGAAGACGGCAGCTATGCCACTGTAGTAATGAACGATACTGAAGAAGAGATATCTTATCAGTTGATTGTTGAGGGTAAAGAAATTAAACTGAGTATGCCTGCTCGAGCTATGCAAACCATTTTATACTGAATGTAATATGATCACAAATAAATTACCTAAGCTTTTGTCTCGATCATTTGGTATTTTAATCACCGCAATAGTATTTATAAGCTTTTACGGGTGTAACAAAAAAGATTCATTTAATAGTGAACCTGAGAATGCCGCTGAGATAGAAGTAAAAGTGGAAACTCTTTTATCACAGATGACGCTTGAAGAAAAGATTGGTCAGATGTCACAAGTGAGGCATTTTAGTGACATTGCTCCCGGAGATGTTAAAAACAAGTACATCGGATCTGTGATCCATACTGATGGCCCAACACCTGGTGAAATGGCCGAAGATTGGCAAAATAGATTTAGAGAGCTGCAGGATGAGGCCTTATCAACAAAGTTGGGTATTCCACTGCTATTTGGAGTTGACGCTGTTCATGGTCAGAATACATTTAATGGAGCCACAATCTTCCCCCATAATATTGGGATGGGGGCCACTAATAATCCTGATCTGGTTAAAAGAGCTGCCGAAATAACTGCTATTGAAGCACAAGCAACGGGTTTTAATTGGACTTTTTCACCATGCATAGCAATTCCTTATAATGAAAGGTGGGGAAGGGTATATGAAGCTTTTTCAGAGTCAACTAGTTTGACGCAAAAAATGGTTAAAGCTTCTATTCAAGGTCATCAGGGAGAGTTATCAGACTCAAAAACGGTAATGGCAACTGTTAAACACTATATTGCCGATGGCTCTACAGATTTTGGAATAGAGGGAGGAAACTCTTCTCAAACAATTCAAGAGGTGCTTGAAAGACTGTTGCCTCCATATCGAGATGCAGTAAATGAAGGTGTTGGTGCTGTAATGGTATCATTCAATACTTTACTAGGCCTGCCAATGCATGCCCATAAAGAACTTATTACAGACACTTTAAAAAACGTTTTGGGATTTGATGGTATTATTCTGACTGACTGGAAAGGATATTCGAGATTTGGAGAGGAAGAGATAATCAATGCGGGTGTCGATATGGTAATGGCTGTAGATGGCGACCTTGATTTCTTTCAGAAGGATTTAACAAGTGCTGTTGAAAATGGAATAGTATCTCCTGAGAGAATCGATGATGCAGTAAGAAGAATATTGAGACAGAAATTCAGATTAAACCTGTTCAATAACCCATATTCAGACACGAGCTTGATTTCTCTCGTGGGTAGCCCTGACCATAGAGACATTGCTCGGCAAGCGGTAAGAGAATCATTAGTTTTGCTAAAGAATAAGGATAACACCTTACCAATTCAAGCAGGGAGGAATAAAATTGTTGTGGTGGGTGAGCATGCCAATAGTACAGGACTTCAATCAGGGGGGTGGACAATACACTGGCAGGGAACAGGTATAAACTATAAGGGAGGAACAACAATTTTGGACGGAATTAAAGAGCACTCTAAAGGGGAGGTTGTTTATGATTCATTGGCTACACTGAAAGTTGATGATGCTGATGTAGCAATTATTGTGGTTGGAGAAACCCCTTATGCCGAATTTATGGGTGATATTAGGAATGATTCAAGTAAGTATCAGCTTACGCTAACAGACAGCCATATTGAGTATATTAACTCTTATGCAGATAAGGTCGAAAAGTTGGTCATCATATTAGTGTCAGGAAGACCATTAGTTACAACAAAACAAATTAAACAATCAGATGCATTTGTAGCTGCATGGTTGCCCGGATCAGAAGGAGATGGAATTGCAGAAGTACTCTTTGGTAATTATAATTTTACGGGAAAACTTCCACACTCCTGGCCCGAATCTGTAGAAGATTTTAACGGGAAATATGGGCCCAATTGCTGGGAATCATCAATAATACCACTTTTTGAATATGGTTTTGGATTAAGTTATTGAATTACATGAAAAATATATTTACGTTATTTATTTTGATACTACCCTTAATGTCTTTTTCGCAGAGACTTCAAACACAGGGAAAAACAATCATAGATTCTGAAGGGAATGAGGTTATCCTGAGAGGTATTGGCCTCGGAGGTTGGATGCTGATGGAAGGGTACATGATGCAGTCATCAGATGTAGCTGACACACAGCATGAGTTTAAAGACAAGTTAATTGAGTTGATGGGAGAAGAAAAAACAAATGAGTTTTTTGATGCCTGGCTTGCCAACCATGTTACAAAAAGGGATATTGATTCATTAGCTGCCTGGGGCTTTAATAGTGTGAGACTTCCTATGCATTATAACTTATATACGCTTCCTATTGAAGATGAACCTGTTTTAGGTGAGAATACCTGGCTAACAACAGGATTTGATCTTACAGACAGTCTTTTGTCCTGGTGCAAAGAAAATTCGATTTACCTGATCCTTGACCTTCATGGTGCTCCGGGTGGGCAAGGGGCTAATGCAGCAATTTCTGATTACGATCCTACTAAACCATCATTGTGGGAAAGCAAGGATAACAGGGATAAGACAGTTGCTCTATGGAAAAAATTAGCGGAGCGATATAAAGATGAAGACTGGATAGGAGGTTATGACCTTATCAATGAAACCAACTGGACCCTTCCAGGTAATGCAATGCTCTTAGCATTACATAAAGAAATAACTGATAGCATCAGGGCGGTTGGAGATAATCATATAGTTTTTATCGAAGGGAATAGCTGGGCAAATGACTTTACAGGTTTAACACCTCCATGGGATGATAATATGGTTTACAGTTTTCATAAATACTGGAGCTTCAACGATATTGGTTCTATCCAGTGGGTGTTGGATATGAGAGAAGAACACGATGTTCCTTTGTGGATGGGAGAAGGAGGGGAGAACTCAAATGTTTGGTTTACTGATGCTATTTCATTGTTTGAAAGCCAGGGAATTGGATGGTCGTGGTGGCCTATGAAAAGAGTAGAAACAATAGTAGGTCCTTATTCCATCAAATTTACAGATGGATATAAGAACATCCTCAGATATTGGAGAGGTGAAGTTGCTAAACCATCTGAAGAAGATGCATTTGCTGCTATGATGGAACTCGCTACTAATTCAGCAAGCGAAAACTGCGATTACCAAAAGGATGTGCATGATGCTATGATCAGGCAACCGCATACTGATGATACTAAGCCATACAATAATCATAGTATTCCCGGAACAATTCCTATGTCGGATTTCGATTTAGGCAAAAATGGATTTGCCTACTATGATGTTGATGTTGCCAATTATTCTATGGCAACCGGAAGCTTTCAAGCCTGGAATTCAGGTTGGATCTATAGAAATGATGGAGTAGATATTGAAAAGAATAATGATACTGACTACGGCAATGGATATAATGTTGGTTTTGTAAATAAAGGCGAATGGTTGAACTATACTGTTAATATTGCAGAGACGGGATTATATGATTTGGAGGCAAGAATTGCATCACAATCCAGTGGAGGCGAATTCCATTTAGCTTTAGATGGTGAAGACATTACATCAGTTCAGTCAGTAACAGGAACATCTAGCTGGACTAACTTTCAAACCCATGAGGTCAAGGATATTCTGTTGGAACAAGGTATCCATACAATTACTTTCCATGTAGATAATAACACTGCTTTTAATATAGGCAGCATAAAATTTATTAAGTCGAGTAATACAGAAACCATACCGTTTAAAGCGCTTAATGCTCACACTGGGAAAACAGAGATGTCGATAGACCTGGTGGCAAATTATCAATTTATGGGTGAATTGCCAGCTGGCATTGAAAATGACTTTACGGTGACAAGCAATGGCAATGCGATTAATGTTTTATTGGTAGATTATATTGTTGAGAATCCAAGAACTATAGTATTAAACCTGGAAGAAGGGTTGTTATACACGAACAATGTTAAGGTTAGCTACAGCGGATCATCAATTCTTTCAATCAATGATGCACCTCTTGAGTCTTTTACCGACTTAGAGGTTTTAAACGAGTTGGATGCAAGATATACATTACCTGGCAAGCTTCAGGCTGAGAATTATTTTGAAATGAGTGGTTTACAAACTGAAGAGTGTACTGATGCCGGAGCCGGTTTAAATATTGGTTATACTGATACCGGAGATTATGCTGATTACTATGTAAACATTGAAGAAGAGGGAGACTATAATATTAATTTCAGGGTTGCTGCCCAATCATCAAGAGGTAGTATTGGATTATATATATTAAATGGCGAAATCGAAGAAGAAATAATAACAACACAACTACCTGTTACGGGAGGATGGCAAAATTGGGAATCACATGCTGATATAGGTTATTTACCGAAAGGCTTTCACACGCTAAGACTTAAAGTTATCTCAAGAGGATTCAACCTAAACTGGATAGAATTTGAAAATAAGATTACAGGAATTGAAGATGTTGATCAAGCTGAGATTGCATTCTACCCGAATCCTGCAAGTGATTATATTCAGGTATTAAACAAAGATTACACATTCTATCAAATCACTAATATCCAGGGGCAATTAATACTTTCTGGTAATATTAATGCTGATAGGAGGGTGGCATTGAAAAGTTTAAAGCCGGGTCAATATATTGTCACACTCATTAATGACCAGGCCAATCGATCCTTAAGGCAAAAAATGATTGTTAGGTAGAGGAATTAAAAGTTCTCAATTAGTATTTGTTTTTATCTACTTATTTAGGCAGACCTAAATTTTATTTTAGAGTAGCCTAAATAAATTTTTGAGTATAAAACGCGAATTAATAATTCTATCTAACCTATAAATTTCCGATTTTTGCACTTTCTTACTGCGCTCGTAGTTCA
>JBDLIU010000113.1:0-13201 GCA_039714715.1 Bacteroidota bacterium
TTATTGGAGGAGTTCTAGGATATATATTTTTCAAGCAGGAAAATGTAAAGCAAAGCGAGAGCCCAAAGGTTAACTATTCTTTTATACATGTATTAGTGACAATCTTATTAGTTTTAATAGTATCATTAAACTTTTTCCCGATATCATTTGATAACATACACATTGAAATAAGCAAGGTATTCTCTGAAGTAAGTTTAACACTATTTGGGGGAGGTTATGTGATGATACCCATGCTTAATGAAATCCTCGTTGTACAGAAATCCTGGTTATCGAACACTGAATTTCGGGATGCCATTTCATTGGGGCAAATAACACCTGGTCCCATTTTAATAAGCGCAACTTTTATTGGGTATAAATTAAAGGGTATTGGGGGAGCAATAATTGCTACAATAGGCATTTTTCTGCCTTCCGGTCTGCTTATGATCCTGGTTTCTGATCTGTTTAAAAGAATTGAGGAAAATATTATTTGGAAAGCAGTTTTTGAAGGACTTAAATCTGTGGTTATCGCATTAATTATATCTTCTGTGTTAATTTTGGGCCGTCCGATAGTTGTCGGAACACTTGAAGAATGGTGGTTGTCGGGAATAATCTTTGTAGTTTCCTTCATTCTGCTCTTAAGGTTTAAGATTAATATTTTGTGGTTGATAGGATTGGCAGGTTTATTTGGCATCCTGTTTTTGTAACTTATGACAGATAAAATTTCATCAATACAAATTATTGGGACACAGCGTTCGGGCTCAAATCTGCTGAGACTAATTCTAAATCAATATGATGAAATTTCAGCACCACACCCACCACATGTTCTTAAAACATTCGCATCATTACTCCCATATTATAATGATTTAAAGGTTGAGGAGAATTTCAACCTTCTTGCTAATGATATCACAGATTTTGTAAATGCGAATCCTGTGCCATGGAATGTAAATCAAATACAAGCAAAGGAACTTATCAGGAGATCAAGAAATCAGAGCTTGTTAGGTTTATATGAAACGCTCTATGTAATAAAAGCCGAGCAAGATAATGCTGTTATTTGGTGTTGTAAAAGTATGTTCAATGAGTACTATGCCAGAGAAATTGAAGATGAAGGAATAAGGCCATTCTACATTTATCTCTATAGGGATGGAAGGGATGTGGCAGCATCTTTTAAACGTGCTATTATTGGCCATAAACATATTTATCATATTGCATCAAAGTGGCTAAAAGACCAGGAAAGAGCATTACTCGTAAAAGAGTATGTGGGCGATGCCAGGTTCTGTATGATAAAATATGAAGAGTTGATCAGCAATCCTGAAAAAGTGCTCAAATCATTATCGACTAAACTCCGGTTGCCATATTCGCCTAAATTACTGGATTATTATGAGTCTTCTGAATCGCAAAGAACAGCATCATCAGGAGAAATGTGGAAGAATGTAGCAAAGCCGATCATATCAGACAATACTGGTAAATATAGGACTGAATTATCTGATGATGAGATCTTAATGTTTGAGAATATCGCAGGTAAAATGGTTGTAAAACTTGGGTACCCACTTAATTATACTCAAGAAAGCCAAAAAACCTATAATGATCGGGAGGTGGTAAAATTCGATAAATTAAATGCTCAATGGCAGGAAGAAGCAAGAAAAAATGCATCTGAGCATGACCTGGTAGTAAGAAGTAAGCAGGAAGAAGTACTTTTTAATATAAAAAAGCGATTTAGTATTACTGTTGCTTGAAAATAGTTGCTTTACAATATATTATTTTTCCAATAGTAATTTCAAGACATTATTGACTGCTAGTTTAGAAGCTTCTTTATCCCCAAGCACACTTTGCATTTTACCGTAATCTATCCCTTTACTGACTATTTTTTTCAGCTCTTCACTAATATTAGTCTCATTACAATTATCTTGGATTAGTTCCTTAACAACCCCATCTTCAGCTATCAGGTTAACCAATGAAATCCACTTCACCTTTACCAACATTTTTGCTATTCTATATGAAAGCCAACTGGATTTATAAACTACAACCTGTGGTACATCCCAAAGGGCAGTTTCAAGGGTAGCCGTACCGGATGTAACTATTGCAGCATCGGCACGAGCAAGTAAATTATAGGTGTCTTCAATGATTAATGTTGTGTTTCCCAGGGATGCAACATCAGTATATACACTTTCAGGTAAGTTCTTAACCGCAGCAATACCAAATTGGTATTCCGGATGCTGTTTTATAACCTCGGTAACAACAGGCAATATTTTTTTTACTTCCTGCATCCTCGACCCAGGCAGGACTGCGATCAATTTAGAGTCCTTATCGATGTTATTTTTGCTGATGAAACTATCATCTACTATATGTTGCTTAACAGCTTCAACCACAGGGTTGCCAACATATGTTACATCTTCCCAGCCAAATTTTTTATAGAAATCAACTTCAAAGGGCAGAATTGAAAACATATGATCAATCCTGTCAATTATCTTCAGTGCTCTTTTTTGATTCCATGCCCATACTTTTGGAGAGATATAGTAGAACACTTTATACCCATCAGATTTAGCATACTTTGCGATTTTTAAATTAAACCCTGCATAATCAACAAGGATGATGGCGTCTGGTTGAAAGCTGTCAATGTCTTTTTTACATTGCTTTAAAAATTTGCTGATTGTTCCCAGGTTGGTGAGCACTTCCCAAAATCCCATAAAGGCAAGCTCGCGGTAATGAACAACCAGTTCGCCCCCAACAGCCTGCATCTGTTCACCACCAAAATACCTGAATTCAGCATTGCTATCTTTTTTTATCAATGCCTTCATAAGATTTGAGGCATGTAGATCACCTGATCGTTCTCCTGCAATAAGATAGTATTTCATCTGTAATAAGTGTTATGCAAATATATTTACTTCCGCTTATAAGTATGCAGACATAGAGATAAAGAGCTTTTTGTACATTTGATATTTTAAAGCAATTATTATTACACGCTATACTAACTAGACTAAGGAGAATATTCCTCCTGAAATGAAGAAATGAAAAAGTTTACCAACAATTTAATAAATGAAAGCAGTCCATATCTGCTACAGCACGTTCATAACCCTGTAAATTGGTATCCCTGGTCTGATGAGGCATTGGCGAAGGCTAACAATGAAGGCAAACTCATCATCGTTAGCATTGGCTATGCAGCATGTCATTGGTGCCATGTAATGGAGCATGAGTCATTTGAAGATGAGAATGTGGCCTCGCAGATGAATAAGTATTATGTATCAATTAAGGTAGACAGAGAGGAGCGGCCTGACGTTGACCAGGTTTATATGGATGCCGCCCAGGTTTTGACAGGGAGGGGTGGTTGGCCACTGAATGTGATAGCTCTACCAGATGGAAGGCCCATCTATGCAGGTACATATTTCAATAAAGATCAATGGATTAAGGTATTAAAAGGAGTTTATGATTTTTATACAAAAACACCTGATAAAGCATTAGAACAGGCCATGTTGGTTGCTTCTGGAGTAAGTAAGATGAATATTGTTCCTAAACAGGGTAACAAGGAATTTTCGGAACAGGAGCTAAATGAATCTGCAGAGGATTGGCTAAATAGTCTGGATATGAGAGATGGAGGGAGAAGAGGTAAGATGAAATTTCCTATGCCAAAAGCTTATTTAGCATTTCTCAACTATGCGGTTTTAAATAAAAATAAAAGAGCAGAAGATTCAGTCTTGTTAACTCTTGATAAAATGGCAATGGGTGGTATTTATGATCAGCTGGGCGGAGGATTTGCCCGTTATTCAGTGGACCCATACTGGCATGTGCCTCATTTTGAGAAAATGCTTTACGATAATGCTCAACTTATAACACTTTACAGTGAAGCATTTAAACTCACAAATAATCAACATTACAGACAGGTTGTAGAAGAAACCATTGCCTTCTGTGATCGTGAGCTGTATTCTAATGAAGGCAGCTATTTATCGTCACTGGATGCTGACAGCGAAGGAGAGGAAGGCAAGTTTTATGTCTGGACTGAAGAGGAGATTAATGATTTGCTGAGAGAAGAAGGTAAAATTCTTAAAACCTATTTTGGTGTTACTAAGAATGGTAACTGGGAAGATGGCAAGAATATATTTAAGGTGAGCAGTACGCTGGATGACATAGTGAAAGATTCAAATCTTGTAAAAGAGGAGATCATTTCAATACTCAATAAGACTAAAGCAAAGCTTTTTAATGCCAGGGAATCTCGAACACGTCCTGCACTGGATGATAAGGTATTAACCTCCTGGAATGGATTGATGATAACTGCCCTTACCAAAGCTTATGAAGCAACAGGTCAAGAAGATTACAGGACTAAGGCCTTAGCTACAGGTGATTTTATCTGGAGTAAAATGTGGAATGGGAAACAGCTTTTTCGAACCAGAAAGAATGGGAAGTCATCTATTAATGCTTTCCTGGATGACTATGCCTTCACCATCATGAGTTTTCTCGATCTCTACCAGGTAACATTTGATGAAGCATGGATTAACAAGTGTTTGGGCTTAATTGATGTTCTGAAGCAAGATTTCTATGATTCAAAATCAGAATTATACACCTTCAAGTCAGCTAAGGATAATCCGCTTTATGTTAAGAAGGTTGTTATTGAAGACAATGTAATTCCCTCCGGAAATTCGGCAATGGCAATAAATCTGTTTAGGTTAGGTCATTTGCTATCTGATGAGGAATGCTTAAATCTTTCACGGAAAATGCTTGCTTTTACATCAAAAGCGCTTGAACAGGCTGCTTTCTATTATAATTGGTTTGACCTTTATCAGGATCACCTTAGTGAACCCGCTGAAGTAGTAATTCTTGGAGATGATTATGATAAGATACGTATGCAAATAGCAAAAATTTTCTTGCCCAATATTCAAATACTGGGAGGAAAGGAAGAGGGAAATATTGATCTCTTAAAAGGAAGGAAAGTTCCAGGGAAGACGATGATTTACGTCTGCAAGAATAAAACTTGTCAACTCCCCACTGAAAATGTGGAAGAAGCCATAAATCAGATAAGGAAAGGAATTTAGGCTACCTTAAGTTTGCTGTACTTAGACTTGCTGAACTTCTTCTCAGCATAAGACTTGGTGATAACCAGGTTATCGACACTTTCTTTGGAAGGCAACTCAAACATGGCATCAGTGATTATTGCTTCACAGATTGATCGTAGCCCACGGGCTCCAAGTTTAAAGTCAACAGCTTTATCAACAATAAAATCAAGTGCTTTTTTATCAAACTCAAGCTTTATGCCTTCCATCTCAAACAGTTTGATGTACTGTTTGGTTAATGCATTTTTCGGAGAAGTAAGAATCTCTTTTAGTGCACTTCTGGATAATGGCTCAAGGTAGGTGAGTACGGGTAATCTTCCAATGAGTTCAGGGATCAAACCATAACTCCTTAGATCCTGGGCATTAATGTATTCCAGTAATGATTTTTCATTCAGGTGGTCAAAATCATTTGTACCCGAGCTGAAACCAATAGGTCTTGTATTTATTCTTTTGCCTATTGTTTTGGTTATTCCATCAAAAGCTCCACCGCAAATAAAAAGGATATTTTCAGTGTTAAGTGAAATCATTTTTTGATCCGGGTGCTTTCGGCCACCTTGAGGAGGAACATTTACTGCGGTTCCCTCCAATAATTTTAGCAATGCCTGCTGAACTCCTTCACCGCTTACATCACGCGTAATGGATGGATTATCAGACTTTCGTGAAATTTTATCAACTTCATCTATATATACAATACCCCTTTCAGCTGCTTCAACATCATAATTGGCTGCCTGAAGCAGACGCGTGAGAATACTTTCTACATCTTCACCCACATAGCCGGCTTCTGTTAATACAGTAGCATCAGCAATACAGAATGGCACCTGAAGAATTTTTGCCAGGGTTCTGGCCAAATAGGTTTTCCCGGTACCGGTTTCACCAACCATAATTATGTTGCTCTTTTCAATCTGAATATCATCATCGCTTACTTTCTGCATTAAGCGCTTATAATGATTGTAAACAGCAACAGATAAATATTTTTTTGCTTCATCCTGGCCTATAACATATTCGTCCAGGAATTTTTTCATATCAATTGGTTTTACCAGGTTAAATTGTGGTGCAGTAGTATCAGTACTACTTTTACCTTCTTCAGTAAGAATTTGTTGTGCTTGTGAAATGCACTTATCACAAATATGGGCATGAATACCCGATATCATCAGGTCTACATCTTTCTTACTTCTGCCACAAAAGGAACAGGTTACCTCCGCCATAATCCTAGATTGATATTAAATAAATCCAAAAATAATCAATTTTGTACAATTTTATCCGTGCTTCACAAGTACCTCGTCAATCAAGCCGTACTTTTTAGCATCTGCTGCACGCATCCAATAATCCCTGTCAGCGTCCTTTTCTATCTGGTTTGTGGTTTTGCTGGTATGTTTTGATAGTATAGTATACAGGTCTTTCTTTAATTCAAGAATCTGCTTCAAAGAAATCTCCATATCAGTTGCCTGTCCCTGAGCTCCCCCCATTGGCTGGTGAATCATAATGCGTGAATGAGGTAATGCACTTCTCTTCTTGGTGCCACCTGCAGCAAGAAGAACAGCACCCATCGATGCAGCTAATCCGGTACAAATAGTCGCAATTTCGGGTTTTACATATTGCATAGTATCATAAATCCCTAAACCTGCATAAACAGATCCTCCGGGACTGTTTATATACATTATAATATCTTTAGTTGGATCGGTTGATTCCAGGAATAAAAGTTGAGCTGTGATTATATTGGCTATATAGTCATCTATTGGCATTCCCAGGAAAATGATCCTGTCAGATATTAATCGGGTAAATACGTCAATAGCCCTGAAATTTCCAGGACGTTCCTCAATAATATATTGAGTCATATCTTCAACATGGTGTGCGTAGCGATCTACATTAGCGCCACTGATTCCTTTGTTGTGAATTGCAAATTTTTTAAATTCTGAAGCGTCCATCTTTTAATTTATTTATCCCCAATAATAAGCAATTAATTGCCGATTTCCGTAGGGATTCCTTTGGGAATGGCAATAAAAAAGCCCCTTGGGAGGGACTTTTTTATGAAATTCTTGTTGTTTCTGTTAAGCTTGAGCTCTTTTTCGGAAATCATCCAACGAAATCTTTTTGTTATTTATGCTTATGTTCTCCTTAACATAAGCATAAACCTTATCTGCTAAAACCTGGTTAACAACATTGGTATAATTTTGTCCTTCATTTCCTTCCAGGTAAGACTTTACAAATTCATCCATTTTGTCTCCTAATTGATCAAGTATTGCGGGACCTCCAAATTGTTCTGCAAGGATCAATTTAGCTCTATCATTGATATCTTGTTGTTCAACTTTAATTTGTTGGTCTTCAGCGATCTTATTTCTGATAAGAGTCCATTTAAGATCTTTTATATATAGATCAAATTCAGCGTCTATTTGTTCTTTGGTTATTTTGCCTTCATTAGTAACCAGGAGCCACTCTTTTAAGAATTCATCGGGAGTTTCAATCTTTGTTTTATCTACTAAATGATCCCTGGAATCCCTTTCCAGCAAGTAATCGCTTTCTCGGCTGTAATTCTGACTGATACTGTCTTCAATTTTTTTATTGAACTCTTCCTCAGTTTTTACCGCATCCTTACCAAAAAGGCGATCATAAAATTCCTGGTTAAGTTCAGCATTTTCTTTTCTGTTTACATTCTTCACTTTCAGAGTGAACTCACCTTCAATGTTTTCAACTTCCTTAATTTCAATTCCCAGAACCTCAGAAATAAGCGTATCAGTTTTAAGAACCTTTTTAATGTCAAATTTCACCTCGCCATCTGGCTTAACACCAACAAACTTCTTACTGTCTTTCTTGTCCAGCAGCTTAAGATCCAGTAAGCCAGAATACTCACCTTCGCCTTCTGATGGTGTAAATGTGCCAAAAAGAGAATCCCCATCTTCACAAACATCAGGGTTGATCATATTACCATGTTGCTCAAGCAGATTATCAATGGTTTCCTGTCGAACTTTATCATCGATCTTGATTTCATACTTATTCACCTTTTGTTTTTTAGAAACATCAAGGGTGAAATCATCCACTATTCCAATATTGTATTCAAACTCGAATTCTGTTTGATTGTCCCAATCTAAACCTGCTACATTTTCTTTATTGGGAATAGGCTCACCAATTATTTTTATCTTTTCCTCTTTGATATAATTATCAATACTGTGATATAAAAGATGGTTTATTTCATCAACTAATATTGATTTGCCATACATCTTTTTAATAACAGATGTTGGCACTTTCCCTTTTCTGAACCCCTTGACATCTGCTTTTTTTGAGTATTCTTTAATTTTTTGTTCAACCTTAGGTTGATAATCGTCTTGCTTTAAACTAACTTTAATTAGAGCTTCAGTTTGGGTTTTTTTATCAAGAATGATTTCCACGGTGTTGTATTTAAGTAAATATAAAACTAAACCCCCCAATCCCGATATAATTGGCTATCGTGACCGAGGGGTTTTAACCTTAGTGCGGATGGAGGGACTCGAACCCACACACCTTTCGGCGCTAGATCCTAAATCTAGTGCGTCTACCAATTTCGCCACATCCGCATCTTTGCCGAGGCATCTACCTCCCGATGGTTATCGGGATTGCCACATCCGAAAACGGAGTGCAAAGAAAACAACAATTTTATTCAAGGGCAATATTTTTTGTTTATTTGTGACTAGAAGGTAAGGAAAATGAGTAAGACTTCCATAGAAAAAGAAAACAGGGAAATTGTCAATAGCTATCGCAGGCTTTTAAGGAAGGCTAAACCTTTTCTTAAAGATGATGATGCGAAGCAAATCAGAAAAGCTTTCAACCTGGCAGTTACTGCTCATGAAGGGATGAGACGTAAATCAGGCGAACCTTATATATTTCACCCATTAGCTGTTGCTGAAATATGTGTCGAAGAAATTGGGCTGGGAACCACATCAATTGTTTCAGCCATCTTACACGATGTTGTTGAGGATACAGAATATACTCTTGAAGAGATAGAAAGCTCATTTGGAAGTAGGGTAAGTAAAATTATTGATGGCCTTACAAAAATTACCGGGGTATTTGAATATGGCAGTTCAGGGCAGGCAGAGAATTTTCGTAAAATGCTCCTCACTCTTTCAGATGATGTGAGAGTAATCCTTATTAAACTGGCCGATCGTTTGCATAATATGCGTACGCTTGACAGCATGCCTGAGCATAAACAATTAAAAATTGCCTCGGAAACCATTTTTCTATATGCTCCTCTAGCACATAGATTAGGTCTTTATTCAATTAAATCTGAGCTTGAGGATTTACATCTCAAGTATGCAGAGAGAATGGTCTACGACGAGATTGTAGCTAAGGTCAGTGCCACAAAAGATGCTCGTGATAGATTTATAAAGCGATTTATTAGACCAATCCAGACATCACTCAATGAGCATGGCTTTAGGTTTAGTATAAAGGGTAGAACCAAATCTATTCATTCTATCCTTTCAAAAATGAAAAAGAAGGATATTCCTTTCGAAGAGGTTTATGATTTATTTGCTGTTAGAATTATAATCAACACAACAAAGGAAGCAGAAAAAGCAGTGTGTTGGCAGGTGTATTCGTTAGTTACTGATTTTTATAACCCTAATCCTGATCGGCTGCGTGATTGGGTTAGCACGCCAAAAGTAAATGGTTATGAATCATTGCATACTACTGTAATGAGTAAAGAAGGTAGATGGGTTGAGGTTCAGATTAGAACAAAGAGAATGGATGAGATTGCTGAAAAGGGATTTGCAGCGCACTGGAAATATAAAGATGACCCAAAACATAAAGGAAAGGGAATAGAGTTATGGATTGATGATGTACGCTCAATGCTTGAAAATGCTGAAACATCAGCTTTAGATTTTGTTGACGATTTCAGGTCGAATTTATATCATGATGAAGTTTTTGTTTTCACTCCAAATGGTGATCTTAAAACATTGCCATATGGAGCAACAGCATTAGATTTTGCGTTTGAGGTGCATACAGAAGTAGGTTTATCCTGCCTTGGTGCCAAAGTTAACCAAAAACTAGTCCCTTTAAATCATAAATTACAAAATGGCGACCAGGTTGAAATACTTACTTCATCAAAGCAGAAGCCGAGTGAAGATTGGCTAAGGTTTGTTGTTAGCTCAAAAGCAAGGTCTGGGATAAAGCACGGATTACAAGATGAAATTCGCAATGTAGCTGAGTTGGGCAAAGAGATAGTAAAAAGAAAGTTGAAACAGCTTAAAATCACACACGATAATGATATATTTAACCAACTAACTAATTACTTCGGTTATAATACAACAACAGATTTCCTATACAATGTAGGTAAGGGGCAAATAGATGCAAAAGAATTTAAGAAATTCAAAGAATCATTATCAGAACACCCTCAAACTAAGAGCAAGCCAAAAAGTATAAAGGATTTTAAATCATTGCAGCGTAAGAAAACCGGAGAGGGGGAGGAGGAGGACATCTTATTTATAGGAGAAGATTTGGATGTAATAGATTATAAAATAGCGGCATGCTGTAGCCCTATCCCTGGAGATACTGTGTTTGGATTTGTTACTGTATCGGAAGGCATAAAAATACACCGAACATCATGCCCCAATGCACCAGAGCTTTTATCCAGTCATGGGCATAGGGTTGTTAAGGCAAAGTGGGCTTCGAAACATAAGCAATCATATCTTGCAGAGCTGGAAGTGATTGGTACCGATCGTGTTGGGTTAATTAGCGATATAACCAGGGTGATTTCTGATGATCATCATGTGAACATGAGATCAATTGTCGTTGATACGGATACGGGTATTTTTGAAGGGAAAATGTCCATGTATATCGATGATAAATCAGTCCTGAAACTACTTTGTAAACAGATTGAAAACATTGAAGGTGTTGTAAAAGTAACCAGAAGGAAAGAAACTTTTACGCATAGAACAATAGAACGCTCGAAATAACACTAATTACTCCTATATTTGAATCTCAAATTGTTTGATGTTGATGAACGAAAATCGATCTGATATTGAAAAGGTTATTAAGATATTTACAGCATATCTTGAAAACAAAGGATTAAGAAAAACACCTGAACGTTTTGCTATATTGGAAGAGATATATTCTCGCAATGGTCATTTCGATGTGGAGTCTTTGTATATCTATATGAAAAACAAAAACTATAGAGTAAGCAGGGCTACTGTTTATAACACCCTGGACCTACTTGTAGATTGTGATTTGGTAAGTAAACATCAGTTCGGAAGAAATCTTGCACAATTTGAAAAATCTTTTGGGTATAAACAGCATGATCACCTGATTTGTACGGAGTGTCACAAAGTGGTTGAGTTTTGTGATCCAAGAGTACATAATATTCAAACAATGGTAGGAGAACTACTCAACTATAAGATATTACACCACTCGCTAAATTTATATGGCATTTGTGGTGATTGTCAGGCTAAGAAAAAGCAGGAAGAGAACAACTGAATATGAAATATAAATATAACCTTGAAGAAGATTTCTTAATCGTCACTTTATCAGGAGACTTGATTGGGGAGGAGAATGGGCCAGAAATTATAAAGGAACTTGAAAAATATAATGGGAAAGGAAATCTTCAGGTAATTATTGATATATCAGATGTAAGATATATAAACAGTAGTGGAATAGGTGTTCTTATTACGATGTTAACCAAGGTACGCAATAAAGGAGGGGAACTTTGTTTAATAAATCCATCTGAAAGTGTGAAAAAACTTCTGATAATTACTAAACTCCAAGCTATCTTTAAGGTCTTTGATACAATACCAAATGCAAAAACTAAACTTCAAGCACAAATAAATGAAGGTTGATATTTTATTAGGTCTCCAATGGGGAGATGAGGGCAAAGGAAAAATTGTTGATTTCCTCGCACCCAAGTATAACATTGTTGCTCGTTTTCAAGGGGGTCCTAACGCAGGGCATACTCTTGAATTTGAGGACATAAAGCATGTGCTTCACCAGGTCCCATCAGGAATTTTCAGAGAAAATATTTCTAATGTTGTCGGAAATGGTGTGGTACTTGATCCTGTAATTTTCATGAGTGAAGTAGAAAAGCTCATAGAATTAAAGGCCGATCCCAAGAAAAATCTTTATATATCAAAAAAAGCACAATTGATCCTCCCAACGCATAGATTATTAGATGCAGCTTACGAAAAGGCAAAGGGGAAAGATAAAATAGGATCAACGCTTAAGGGCATAGGACCTGCCTACCAGGATAAAATTGGCAGATTAGGGCTTAGAGTAGGGGATATTTTATTGTCGGGATTCAAGGAAAGGTATGAAGACCTGAAAGAAAAGCATATTGAATCTTTAAACTATCTCAATTTCGAATTTGAGCTCAAAGAAGCTGAACAAAAGTTTTTTAATTCCCTTGAATTATTAAAAGAGTTTCACCTGGTAGATAGCGAATACTTTGTTAATAATAAGCTAAAAGAAAACAACTCTGTTTTAGCGGAAGGTGCGCAGGGCTCTTTATTGGATGTTGACTTTGGCTCATATCCTTTTGTTACCAGTTCTAGTACAATGGTAGCGGGAGCATGTACCGGTCTTGGAATTCCCCCTTCTTCCGTTGGCGAAGTTTATGGTATTTTCAAATCTTATTGCACTCGTGTCGGAAGCGGACCATTCCCAACAGAATTAAATGATGATACTGGGGAGAAATTGCGTAAGGTTGGACACGAGTTTGGTGCCACTACAGGAAGACCAAGAAGAACAGGATGGTTGGATTTACCGGCTTTGAAATATTCAGTTATGATTAATGGTGTAACTCAGCTATTAATGATGAAAGCAGATGTTTTAAGCTATTTTGATGATATTAATGTTTGTGTTGGATACAAGTTGCCAAATGGCGAAGTGACTGAGCAACTTTCGTTTGAAATGACGCATCAGGATGTTGAGCCAATATATAAGACGTTTGAAAGCTGGGGCGTTTTTGATAATGTACCGGGGTCTCTGGATGAACTTCCATACCAACTTAAGAAATATATAAGGTTTATTGAGCAGGAGGTTGGTGTACCTGTTACTGTAGTTTCTATAGGGCCCGATAGGACAGAAACGGTTTCATAATTTTAGTATTTAAACCATTGTATTAACCCATATTCATTGTAACTTTGCCGTCCGAAAAGTCACAAAGGGTGAGGTTTGGGTTTAGGGCAAAGGCGAGGTTGGTATAAAGTTGGAGAGGGTTACGAACTAGC
>JBDLIU010000114.1:0-12968 GCA_039714715.1 Bacteroidota bacterium
TGTTGCCAATTATGATGAAACCATTTCATTGTTTGCTCAACTGAAGCCAGATGTAGTAATTCATACAGCAGCCATGACCCAGGTTGATGATTGTGAATTAAACCAGGAGGATTGCAAAGTATCCAATATTGAAGCGGTTAAGAATGTAGTTAAGGGTTGTGAAGCAGTTAATGCCCATCTTGTTCATCTTTCTACAGATTTTATTTTCGATGGTTCCGAAGGGCCTCTTACTGAAGAAGCCGATCCCAATCCGGTGAATTTTTATGGAGAGACAAAACTGGAAGCTGAGAAAATCATAATGGCTTCAGATATAAACTGGGCGATTGCCAGAACTGTGTTGGTTTATGGTATTGTGCAAGGATTGAGCCGCTCAAATATTATTTTGTGGGTAAAAGAAAACCTGGAAAACAAGAATACATTAAAGGTGGTCGATGATCAATGGCGAACCCCAACATTGGCCGAAGATCTTGCTATGGGTTGCTGGTTATTGGCCAAAAATAAAACAAAAGGGGTATACAATATTTCAGGTAATGATATGCTCACTCCTTATGATATGGCACAGAAAGTGGCTGAGTTTTTTAAACTAGAGAATCAATACATTACAAGAGCTAATTCTGCCACATTCACACAACCTGCCAAGAGACCTGCCAAAACAGGTTTTATAATTGACAAGGCCATTAATGACCTGGGATACCAACCGCATAGTTTTAAGGAAGGGATTGAGGTTATTGCAACGCAGATAGCTCAATAAAAGCTTGACGTTCTAACATTTTTAAACTTATGAACCTGAGTTCGGCCTATTTTAAGGTCAAAAACAATACAAACATTATTTTATACGAATTTTAATGTTTGCTTTAATAATATATTAGTAAATAGTTCTATTCTTATTCCCAAGGTACACTATTTAGTAGTAATTGAGGTACTACCAAATATCCATTCAAAATTCCTTTGAAAAATTAGTTATTATAATTAGTTTTGAATTTGATAGTTGTCGAATCATATAATTAATGTATGGACACAAAACAGGTCATCAAAGCAATGAAAGCATTATCTAATACTAATCGTTTTGAGATTTTTATGGAGATTTATAAAAACAACAAACAGTCTTCCTTTAAAGAGGAAGAATGTTTTGTTTATGATGTTATCAAAAAATTGAATATTGGAACTCCTACTATTTCTCACCACTTAAAAGAGCTCTCAAATGCCGATTTAATTATTACAGAACGAAGAGGTAAACAAATAGTAGCAAAAGTTAATGAAGAAACTGTTAGAGGAATAAGGGCTATCCTTAATTTAAAGTAAAAAAATTTGTCAATACAATTCGACTATTGTCAAAATATAAAACTACTTATTAATAATGAAAATGATACTTAAAATGATAGGACTCTCTATTGCAGTTGTTATAATTCTTTTGGTAATTACGTTAACTCTTTTCTTAAACCTCAGCCCTCAGTTTGGAAAAGGTACTACTAAACAGCAACGAGAGTTATTTGCTTTATTAGATAATTTTCAAAATGGACAATTTAAAAACCAGCATTTAAGTCCAATGAATGTCAATTATTGGAAAATACTTAAGGAGTTGACAAAAAGTGCGCCAAATCGAAATCCAATTAAGAATATTATTGTTCAAAAAATTGATTCTATAAATATTAAAAATCACAACAATGGTAATACTCAATTAACCTGGTTCGGACACTCCGCATTTCTATTAGAAATGAATGGCAAGAAAATTCTTATTGATCCGATGTTAGGAGAAGTTCCTGCCCCTATCCCAATACTTGGTCCAAAACGATACTCAAAGGAGTTACCTATTGAGATAGATAAACTCCCATTTATAGATGCCATTGTTTTATCTCATGACCACTATGACCACCTGGATTATGAATCCATTCAAAAATTGAAAGGTAAGGTTGGTCAATATTTTGTTCCTCTAGGTCTTGGAAATCACTTAATCGAGTGGGGAATTGCAAAAGAAAAAATTACTGAATTGAATTGGTGGGAACGTGTTGATTTTGATGATATTAGTTTAGTCTGCACACCTGCAAGACATTTTTCTGGTAGAGGCTTGTTTGACAGAGCAACTACACTTTGGTGCTCCTGGGTGATTGAAGGAAAAAATGATAATGTGTTTTTTAGTGGTGATAGTGGATATGATACGCATTTTAAAGAAATTGGAGATAAATATGGACCTTTCGATATTGCGCTAATGGAATGTGGTCAATATAATGAAGATTGGAAACTACTTCATATGATGCCAGAAGAGGCTGTTCAGGCATCCCTGGATTTAAAAAGCAAACTAGTCTTACCTATACATTGGGGTGGATTTACTTTGGCTTTTCATGATTGGAACGATCCAATTGAACGAATTTTAAGTAAAGCAGCTGAAGTAAACATGTCTGTAACAACACCGAAAATAGGAGAGCAAGTAATAGTTAGAGACTCAATATTTCCAACAGAAAAATGGTGGCTTGAGTACACAACAGAAAATCAAAACTAATTTCAACACTGACCAACTCAGTAGAGTTATCTTTTGACGTAGTAATCTATACTTACTTTAGGTCCTTTGGGACAAAGTTGTAGTGGCAAATTCAATACACCGGTTGGCTTTAAACATTGACAATGATTTTAAAGAAAATACTCTATAGCCATAAATAAAATCATATTTGTATTTTAGCGACTTATGTCAAAAGCAGAACAGTTTAGCAATCGTTGGGGGATCGTACTGGCATCACTGGGAATGGCTATTGGAGCCGGTAACCTATGGCGTTTCCCAAGGCTGGCAGGACAATATGGAGGCTCGTTTATCCTGCTCTGGATACTGTTTCTTTTTATCTGGTCCATCCCGTTATTGCTATCAGAATTTGCCATTGGCAAGAAATTTAAAAAAGGAGTTATTGGGTCCTTCGGAATGCTAACAGGCAAACGGTTCACCTTTATGGGTGTATTCATTACAGTCTGCACACTGGGAATTGCGTTTTACTACTCGGTAGTAACCACCTGGGCGATCAGGTATTTGGGGTTTTCAGTAGTTAACGTTTTTGATGCATGGGTCAATCAGACCTCTTTAAGCCAAAAACTGGAAGCAAATCCGGAGTACTTATCCCTGTTTTGGACTAACCTGTCCAACGCTAACTGGTTTACCGTTTCGGTATTTGTAATAGTTATACTTGGGGGCGTGACTGTATTGGTTCGTGGCGTAAACAACGGTCTCGAGAAAGCCAATCGTTATTTAATACCCACTTTATATGTCCTGCTGATCATCATTGTGGTAGCTGTGCTTAATATGGAAAATGGTATTCGTGGTTTGGAATACATGTTTGCCATTCGTTGGACTGATTTTCAGAATCCGAGGATATGGATTGAAGCGGTGTCCCAGTCTGCATGGTCTACAGGGGCCGGGTGGGGACTAATGATGACCATTTCCTCCTACACTCGTACTAAGGAGGATGTTACCCTGAACACATTTATTGGTGCTTTTGGTAACAATACTGCTAGCTTACTGGCAGGTATGGCCGTTCTTCCCGCAGTTTTTGCATTATCAGCTACCGAAACCGATGCCATTACCTATTTGCAAAGTGGTAACCAGGCATTGACATTTACCATAATTCCGATGCTGTTCAGTAAACTGCCGGCAGGTGAGGTTATGGCCGTCTTTTTCTTTCTGGCACTATCTATTGCGGCATTCAGTTCGTTCCTGCCCATGATAGAGTTGCTACAGCGTAACCTGGGAGATCTTGGTTTGACCCGAAAAAGGGCTATTTCGCTAGTATTAATCATGTTTGTGCTTTTCGGATTCCCCTCAGCGTGGTCACTGGATTTCTTTACCAATCAGGATTGGGTTTGGGGACTCGGATTGATCTTAACCGGATTGTTTATTGCGTTTGGGGTGGCTAAATACGGAGCAAAAGAATTCAAAACAGAATTAATTGATGCAGACTCTGATATGAGAATTTCCAACCTGCTATTTCGAATTGGTATTTGGCTTATTCTGCCATTGGGAATATTCTTGATTATCTGGTGGATGTCGCAGGGTTACAGTACTAACCCCTGGTTTGATGAAAATGGAAACTGGAATTTATTAGACATTTACAGCAATGCTTCCATTGTTACTCAGTGGGGTTTGGTTCTGCTCATTGCTGCTTTATTGAATACGTTTATTTATAAAAAGTTTGTCAAGACATGAGTACGCTTTCAATCATCAGCATGGTGTTAATCCTGACTATCGTAGTAGGGGGTTTTGTGTATTTTTTAATGAAAGCGATAAAGTACGAGAAATCGAAAGCAGAGGAAGCCCGCCTGCCGGATGGGCAGGAAACTTAGAGCGTTTAAAATTAGTAGAGACGTTTTTATAAATATTAATTTATGATAATAGCTCAGCCTAACTTCTGCAAGAATGGTTTATAAGCTATATTTATAATACAAACCTGAATATTTTATGAATGTAAGTCCCAAATAAGGGAAAGTCGATGAAAAGAATTATCATTTTAATGTTGTTAGTCTTCACGTTGGAAGGGTGCGAAGTGGTATCACCTGATATCATTGATGAAGAAGGTATAGGAGAGGTAACTAAAGATGATGTATTGGCCGCAATTGATGAATACAAAACGTCTTTGTATGAATTGGGCGCCTCAAATAGTGATGTCGGTGGTGGAAGGATTGCTGAGCTTAATGAAGGAGACTCGGCCACCATACATACAAAAGATGAGCTTGTCGACTCGAATATGAATGTAGGATATGATGGAGAGTGGTTAGATATGAGTGTTCTGGTTTTAAACTTTGCTGAGGCAATCACTAGTTCATCTTACACTTTAGGTGAAGAAACCTTGTTTTATGATTTGATAGATGATCCCGGTATTTGGGGATGGGCAATTTATGATAGCACCAAGGTTATCCTGAATTATTCGAAAGAAGGTCTGTATTTAAGGGTTATCGATGATTCGCTCATTCAAACCTTCTTCTTTAAATATGTAGCACCTGGTTCCCAGGGTCGTGTTACGGTTGTGGGGGACCGCTTGATCAAGATATTGAGGTTGTGGGAGGATGTTGGCCCCGAAGAAAATGCACTCTACATTGAAGACTTCATTGAAAAAACCGGTCTTTCAATGTGGCGTAGTAACGGAAATTACATGATGTCGTCAAGGGTGACATCAGAAGATGGTGGGCTATATACTATTATGTCTTCTAATTCAGGTGATAAAAGTTTTGTTATTGCAAATTATGTCATAAACGATGTTCCTCTACATATAAATAGTGCGCTAAACGTAGCGTATGATTTTAAATACGTAGATGTCTTTGATTCATTTAATGAAGGGGGTGTTTTATTTCTTAATGGAGAAGTAGTACAGATGCCCCTGACAATGAATGCAAGACCTGCATATCATGGTGCTGAAACGTTTGTATTAACCGGAACCAAAGAGCTTATTGGGTGGTCCACCTCACTTGGGGTGGAAGAAGCAAATATTATAACTGAAATCACGAGTAAGGATATTAAATCTAATATTACTAACCTGCTTGCCAATGCTGAACTCAATGGGACATTCTATGATTATAGCTTAGAGGTTGAAGTTATCTTAAATGATTTTTCTAATCTTTTGTACTTAGACTATTAGGTTGCAAAAAGTGCCAAATAAATTTAAGCTTATTACCATTAATTATCATATCCGTACCTGGTACCAAGTAAACGAATTTTACCGGTTAGGTCAGGATCTTCTTTATTTAAATCTTCCCATGTGAGTATTTGATGTTTTCTTGTATTTACCGCATCCTTCGCTTTAATATCATTCAGTTTATCATTAAATGTAATACCTTGATCGATTAAGATCGGCCTTATATCATCACTAAATGTCTCAGCCTTTACTCGATAATCTGTGATAGTTTCTGCCTTTAGGTTCCAATAAAAATAGTATTTCATTGCTTTTAAAATACTGGAATCCTTATCGAGGTTAACAGGTATTTCCTTTGCGATAAATTCCCAACTTGGTTTGCCTATGGTTAACATAGAAGATATTGAAGATAAAGGTTCCCTTACCTGGTGAATCATAACCCTATCCAGCATTTTAATTTCATTAAATGAAGGGCCCATAAATGGTTCTGTACTATCACTCACTATTCTCCATGAACTAATGCCATTAAAAAAAAGCTTTTCATGACCAATATGCAATCCACATTTACGTAACAATTTTGAACTATATCTTGTACCACTGCGCCCACATCCTGTTAAAACTATTGCTTTTGATTTTTTAAGTCTAATAACAAGCGCGGTTATATAAGTCTGAAATTTATGATAATTGATACTTATGGTTTCTTTAATATTCACAATTCAGTTTTCATCAATGTTTCACAAGCATAATCTTTAGCCATACTTAGGCAAGGGTACGATAGTAGAGACCTTAAGATAATTAGCTCTTTACTGGAATATCCTCATCGGGCCATTCCTTACTAAAATCCGTCCAGTATTTTGCGATTGTATTCCTGATGTCTTTATGCAACAATAAAATACCAAACAGGTTCGGGATAGTCATTATGGCAATGGTAATATAGGAGAGATTCCAGACTATGGTTGTATCCGTAAACGCAGCAAAGAAGAATGCTACCACATATAACATCCGGTAATAGATCACATATTGGTTGCCAAACAGATAGGTAACAGCCCGGTCGCCATAATACGACCATGAGATCGCTGTAGAAAATGCAAATAGCAGGAGTCCAATGGCAACAATATATTGCCCCGAATTTCCAAGAATACTTCTCTTAAACGCTTCGGTAGTAAGCGCCGCACTGTGAATAAGTGATTTACCTTCCAGATAAACCTCTTCTCCGCCAAATCTATCCTCTGATAAGTCAAGTCGGCCGTTAGCTATTGGTAATGCGCCTGTATAGAGCTCATCACCCTTGTAAACATGTACACTCTCTGCAAATGATTCAGCATGAATAATAGTAACGTTATCAGTAACTATTTCTCCTTCTTCAACTGTAAGCTCACCTGCAAACTGATGGAGTGTTGTGTCCTGACTGAAATATCGACTCAGCAATTGAGTATGTGTAACGTTCTGTTCGTTATAATCACCATCGAGAATTTCAAGGTCGGCCTGTTCAAATTTATTTTCTAATTTTTCATTCCACACTCCAGAGGAGAGTAATACTAGCCCCGTTATAGTACAGATTACTATCGTATCAACAAAAGGCTCCAGGATAGCAACCATCCCTTCAGAAACAGGCTCCTGTGCTTTAGCGGCAGAGTGCGCAATGGGCGCAGATCCCTGTCCAGCTTCGTTGGAGAATAAACCGCGATTAACGCCTTTAATAAATGTAAAGGCAAAACCAGCTCCCAGGAAACCTCCAATAGCTGCAGTTCCAGTAAATGCATCAGCAAAAATCGATGCAAATGAAGGTCCAATGTTTTCGTAGTTAGTAGCAATTACTAATAAAGCTCCCACCAGGTAGATAAAAGCCATAGCAGGAACAAGTGTTGATGTTACCTTGGCAATTCTCTTAATCCCTCCGATAATAACGAGCCCAAGAAGCACGGCGAGCACACCTCCTGTGATAATATGCTTAATGCCAAAGGAGGCAAACACCGCATCAGATATACTATTAATCTGAGGCAGGCTCCCTGTACCAAATGATGAGAGGATCGTAGCAAAAGCAAAAAAGCCTCCCAGTATTGCCCCGGTTTTAATAATCTTCCCGGATTTGGTTTTAATATTCAATCTTTTCTTCATGTAATACATCGGTCCTCCGGAGATAGAACCATCGGGAAGGATATCCCTGTATTTGTGCGATATAGTTACCTCGACAAACTTTGTAGTCATACCGAAGAGTGCTGTAACCAGCATCCAGAAAAGTGCTGCAGGTCCTCCGAGGTGAATGGCCAGTGCCACGCCTGCAATATTCCCCGTACCAACAGTCCCTGACAAGGCTGTTGTGAGCGCCTGGAAATGTGAAGTATCACCAATGTCTTCCTTTCGGTCAAATCGCCCTCTTACAATTTTTATAGCGTGACGAAAATATCTGAACTGTGGAAACCTCAGGTAAAAAGTAAAAAAGATACCTGTGCCGAGAAGAAAAAATACAAACCACTGGTGACCGCCCAGGTAATCATTTAAAGTCAGGAGAAATTCATTTACTATTTGCATGTGAGGAATTTTTTCTATTTCATAAAGTGCGTAAAAGTAGTAAAAAGATTGGTTATCAGTTATTCATTAATAGTTGAGCGGTTATTGGTCAATAGCAAACTGTATATCAGCTGTTATTTGAACTCTTTTGGATGAGTAGTAACCATTTATCTCAATACACCTTGTATAATCCCTCATTGAAAAATATATTTATAAGGAAATATAACAAAACCCCTCTCTGGTTTAACAAAACCATGATGGGACTAACGTACGAACAATAATTTTTTGTGTATGCAATTTTTTAATCGACACTTAATACTCCTGGTATTTACTCTATTCAGCTTCTACTCCAACCCCGCCAAAGCCCAAACTGATGTGAGTGATAGCCTGGCCCTGGTGGCTTTGTATAATTCTACCAATGGCCCAGGGTGGACAGACAATACAAATTGGTTAACAGGGACTGTGGATACCTGGTATGGGATTTTTGTTGATGGTAGTAGAGTATCTTCTTTAAATTTAAACTATAACAATCTCGTTGGTACAATTCCCGCTGATCTTGGTAACCTGACCTCGCTTACTTCTTTGTCTCTTACCGGTAATCAACTTTCCGGTTCAATCCCACCTGAATTAGGTGCCCTGGCAAACCTTTCCAGTCTTAATCTGAATGATAATCAACTTTCCGGATCTATTCCACCTGAATTAGGTAACCTTACAGGACTTATGACCTTGTCCTTGTCTATTAATCAACTCATAGGATCCATTCCGGAGGAGCTTACAAACATTACTATGTTATACGAATTTTATTTTGAAGCCACTTCCTTATGTGAACCCACCTCAACAGCTTATACTACCTGGAAGGCAGGTATAATGAATTATTTTGGTACTGGTTTAATCTGCGAAACCCTTGCAGTAGATAGCCTCGCCATGGTAGCGTTATATAATTCTACCAATGGCCCTGGGTGGATAAATAATTCAAATTGGCTTACAGGGCCCATTAATACCTGGCATGGAATTACTATGGCTGAAGGAAGAGTAACGGGTGTAGAAATATGCAATAACAATCTTTTAGGTTCAATACCAGAAGAAATTGGTAATCTAACTGAACTCGGATCTTTAGGACTATGCAATAATCTCCTATCTGGCACAATCCCAACTACATTAGGAGGCCTTATCCGATTAAAAAGTATTGATTTTGATGATAATCAGTTAACAGGAACAATTCCTGTAGAAATAGGAAGTCTTGATAGTCTGAAGAATCTCATTTTATCTATTAATTCGTTGTCGGGTCCGATCCCTGCTGAATTAGGAAACCTTTCATTGCTTGAGCAACTTATTCTTCATAACAATAATTTAACCGGAACTGTTCCTGAGACACTTATTAACATCCCTAACCTAATAGATTTTGGCTTTGGAGGGAACGATTTATGCGAACCGACATCAACAGCTTATACGAATTGGGCAGCGGCCATTCCAAATTATTCTGGAACAAATATACCTTGTGCACCAGATACTGAAAGAGAAGCTTTAATTGCATTATATAATGCCACCAATGGCCTCGCCTGGACCAACAGCACCAACTGGAATACGGCCAATTCTATAGATACCTGGGCCGGGGTAACCGTGGATGATAATGGCAGGGTAACAGGAATTAACTTAAGCAACAATAACCTTTCTGGTTCCATACCTTCAGAAATTGGCAACTTAGCTGAACTCCGGCACATAGACTTATCCTATAATCTGCTTACAGGATCAATACCGGTTGAAATTGGTAATCTAACTAATCTTGGCTGGCTTTCTTTGCTAGATAATCAATTGACAGGGTCAATACCTGATGAAATTGGCAACCTCATCAATTTAACAGGTATTTTTATTTGGGATAACCAATTATCAGGAACCATACCTGCTTCCTTTGGTAATTTAACCAAATTGGAGTATCTGGTCTTGCCCGGTAATCAACTAACCGGAAGCCTTCCCCCTGAGCTTGAGAATTGCGCCTCGCTGAAAAACATTGAGTTACATGTGAACAATTTATCGGGTACAATCCCCGAAGGATATGTAAACCTAAGTAATCTTGCAACTTTTGCTGTGGGTTATAACGAGTTTGAAGGTGCTATACCTGAAGGGTTAACCAGATTACCACATTTATATGAGCTATACATTGCTCACTGCAATTTCACCGATTTGCCTGCTTTTCCCGCTACCACCGATTGGGGCTATTTTCATGTACAGGGTAACAAATTCACTTTCAAAGACATTTTACCCAATCTGCCAAACTTTGCCGAAGTTACCCAATATGCTCCTCAAAAGCCTCTGGGCGATAGCATATCAATTTCAGGATACACCTATGAGCCCTTACGTATTGATCCATTTATAGCACAATATGATGGGCAACAATACAGATGGCTTAAGGATGGAGTCTCAATGGGTTTAAGCAATAATCATTATTATGATATTGATGAGTTCCTTGATATCGATGCAGGAGTATATGAATTGGAAGTCACCCACCCGGATGTGCCTGGCCTAATATTAACCAGGGCGCCAATTATTGTAAACGCCAAAGACGGAGATCCACCAAAGCCTTATGCCGTTGAAATTATCTCCCCTAATGGGGATGGTATCAATGACGAAATGACCATTACCAATATTGAATTATACCCTGAACACAGGGTGTTAATCTATGATGTGCTGGGTCGCCTGGTTTATTCAACAGAAGATTATGATAATATCAATAATCCATTTATTGGTATAGGCAATATAAATGGATTTGGTGAGCTTCCTTCAGGAACATATTATTACGTAATTGATGTTGGAAGCATCAGGAAAAATGGAAAAGGATATTTTGTAATGAAAAGAAACTAATCATGAAAAAATTAATAGTAATTATAATTGTTGGTTTCAGTTTCGCAGATAATAGTTACGCTCAGCATGAGCCAATTTTTACCCAATACGGAATGAACCAGGGGGTGTTCAATCCTGCCTATTCTGTGGTAAATAATGTAGTTAATGTGGCCATGATGAGCCGTGTGCAATGGGTAGGTCTGCAAGGGGCTCCGTTTACCAACAGCCTGCTTGCTTCCACCACTTTTTTCAGGAACAAAGGAGGTGCAGGTTTGATCATTCATAATAACAAATATGGCGCGAGTAATAATATTGAAGTCTTTGCCCAGGCTTCCTATAAACTATTACTTGGTCTCAACACTCAGATAAGTGTGGGCATCCAGGGTGGCTATCTTAATTATCGAAATGATTTTACTGCTATAGAAGAAGCCGACCTTGATCCTGTTTTTAACACAGCCAATGAAAATGTGACCGTGCCCAACATTGGCATGGGGTTGTTTTTTAACACGAACAACTTTTATGTTGGTATCTCTATTCCAAAGTTTATGGAGTACAATTCCGATGAGTCCTCTTCGGATCTTCTTAACTATAAAAAGCATTATTATGGTTCGATTGGTGGAATTCTACCTGCCGGATTACTTAAACTTAAGGTTTTTGGTTTAACTATAATCACAGAAAGTGATTTCAGTTATGAGTTGGGTAGTAGCATTCTGCTTGCAGAAACAATTTGGGCGGGTCTTTTTACCCGCAACCTGAAAGCATTTGGTGCTATGGGTCAAATTGAGCTTACCGACCGGCTAAAAGCAGGTTTAACAATTGAATTACCCTCTACAGAACTGGTAGCTAACCAGTATGGCTCTTATGAAGCTTTCATATCCTGGGAAATGGCTGTGGGTAGAAAACAGCTGTTGAAGCGGAGGTATTTTTAAACACCTGTTAAATTTTAACATAAAGACTTAGGTTTAAGTTCGTCTTCTTATTGTTGCACAATTAACATGTTAATCTTCGCCATGGATTATTAGTAAGATTGTTATTTGTTATTATATTATTTATTATTTTACACAATTAAGTTTAATCTTAACCTGTCAAGACTGAACCTATATGAGAAATCCTGGCCTTACTTTTCTACTTATATTTATTGCTTTACAGTTTTATTCATGCACAAAAACTGAGGTTGAAAATCCTGATTTGACAATAATTATTAGTGGTAAAATCAATAATTATGTTGATTCTCTAAAGCCCTCTATGGCAATTAATCGCGTAGGATTAGATCAGGAAAAAATCTTTCCCACCATTGATGAGAGTGGTAATTTCCGATTCGAGTTTAATGCCCCGGTCCCACTGGATGCTTTCTTTATCAGTGATCCGTTCTTTATAATGGTTGCCAAACCCGGAGATAGTATTAACCTAGAAATCAATCAAGGAGATACTGTGATATTTAGTGGGGATCGAAGCCAAGAAAACAGGTTTGCTTATGATCTTTCTGATAAATGGCAAGAGAAAAGAAAAGAATTTGGCAATCTTCAAGAGTATATTTCTGTAATGAATCAGGATCAATTTATTGCTAAATTAGATTCTATTAAATCTGAAATTAAAAGATTTACAGAGGGCTATATTGTAAAGAATAATATTTCTGACCCATACTTGTCCAGGTGGATAAGAACGTATACCATGGAGTATTACTACAATAATTTAAGTTATTACATCTTTCCAAACCGGGATAAGGATGTGGATAAGATTCAGAGTCTGTTAACTAAAAGGCTGCCATTAAAAACTGAGGATCTTTATAGTGCATATAATATATCTTCTTATGTAAACTACTATAACTATGCAGTAATTGGGAGAGAAATCATGCTCAAATCTGATTCCATTAACGATACAGACTCAGCTCATATGCATACGGTGTTTGCCATGGAAAACGACACGTTAATGCGACAATTATTAATAGCCGAAAACCTGGTTGGGGATCTCGAAAAATTTAGAATAGAAAAGTACGAACGGTTTGTTGATATCATT
>JBDLIU010000115.1:0-12856 GCA_039714715.1 Bacteroidota bacterium
CTTGGCACTAGATATAGATAGAACAGATAAAAACTTGAAATCCACCAAAATGCTGTGATGATAAATGATGAAATTACAAAAGGAATACCACTATCATGGTTATTTGAATGCCCATTGATAAATAGAAGTACTAAAACAATTATCCAAACAAGAATATGTACCAGAACTGTCCTTCTGCTCATGATTTCCATATTAAATGTCATTTCATGAATCAAAAGTCCTTTGAATTTTTCTTAAAACCAAAATGAATCTTTTATCTACGTCTAAATATCTGTGGATGCCTGAATTTTACCCATAGGCTCTTAGTTACTTTTTTACTATATGGCATACATGGATACACTATGTTCAAAAAAATAGAATTACAGGCTAAATATATATCGACACTTAAAATACTGATTTCGGCCGGATAGGGTCAAGAATTATTGGGATTTCATGGCAAACCAAGGAGAACTTGACAATTATTGTTTAGCAAAACCGAATACGCAATAAAGGGCCATGCACTGACAACTAATCCGTCAACAATTATCTTAGATTAGAATAAATTGCCCGTATCTACACTAAGCTATTCTACAGAGATAATTTCCTGTATGCTCTCTTCCAGGAGGCGGTTGAACTCCTCAGTAACATCCCACATCATAACATGACCCGTACCTGAGAGTAACTTGACCGCGAATGTAGGAACATATTTCCTGAAATTATCTACTTCTGTTGGAACATTATCTGTATTGATCGCAATGAGGGGAGCCTCCACGGCTTCCAGTGATCCGGTGCAATCTTCATTTGACCATCTGAAAAATTCAATGAGGGATTCTCTCCAACCGGTCCTATCCCTGTCAATCATAGTATTTACCTTTTCCATGGATTCCTCCGGATTATTAACAAAAAAGCCAAGTGCCACTAATTTTTCGGTAGTTGGATTATCTATCAAATCCATATAAGTACTGTCAATCCAGTGGACCACAGATGGGGGATATTGTTCCTCAGGATTATTTATGGCATCTACAAGTATCAAGCCTGAAACCTGATCCGGAAGTATCTGTGCAGCTTCCAGAATGGCCGGGCCACCCATCGAAAATCCAACAAGGATTACGTTCTTAAGTTTGGCGGCAAGTACCACTGCTGCAATATCCTCACCAAATGCCGACATTGTCCAATCGGACCGGGTATTACCGGATTTTCCATAACCCGCAAGGTCAACTGCAACTACCTGGTACTTTTTAGATAAGACGGGAACCTGCAAGTCCCAGATGGTATTGTTATTCGTCCATCCGTGAACCAGCAGGATGGCTGGATCGCCCTTGCCCTGATTACTGAAAACAATCTCAACACCATCAGCAGAGGTGGCAACAGTAACAGGTTCACTGGTACATCCATAGTTGACAAAAATCAATACAAAGAGAAGGCTGAGCAGAAAAAGATACTTGTTTTTCATGGTAATAGGTTTAAGGTTAATAAAGCAACAGAAGTTACAACACTTCTAATTACAAAACCAATAGATATGCTGAAAAACCTGGTGTTAGGCAGGAGCATGCTACTGCTCCCGCAGGTACTTGATCTTTGGGAGCTTTCGCGGTTTGGCGGTGGTGCCACCAGCCCCCAATGATTTTAGGTATGATCCGGCGGAAATTTGGGCGTATTTGTTTGCTCTTGAGATAACTATGATTTCATCAACCCGATGTAGAAATTCAGAGATCCCTGTATCCTGTTGGCGGTATGACGATTATAAGATGACTTAATGATTGACAATGAAACCTCTAAGTATGTTTGAAATATCGAAAAAAAGCGCCAACGGATCCGACAACATGCTGATTATCGAACAGCTTTAGAAGGTGCTCAATAACTCCGGTATTAGCAATTTAATGTGGAGGCCTCTGACACAGAGATAACCAGATCACTAATAGAATTACGCGAGTTTGGGAATTAGTGGGATTTTCACCTTTGGATCACCTTATTGTACTTCCTGCATCAAGATATTTTGGTTGTTAAGCTAAGGGTTCAACGTAAAAACACTATGTGCATCTAAGCCTCTAATTCTAAACAAATTACCTTTAACAAACGTCTCAATACTAAGGATTGATACTTCTATATTTTTCCGGATAAACTGGACAAAGTAAGAATCTGACATGCAACTAGAATCAGCTACTCAGCCAAGGGAATGCATCTACTCCTATCATAACGCGTGTTCTAGTGTAACAAATTAAATCAGTAAAAATGAACCACTATGAAATTCAAACTAACAAATCTGTTTTTATTGTGCTGTTTCGCATTTCTTTCAGGCAATACAATTCTGGCACAAAGTTTTACTAGAATCACTGAAGGCCCTTTAGTGAATGACGGAGCTGAATCGGCAGGATGCGCGTGGGGCGATTATGATAACGATGGTGACGAAGATTTGTATGTTACGAATGGAGATGTACTCAGTCGTAAAAATTTCTTGTTTCGAAACGAAGGCCCGGACAATGATTACACTTTTACCCGGATCACAGAAGGCGATTTAGTACGCGATGGCGGCGTTTCAAGGGCTGCCAGCTGGGGTGACTATGACAACGATGGTGACCTGGACCTGTTTATTGCCAACCAGAGAAATCCGGAGTTTGATAATCTGTATCAAAACAATGGGGATAGTACATTCACGAGATTATTGGAGGGTATCGTTGTTTCTGAAGAAGGGAGGGCCGATCCGGGTGGATGGGTGGATTACAACAACGACGGTCATCTGGATATATTTGTTGGCAACCTGAATGAAAAAAACTACTTATATCACAACAGCGGAGATGGAACTTTTGCCAAATACCAGGAAACTCCCCTGGCTACCGACGAAAAAACCGGGAGGTATAGCTGGGGAGACTATGACAACGATGGTGATCTTGACCTTGTAACGGCAAAAAGATTTGTAAGCAAAGCTTTTTTCATAAATAAGGGTTCGGGTGACTTTTTCAAAGTCACCGAAGGGATGGTCCTGAACGATCCGGATGATCCGCTGGATGCAGGGATTTTTGTGGATTACGACAACGATGGAGATTGGGATATTATAAATGCCGGTCATGCCATATACCGGAATGAGGGCCCTGATAATGAATATAAATTCACCAAGATCACCACAGGAGACATTGTCACTGATGACTCAATATCTATAGACAGCTGGGCTGATTTTGATAATGACGGGGATATTGACTGCTATGTGACCAATTTTGGTGATGTAGATTATGCCGGGCATGAGAATTCTCTGTATTCAAATAACGGTAACGGTACCTTCACTAAAATTACCGAAGGCGATATAGTAAGCGATATTTCAACCTCAACAGGTACTGCCTGGGCCGATTATGATAATGATGGCGACATGGATGTCTATGTCTGCAATACCATGAATAATAACAATGCCCTCTACCGAAACGATAACAATAATGGAAACAGCTGGGTAAAGATCAAGCTGAATGGCACCGTTTCCAATCATTCTGCAATTGGTGCAATTGTAAAAGTTAAAGCTAACACCGGGTCCGGTCCGGTCTGGCAAATGAGATGTATAGAAGGACAATCTACCCTGATGGGTCAAAATAGTCTGATTGCCCATTTTGGTCTGGGTTCGGCGGCCATAATTGATTCTCTTATGGTGCTCTGGCCGGCCGGTCATGACACCCTTCTTACAAATGTAGCAGTAAACCAGCTTGTTACGCTAACAGAAAAAATTCCTTCTGCTTATTTACAATCAAATTTTGTTGCTGATTCAACATTTGCACGCGGTGAGCTGACCGTGAATTTTACCGATTTAAGTATCCACGATGCAATTTTGCCGATAAGCTGGTCATGGGATTTTGATGGAGATGGAACGGTAGATTCCCAGGAACAAAACCCTGTACATACTTTCCAGCATTCAGAAGGGGATGTATATGATGTTTCCATGGCAATTTCAAATGGTGCGGATGCTGATACACTTACAAGGACCGACTACATCCGGATTTATCCATGGGAGGGAAACCTGGCTCCATGGGGCATAGCTACATCTTCTTCGGTCTCTGATGTAATTTTTTATCCGCAGAAGACTATAGATGGAGATAGCCTAAGTTACTGGTCAAGTACATTATCAGTCTCTGAGTGGCTGAAAATCGAATTGGATTCTGTTTATACTCTAGGTAGGATAATAATTCAATGGAATATGCTAACCAGCAAAAGCTTTACCGCCCAGACTTCAATGGATGATATCCAATGGGATACAATATATTGTGTTAAGCGAGGACTCAATTCCCGGGACACAATCCGGTTCACAGGTAAAGAGGCAAAATATGTTAAAATGCAGGGATCTGATATCATGGTATACTCCATTAAGGAATTTGAAATTTATCATTCCGATGGCAAAGAGTATGACCTGGTTCTCTGTCCACCTGATATAAATGAGGTGCATTCTATAAAAAAAGAGGGCCTTAAGATTTATCCAAATCCGGCAATGGACGAGCTTATCCTTGAATTTGGTCAGGAACAGAGTGTATCAACTACCCTAAAATTAATGGACAGCAGTGGAAAAGTGGTCCATTCGGAAGTTATCAATTCCGGCATGCAAATAGTCAATATTGACCTTTCCCGGCTTAGCAAAGGAGTGTATTTTATACAGATAAGTACGGATAGGAATACATTCGTTGAAAAATTTGTTAAATACTGATTGTCAGCTTCCCGGCCATTAGAGAATATTCCATCAACACTCCCGTCACCTTAAATTGCAAAGCCCCCGAAGACACTAGGTCTAGCGGGGGCTTTCGCGGTTTAACGGTGGTGCCACCAGCCCCCATCGATTTGAGGCATGATCGGGCGGAAATATCGATGTAATTGTTTGCTCTTGAGATGGCTATGTTTTCGTCAACTTGACGAGGAACCTCATAGATCCAAGAGAATTGTTGACGGTTTATTGATTCAAAGTAAGTTCATTGATTGATCATGAGGATACTGTCGCTTTCTTAGATGTAAGAAAAAAGCGCCAACTGATCCGACAACAAGAGCTTTTTGATGGGATCTTTCAAATTTGAATATCAGAAAGGTGCTCATTAGCTTTCGAATGTGCACTGTCTCTTTAAAATGCCAGCCTAAATACTGTCGTTTCATTCGGAATGGAACTAACTGTTATGGTCCCGCTATGTAATCTCATGATTTGCCGTGCCAGGCTCAATCCAATCCCTGATCCGATTTTTTTTGTAGTATAAAACGGAATAAATATATCATCCATAATATTTGATGGAATTCCACTTCCGTTATCCTTTACAATGATTACAACTCTGTTTTCGATATTTTTGTATGCACTGACATGAACATTCCCCGCTGAGGATTCTTCAAGCGCTTGAAATGCATTTTTAATCAAATTAATCAGAGCCTTTTCCAATAAACTAAAATCTGCTGTAAGTTCAACGGTTTTGGGGGAGCTGTTAAATTCTAAATCAATGTCATTGGATCCGGCTTCATCCTTTAGTAAGGTTTGAAGTTTGTCAAACAAATCATTGATTTGGAATTTCTCAAATTTGGGTTGTGGCAATGCTGTCAGACTTCTATACTTACCCACAAAATCAATTAATCCTTTGCCTGTAGTTTCAATGGTATCCAGGCTATCAACTGTTTTAAGCAGCAAGGCATCATCCAATTCATCAATTTTCATAATTGATCCAGTATCTTTCCTTACAAAATACTTTTTGGTTGAGTTTGCCAGGGATGTTATCGGGCTGATAGAATTAGATATTTCGTGTGTTAATACCCGAATTAATTTTTGCCAGGAATCCAGTTCGTTTTGCTCCAGTTCTACCCGGATATTCTGAATGGATAAAAGATTCAGCGTCTCCTTTTCAGATTTAAATATGCTGAGCTTTAATGACAGAAACAGCACTGATTGTTTCGTAATCACCTTAATCACTTGATTATTAGAAGGCTGCAATTCTTGAATACACTTGAAAAGTTCAGGATAATTTCTGCCTATATCATTTATGTTACCAAGCTGACTTAGCTGTAATAATCTCTTTGCAGCATTGTTAAAAATCTCGACATTTCCATCTCTTGTGTATGAAATCAAGCCTACCCCCACTTGTTCGACCAGGTCATTCAGGAACAAACTTTGCCGTGCGTTTTGCCTTCGCATTTCACCAAGGGTATGGTTAAGTTCATTCAATGAACTACTGAGAGTATCGAAGGTTTTCCCTTCATAATCTGAGGAATAAATAAGTGCAGAATCTTCATTACGCACCGAATTAAAGAAATGAGCCAGCTTACGGTTTGTCTTATTTACATAATGCACTAAGTTGTAGACCTGAAATATTATAAGAATTCCTATACCAATAAGACTTAAGTAATACTCGTTGTGCAGGTAGGGGATGATTGAGATAAAAGCAAAGGAGCTGATTATGATGAGAATGATTCGGAAAAGAACTGCTGAAAAGAGGCTTTTACTATACATAAGAGGGCATCTAGAGCTTGTGTTTCTGAATCTTGTTATAAAGTGTTTGTCTTGCAATATTCAACTCCTTGGCGGTTTTAAAAACATTCCCCTTATTTCTTTTAAGCGCTTTAAGAATACCTTGTTTCTCAATTTCGCTAAAAGTAAGAGGCTCATCATCTGAAGATTTCAATTCTTGCCTGGGCAAATACAAATCGTCGGGCTTTAAAACATTGGAATCACATAAAATTACGGCTTTCTCGATGGTATGTTGCAACTCCCGTACGTTTCCGGGCCAATGGTAATTCTTTAAAATTTCTGAAGCCTCTTTATTCAGTTTCAATGAGCTCTTCCCATACTTTGCTTTGAAATGAGTAAGAAAGAAATCACCTAGTTCCAGAACATCATCACCGCGATCTCGCAATGGAGGGATGGTTATCTCAATGGTATTAATCCTGAAGAATAAGTCCTCACGGAATAAACCTTCTGAAATCATTTCCTTTAAATTCTTGTTGGTGGCACAAATTAATCGTGTATCAAATTCTATGGGAGCATTGGCTCCAATTCGTGTAAAAGTTCTGTTTTGCAATGCAGATAATAATTTGGCCTGCATTGAAAGTGAGAGGTTTCCTATTTCATCTAAAAACATGGTTCCCTCAGAAGCTATTTCAAAGCGTCCTCTGCGCATTTCTTTTGCATCAGTGAAAGCCCCTTTCTCGTAGCCAAACATTTCGCTTTCAAATAAAGATTCGCTTAGAGAACCCATATCCACACTGATCAGTATTTCCTGATTTCGGACGGATTGTCGATGTATCTCACGGGCTACCAGCTCTTTTCCTGTTCCATTCTCCCCAAGTATAAGAATGTCCACATCCGTTCCGGCTACTTTCTTAATGGTTTTATGAATATTCTGCATGGCTGATGAGGATCCTATTATGCAGGAATACTTCTTGTCAATTTTCTCCAGCAATGACTTTTGCTTTTCCTTTAAGGACTCAACTTCACGTTTTGATTTCCTTAGATTATAAGCTGAGTTTAAGGTGGCAAGCAATTTATCATTGTCCCATGGTTTTACAACAAAATCAGCAGCCCCTTCTTTTACTGCCCTTACAGCCAGATCAACGTCTCCATAAGCAGTGATTGGAATTACAATGGCATCCGGATCCATTTTCAGAATTTCCTTCATCCAAAATAAGCCTTCGTTTCCAGACTGAACACTCGCCGAAAAGTTCATGTCTAACAAGATTGCTTCATATTCATTCGATCTAACCAGGCTATGAATTGAGTTAGGGTTGCTGGTGGTATGAACCTCATCAACTTCCATCTCCAGCAAACGGCTTAATGCAGTAAGTATGTTCTTATTGTCATCAACGATTAAAAGTTTTCTCTTCTTTGCAGACATAGGTGTAAATGTATACCATTCATCAATAAATGTCTAATTATTAGGCATCGAATGTCCAGATATTAGTCAGTAAAGCTTTAGCTGTATGCCTGGATACATGACATAACGGGCTATTACTTAGCATTATATGAATCCGGTATGCTATTTGACTTACAAAGAGTCAAAGCTTTTAAATTATGATTAAGAACTACATTATAACCGCCATCCGAAATATATTAAGATTTAAACTACACTCAGTGATCAATATCGGCGGACTTGCCTTTGGGGTGTCCATATTTACACTTATCATGATTTACGTAGTGAGTGAGTTAAATTACGATAAGTACCATGAAAACTTCGCCAAAATATATCAGGTGAGTGTTGAGGATGGACTGGAAACAACCGCGCATTTAGGGTATACCATGAAAGAACAATTCCCTGAAATAAAACATCTGGTTCGTATTGATCGGGCTTACGGGGGTGGGTTAAAAGCATATTTAAAACTTCAGGATTCCAACAAGCTTGTTGAATTTAAAGACATCATTTATTCGAATCCTGACTTTTTTAATGTTTTCAGTGTGAAGGCAATTGCCGGTGATTTAACAAAAGCACTTACAGATCCATATTCTCTCGTGCTGACAGAATCATCGGCAATAAAACTATTCGGCAGCACAGATGCTGTAAACAAAATCATTGGATTCGTAAGCGAAGAAGGGAGAATAAAGTCTGATTTCACTGTAACAGCAGTAATTGAAGATGCTCCCGGTAAATCATCTATTCAATATTCAGCCATTGCATCGTTTATCACATTGAATGATATTAAACCAGGAGGTATAGAGGTTGATCAGGATTTCCGCAATTGGGGATATTATACGTATATCATGCTTAACGACAATATTAATACCAATGAATTTGAAAGAAAAGCCCGTGATGAATATGTCAAATTTGCATGTGAAACATATGGAATTGATCCTGAAAGTGATGAAGCAAACGAAATTGAAATGAAAATGGTTCCTCTGGGTGAAGTGCCGTTTTTTGGAAATAGTAAGCTTCAATTTCTATCCCTGATTATTCTTATAGGAATTATTATCATAGTGATTGCGTTAATTAACTTTATAAATCTCTCATTGGCAAAATCATCAGTAAGGAGTAAAGAGATAGGCCTCAGGAAAATTGGAGGAGCTTCTCGTAAAAACCTTATCGGCCAGTTTATTGGTGAAGCGATTGTATTGGTATTGATTGCTGTTATAGCCTCTCTAATTCTTTCCGAAACAATAAAGCCTTTTTTCAATAACATGGTCGGGAAGGAGTTATCTATCGGATATATTGATAAACCACAAGTTCTTCTGATCTTTCTAGCAGGGAGCGTTGTACTTGGTATTCTTGCTGGATTTTATCCTGCAATAGTTTTATCCCGCTTTAATCCGATAAAAACATTAAAAAATGAAGTAACTACTGGCAAAAAGGGTAAGGTCTTCAGACAATCATTATCTGTAATTCAAATAACAATTTCTCTCATTCTGATTATTGGGGTAGTCATCATTTCGAAGCAGTTAAACTATATGAAAACAAAGGATTTAGGCTTCGATAATACAAATATAATCTACTTCCGTTCAAATAATGATATTGATGAAAAACATGAATTATTCAGGCAAAGAATTTTAGAAAATCCTGCTATTTATAAAGTAAGCCGTGCGGGGAATGAATTTGGTGATCGATATCATATTGGCTTCGAGGAAGAGTTTAACGGAGTGAGAATAAATTTTCAGGGTATGGTTGCAGATCCTGATTTTGTTGAAACCATGGGACTTGAAATTGTTGAAGGCAGAAATTATAAATGGGACAGGGCATATGATAATGGTACAGTGATTATCAATGAAACCGCAGCCAAGGAATTTGGAATTGACAGTATTATCGGTTATAAATTATCCATGTTAGGTAGAAAACAAGAGATTGTAGGCATTTATAAGGACGTCCATCATGAATCCTTTCACCAGGAAATTACTCCTGCTGTATTAATGAACTACCCAGTTATGTTAAATACGGTTATTATCAAAATCAATGGGAATAATAGGGATGCAGCCATCGATCATGTTGAGAATGTATGGAATGAAACAGTTCCAGATGTTCCTTTTCAATATAATTTCCTTGATGACAAATACGATCATTTGTATGAAACAGAAGCGAAGTTCGGCTTGGTAATAAAATTTTCCGCTCTGTTCTCCATATTAATTGCATGTTTAGGGTTGTTTGGGATGGCTTCATATACCAGTGAAAGACGAAAAAAGGAAATCGGGATCCGGAAATCAAACGGGGCATCAGCTGTAGATATTTTGAGGCTCCTTAATATGGGAATTGTGAAATGGGTTGGGATAGCGACCATCCTTGCCATCCCTATTGCATATTACGCTACAGATAAATGGCTACAGAATTTTGCTTATCGCACATCAGTAAATATGGGTGTGTTTGTTTTAGCAGTTTTCATTGTATTTGCGATTTCTTTACTGGCAGTGACCTTTGTGGTTTTAAGAGCAGCCAGGATAAATCCGGCAGAGTGTTTACGGTCTGAGTAACATATGGATTTGCAACCCTTAAAATCTTCTGTTGTCGTTAAGGGTACTACTCTCAATTGAATAAATCATGATATATATAAAAAGCTTATTAGCCGGAATTATACTGGCTCATGCAATAGCGGGTACCACATTTAGTCAGGATATAACTCAGGTTGTACGGGGAAAAATAGTGGATGAAGAGTCACAAATGCCATTACCCTTTGCCACGATTGTCATATTAACCATAGATCCGGTAATGGGAACCTCTTCAGATGAGAAGGGGCTTTTCCTACTGGACAAAGTACCAGTAGGAAGGCACAATATTCAGGTATCCTTTATGGGATATGAATCAAAGGTGATTCCAGAGCTTCTTATTACATCAGGAAAAGAGTTGGTACTTGAAACAGTATTGAAAGAGAAGGTCGAAATGATGGAGGAAGTAGTAGTGAAAGCATATACTCAAAAGGATAAACCTTTGAACAGTATGTCGACAGTTAGTGCGCGTTCTTTTTCAGTGGAGGAGGCACAGAGGTACGCCGGCGGATTTGATGATCCTGCCCGTCTGGCTTCCTCATTTGCGGGTGTGGCCACTGGATATCTTGATGACAATGCAATTATCGTTCGCGGCAATGCACCCAAAGGCTTACTCTGGAGACTTGAGGGTATTGAGATCCCCAATCCTAATCATTTTGCGAATATGACAACCTTTGGTGGCGGAGGTGTATCTGCTTTGAGTAGTTTAATGCTTGCTAACTCCGATTTCTTTACCGGGGCTTTCCCGGCAGAATACGGAAATGCCATGTCAGGTGTATTCGACATCAAATTGAGAACCGGGAATAATGAGAAACACGAACATGCGGTGCAAATTGGGGCATTAGGTGTCGATCTTTCTTCTGAAGGCCCCTTTTCAAAAAATGGCAGAGCCACCTACCTTTTTAACTACAGGTACTCCACTTTTGGATTGATCAAGCCCATTCTGCCGGAAGATGCTAATATACCAGTTTATCAGGATCTATCCTTTAAGATCAATTTACCCACTGACAGAGCAGGTATTTTTTCGGTCTGGGCACTAGCAGCTGACGATAAAATCAAATTTGAAGCAGACGCGGATACATCGGTGTGGAGTTATATTCATGATCAGGAACATGGATATGCCACACAAAGAATGGGAGCCATTGGTCTTAATCACAGGTATATTCTGGGGAGTAAAACATATTTGAATTCTACCCTGGCCCTAACGGGAGATTACACCGAGTTTGTGATAGACTACCTTGATTTTGATCTCACCCCAAATGCATCTCAATACATTAACAACCTGAATGCAAAATATACACTGACATCCACACTTAACCATAAATTCAGCGCTAAACACACCAACCGAACAGGATTTATTGTAAACAATCTGCACTACAATAACTTGCTGAAATATGCACCCTCAATTGGTGATGATCTGGTGACTACGGCTGATGAGGATGGTTCATCAAACCTCATCCATCTCTATAGCCAGTCAAAATTTAATCTCTCGTCCCGATTTGTATTTAACCTGGGAATGCATGGCCTATATTTTGATATGAATAAAGAGGTAGTATTGGAGCCAAGACTGGGGGCCACTTACCATCTCACGAATAATCAATCCATAAGCCTGGCCTATGGGAAACACTCAAAGCTGGAACCGCAAAGTCTCTATTTTGCACGCGTTTTGGAGGGCGATGAGGTAACATACCCAAATAAAACCCTGTCCCTGTCCAAAGCTCACCATTTTGTGCTTGCCTATGATATTAACCTGAGCCCCAATGTCAGGTTGAAAGTGGAGCCCTATTTTCAATATCTCTATGATATCCCAGTATCTCCCGACAGCAGCTACTCAACGATCAATATGGAGGCTGATTGGTTCTTTACAGAGAAATTGGTCAACCGGGGTACCGGAACCAATTTTGGAATTGATCTTACCCTTGAACGATTCCTGAAAGACGGATTCTACTATTTGCTTACGGCCTCTTTGTTTGAGTCTAAATATGTGGGGGGTGATGGAATTGAAAGAAGTACAAGGTACAATTCCAATTATGTTGTGAACGTACTGCTTGGTAAGGAATGGACCATGGGGATTTCAGAAAACAAATTTCTGGGTGTCAATGCAAGACTAAATATGATGGGCGGCCAGAGGGTTTTTCCCCTGGACAAAGCCTCGTCCTTAATCCAGGGAGATGTGGTTTACGACTATTCCAGACCATTTGAAGATCAAAAACCAAATATAATTCACCTGAATGCGTCCATTACCTACCGTATAAATAAAAGGAATCATGCAAGCATATGGTCCGCTCAGGTATTGAACCTTCTGGGGGCAGAGGAGAACTATGGATATGCCTACAATTACAAAACAGATCAGCTTGAGGAATACAAGGCAGTGGTGATTGTACCCAGCCTGAGTTACAAAATTGAGTTCTGATTTACAGAAAGCACTCAAGCTGTCTCAACAATTATTGAATAAGACTCTTCTCTTTTATCGTTTAAGGTCAATTC
>JBDLIU010000116.1:0-12848 GCA_039714715.1 Bacteroidota bacterium
TTACGGTATTCTGCATAAAGCTTGGAGCCCATGTATACCCAACCTACTATAATAAATAGCAGAATATAGTAGTAATGAATTATCTGGAAGAAACTTAGCAAACCTAAAAGGATTATTATTCCTCCAGCTACCACCTTTGCAGATTCTACAACTACCCCTTCAATTTTTGCCTGAATATCAAACCTTATTTTATTATCCAATGTCATAAAGTAGAGTTTGAAAGTTGGATTTTCCAACGCTTCCCGCAAAAAGGTAATAAACAGTTTGTTCAAAGCCACAAACAAGAAAAATACCGGAATTATGGTCATACTAACCGGTTGGCCAACAACATGACCCACTATTATTACAAGAATTGCCAGAAAACCCAGTACAACCGGAAGGATCATCAGGGCTACCTTGAGTCCATATTCTGCAATAATCTTATCATTAAAAAATGTTTGGAATATTAAGCTTAATATCAATATCGATCCATTGAACCAACCAAGGAATTGCCGCAAGCTGGCCTCTTGTGTTACCGGGTACTGTTTGGATAGTGCAGCTAAATAGCTATTCTCAACCAACAGGTAAGCAAAAATTGATGATGAAATAAAGAGCGCCAGTAATAGCACATATTTATTCTTAAACATCACCCTAAAACCAACATTAGTCGATTCTCCAGATTCTGTTTTGACTTCACCCAGCCGATACTTCTTAATGAGTATGCTCAAGAAAACAAGAGCTCCTATTACACTTGCAGCACTTATAAGAAGTAGGTTATAGGTGCGCGCCACCTGTACTCCCAGTCCTATTACAAAAAAAGCTATAATTGCTGCGATTAACTGGCCTGAATCAATACCGCCTATAATCCTTTTAGACTGCCTTAAGTCGAAAAGACGACCAAACACCCCCCAGAAGCCTAATAGAAACACTGCAATTACAGGGCCCAGAAAAACAAACTGAATGAAAGAAAGAAGTTTATAGTAATTATCAGGGAGAAAAGTGTAAAGCAAAAAAAACGTTACTACAACGGAAAAAACTATTAACAGGTTTATAATAGAAAAGACACCGTAAGAAATCTTATTCTGAAAAAAAGCAAAGAGTGCGGTAGTTATAACTCCAAATATCGCTGCTAAAAATAATCCCTGACGGATAAGGTTTTCACTATCAGCTTCTCCTGCCTGGGTAACAAGCTGAGTTTCAGTCGCTAACTGAAAAGTAGCCAGAAATACTCCCATGAAGAATCCATAACCAAGAAGTAAGGCAGCACGGCCCTCTTCATCTGGTCTAATATTCAGGGCTTTAAAAACAAGCTTCAACATACCAACTGGCTATTATTTCTGCTAAAGAAACTAAGGTTAAGCCAGTAAAACAAGTATAAATCCTATTTTATGTTCTAAAATTACATTTACGGAAATTATTTCGCGGAAGTACTATCTTCCAGGAGTATGGTATCCTTATCAGAATACTCAGCATTCAACCCTTCTATCACAGCAGAGGTGATCTCAAGATCTTCATTTGCATACATCAGAGTACTTCCGGGTGAGTAGGTCATAACAAATTTCAATCCATTCTCCTCTCCATATGTTTTAAGAAATTGAGCTACCTCATCATAGAGTTTCTGTGTTATCGCTGCCTCTTCTTTAAGTATCTCCTGTCTTATTGTTTCCTGGTACTGTAGAAGTTCTTGCTGTTTTCTTCCCAAATCTTGTTCTACTGCCTGAGCCTGGGCCATAGTCATATTAGTATAAGTTCGCTGATAATCTCCAATCTGCTTTTGAAGCGCTTCTGCCCTTCTTGTATATTCAACCTGCAGCTTATCTCTTCTGTCATCCAGCTTTTTACTTACCTCCCCATAATAATCATAATGTTGTAAAAGGGTATCAATATTAATATAGGCAATAGGAAGATCAGAAGTAATGGATGTTGCTTCAGATAATTCCTCCTTATCATCATTATCAGTAAATTCATTGAAATACAAAAATGATACAGCTATTAACAGGATAATGTTCAGAATTAAGGATATGTTTTTCACGTATGTTATGGTTAAAATGAGCAGCAAAGAAACGACTTTAACAGCATAATTGCGAGATAAAGTTTACTTATCATTTTTCTTAAACCACTCTGCATATTTTATGTAGTTCCTTGCTGTTCTTGCAAACACGTCACCTCGTTTATCATCCACCTTTTTAACTTTTTTAGCAGGTACTCCCGCATAAATAGTATTGGCTTCAATAATTGTATCTTCAAGAACTACAGCTCCTGCTGCAATAATAGATCCGCTCTCAACCACACAGTTGTCCATTACAATAGCTCCCATCCCAATAAGCACATTGTCCTTTAAGGTGCACCCATGAACAATGGCACCATGCCCGATACTTACATTGTTACCTATGACCGTTTTAGCCGTCTGATAAGTACCATGAATGATAGCCCCATCCTGAATATTGGTATTATCACCAATGTCAATTGAGTTCACATCACCTCTCACAACAGCATTAAACCAGATACTGCAATTTTTGCCCATTCTCACTTCGCCAACTATCGTGGCATTTTCTGCTATGTAGCAGTTATCTCCAAATTGAGGTTCAATTCCTTCTACCGGTAATATCAAGGCCATATCCTATCCTATTTTGTGTTATTACAATACAACGACCTATTCCTTCTGCCAAAATGGCATGTTTTCTGTCAGAATAACTTATCTTTGCGGTTCAAAAATAGAAATAAGTGGGAGAATTGATCAAAGACATAGATTTATTCGAAGGAAAAGCCATGCCTGAACCGCCAGTAGTTGGGCACAGCGGCAAGCAGGAAGGGCTAAAAACTGCATCCAAAGCAAAGCATTCAGACTCCACCAGTAGAGGAAGAAAGATATATATTGAAAGTTACGGTTGCCAGATGAATTTCGCTGATAGTGAAATTGTCACCTCTATCATGGATGAAAATGGATATGGTCGTACAGATGATTTTAATTCGGCTGATGTGATCCTGGTGAACACATGCTCCATTCGGGAAAAAGCCGAACAAACAGTTCGAAATCGGTTAAAACAATTTAATCAGGCAAAGAAAAAAAATCCGGAAGTAATTGTAGGGGTACTGGGCTGTATGGCTGAGCGGTTGAAAGAAAAATTCCTTGAAGAAGAGAAAATTGTTGATCTCGTTGCCGGACCAGATGCATACAGAGACCTCCCTCAATTGGTAAGCAAGGTAGATGAAGGATTAAAGGCAATTAACACATTTTTGTCCAGAGAAGAAACCTATGCTGATATCAATCCTGTTAGATTGAACTCCAACGGGGTTACTGCATTTATCTCAATAATGAGGGGGTGCGACAATATGTGTTCTTTTTGTGTTGTCCCTTTTACTCGTGGAAGAGAAAGAAGCAGAGATCCTATTTCGATTGTTGAAGAGGCTCGGGACTTATTCAAAAGAGGATTTAAAGAAGTGACTCTTCTTGGTCAGAATGTAGATTCATATAAATGGTCTCCTGATAATAGTTTAAAGGGGAAAGCTCAAATTGAGCGCGCTGGCAATGTAGAAACAGTAAACTTCGCTGAGCTATTAGACATGGTTGCTGCAATTGACCCGGCACTAAGAGTACGTTTCTCAACATCTCATCCTAAAGATATTACAGATGATGTTCTTTATACCATGAAAAAATATGAGAATATCTGCAAGTACATTCATCTACCTGTTCAGAGTGGCAATTCGCGTGTTCTCGAACTAATGAATCGAACTTATACAAGGGAGTGGTACCTTAAAAAAATAGATAAGATAAGAGAAGTGCTGGGTGATGAATGTGGTATTTCATCAGATATGATTGCTGGTTTCTGTAGCGAAACCGAAGAGGAGCATTCAGGTACCCTCACCCTAATGGATTATGCTCAATTCGACTTTTCATTCATGTTCATCTACTCTGAAAGACCGGGAACACCAGCTGCAAAGAAATTGAAAGATGATATCCCTGAAGAGATTAAGAAGAGACGATTGAGTGAAATCATTGCGAAACAGCAAGAATTATCGTTAATGAGAAACCAAAAGGATGTGGGTAAAATTCAAGAAGTACTTATTGAAGGTTTTTCGAAGCGATCAAAAGAGCACCTGCAAGGAAGAAACAGTGCCAATAAAGTAGTGGTTTTCCCTGCAGGGAACCGAGCACCCGGAGATTATGTTAATGTTAAGATAAATAATTGCACAGCAGCTACCCTGCAAGGTGAAGTTGTTGATTAATATCATGAATGAATCAGAAATAATAAGAATTAAACAGCGGTTTGGCATTATTGGTAATTCACCGTTACTTAACCATGCTATCGATGTAGCCATACAGGTTGCCCCTACTGATATGACTGTACTAATTACTGGTGAATCAGGAAGTGGTAAAGAATCTTTCTCGAAAATCATTCACCAGCTTAGCAGTAGAAAGCACGGACAATTTATTGCGGTAAACTGTGGTGCTATTCCTGAAGGTACCATAGATTCCGAGTTGTTTGGTCATGAAAAAGGGTCATTTACCGGAGCAAGTGATGCACGAAAAGGATATTTTGAGGTAACCAATAAAGGCACAATTTTTCTTGATGAAATTGCTGAACTCCCTCTTAACACTCAAGCAAGATTATTGAGGGTATTGGAGGAAGGTGAATTTATCAAGGTAGGATCCTCCAAAGTGCTCAAAACTGATGTGCGTGTTGTTACTGCCACCAATGTAGCCCTGGAAGAGGCTGTTGATAAGGGTAAATTCAGAAAAGACCTTTATTATCGTCTCAATACAGTTCCGATTTTTGTTCCTCAATTGAGACAAAGAGGGAATGATATTGCTTTACTATTCAGGAAGTTTGCTGCAGATTTCAGTGACAAGTACAAAACCAAACCGGTAGAATTACTCGATGAAGCCAAAGAAGTTCTTTTGAATTTTAATTTCCCAGGTAATATTCGTCAGCTAAAAAACATAGTCGAACAGATTTCTGTGCTGGAATTAGACAAAACGATTTCTGCTGAAACCATCAGAAAATATCTGCCACAATCCAAACCTAATTTCCCTGTTTTATATAGTGGACAACAGGAGGAAAATCTTTCGGAAAGAGAAATTCTATACAAGGTATTATTTGACATGAAAAAAGATGTCACTGATCTAAAACGACTTGTAAATGATATTCTTACCGGTGAAGATGTCGGAGATATATCCAAGCCTGTTATGGAAGATTATGGACATCTGCTTGACTCAGGCCGTGAAGAGGAGAAACCATATGAACAGGAGCAGGTTGTGGTGGATATTGATGATCAACACAGCAATAAATATGAAATTGATCGTGTAGAAGATATAAGCCATGAATATGAAGATGACGATTCTTTATCAATTGAAAAGAAAGAAAAAGAATTGATAATCAAGGCCTTAAGAAAAAACAGCAACAAAAGAAAATATGCGGCACGAGATTTGGGGATATCGGAAAGAACACTTTATCGAAAGATCAAACAATATGACATTGAAGATTAAGACCATATTAAGTACAATATTCCTGCTAACACTTCTGCAAGCTTGTGGTGTTTACAGTTTTACAGGCACAACTATTACAGCAGAAACCATCAGTATTGGCACATTTTTTAATGATGCCAGCAACGGCCCTGCCAACCTGGGTGTAACATTTACTGATCAGCTAAGAGATTATTTCCAATCAAATACGAGCCTTACACAGGTAAATGATGGAGGAGAATTGCAAATGGAAGGCAGTATTGTCAGTTACAGGATCACCCCTGTTGCACCCTCTGCTGCCCAATCTGATCGTACCAGGGATGTGGCCAATCTTACCCGACTCACAATTACTGTAAAAGTTGATTATGTAAATCTTGAAAATGAAGATTTCAGCTTCACAAAGAACTTCTCTCAGTTTGCTGATTTCGACAGCGATTTAGGGATAACAGCTGTGGAAGGAGAGAAAATCGATGAAATATTTGAGCTTATTATACTCGATATCTTTAATGCTTCTGTGGCTAATTGGTAAATAATCCATAGATTTACTTGCTCAAATCTTCAAGATAAGGTGGATAAAAAGCATTTCAACAAGTTGATTAGTGATTATTCTAAGCTAAACAGCCATTTTCAAGGGCTGGAGGATTTAGTTGACAGATACCCTTATAGTCAGCCCGTTAGAATGCTCAATGTCAAGAGTTCTTCTGCATTAAAAAAAGAAGAATATCAGAAAAGATTAGCTTTAGCTGCATTTTACTCAACAGACCGAACAGTACTTAGAAGCCTAATAGAAAAAGGGAAGGTGCCAAGCGATATACGCACAAAACATGCTCCCTCCTCTAAGGCTGGGACCAGGCCTGTAAGAAAAGCAGCAAAAGCAAGAAGTAGTGAAAAGCACTTAGACATTGATTTACTTCGAAAAGAAATTTTACTCAATCTCGAAACACTTCAAAAGACTAAAACTTCATTTCTTCAGAATATTGGAGAAGAAATCGAACGGGAAACTGTACCGGAAGTAAAAGCATCAGCCACCAAAGCTAAACCTGTTACAGAACCAAAAAAAACAGTCACGAAGAAAGAGCCTGCAACCAAACAATCGACCCGTACGGCTCGCAGAGCTAATAAAAATGACCTGATTGACAAGTTTATTGCAGACAAGCCTTCGATTAAGCCCAGCCAGGAGGTTAGGGAAAATCAATCAGACCTTTCGAAAGCCAGCGGTGAACTAAGAGAAGATCTAGTCTCCGAAAACCTGGCCTTGATTTTTGCCAGGCAAGGTAAAACAGAGAAAGCAATAGAGATTTATAAGCGATTAATTTGGAAATTTCCGCAAAAAAAGGCTTCCTTTGCAGCTCGAATTGAGGAACTTAAGAAGAAGTAAGATATGTTATTTGTAGTTATATTAATCCTGATAGTTGCCGTACTGCTTGTGCTTGTCGTTTTAGCACAAAATTCAAAAGGCGGAGGACTGTCAAGTCAGTTTGGTGGTTCAGGAGCCAGCAATATTATAGGCGTTAAAAAAACCACTGATTTGTTAGAGAGGTTAACATGGGGATTTGCCATTGCTATATTGGTATTGAGCCTGGGTGTTAACGTGTTAATTGAGCGTCCAAACAGCGGTGAAATAGAAAGCCCTAACCTTGATAGAACAACTCAACCACAGCAGGAATTACCAGATATAGAACCTGCTCAACCAACAGATCCTAATACTGATCAGGCGGCTGATCCTTTTGAAGGGCTTACTGAAGAAGAGTAAATCTTAAAGACACTAAGTTTAATCCTGATCCGGATAATTCCGAATCAGGATTTTTTTTGTCACAAAGTAACTGTTTGCTGCAATTTTGTCAGTCTTTTTAACGAGAATTAAAAGCTTTTAAACCTTTTCAAATGAATCTTTGTCAGGTTTTGAGGCTATTTGCATTTGGCACGACAAATGCTAAGTATGGCTTAAGTTACTATAAGTTATAAATTTAAAATTAAAATAAAATGTCAAAAGTAAATATCAAACCATTAGCAGACCGGGTGTTAGTTCAACCTGAGGCTGCTGTTGAAACCACGGCTTCAGGTATTATTATCCCTGACACAGCCAAAGAAAAACCTCAGCGTGGCACTGTAGTTGCAGTAGGAACGGGTAAGAAAGACGAGCCTATTACTGTGAAAGAAGGCGACACTGTACTTTACGGAAAATATTCAGGCACTGAACTTACTGTTGATAACGTTGAGTACCTTATCATGCGTGAATCTGACATTTTTGCAATTATTTAAATCTAAAAATTGAAATCAAAATGGCTAAAAAGATATTATTTAACCGAGAAGCTAAAGAAGGATTAAAAGCTGGTGTTGACATTCTTGCTGATGCTGTAAAAGTTACATTGGGACCAAAAGGTAAAAATGTAATTCTTGACAAGAAATTCGGAGCACCTGCAATCACCAAAGATGGTGTTTCTGTTGCTAAAGAAATTGATCTGGAAGATCCTGTAGAAAATATGGGAGCTCAACTGGTAAAAGAAGTGGCTTCTAAAACTGCAGATGATGCCGGTGACGGTACTACCACTGCAACAGTTTTAGCTCAGGCAATCTATAACCATGGTTTGAGAAATGTAGCTGCTGGTGCCAATCCTATGGATCTGAAAAGAGGAGTCGACAAAGCAGTTATTAAAGTAGTTGAGAACCTTAAAGCACAGTCGCAGGTAATTAGCGATTCAAAAGAAATTGCCCAGGTAGGATCAATCTCTGCTAATAACAATCCACCTGTTGGTGAGATGATTGCCAATGCTATGGAAAAGGTTGGTAAAGATGGTGTAATTACTGTTGAAGAGGCAAAAGGAACTGAGACTGAAGTAAAAACTGTAGAAGGTATGCAGTTCGACAGAGGTTACCTCTCTCCTTACTTCGTAACTAACACCGAAAAAATGGAAGCTGAGTTAGAATCTCCATTTATTCTGATCTATGACAAGAAGATCTCTAACATGAAAGAGCTTCTTCCAATCCTGGAATCTGCTTCACAGACAGGTAAGCCATTAGTTATCATTGCTGAAGACATCGATGGTGAAGCATTAGCTACATTGGTTGTTAACAAGATCCGTGGTACGATAAAGGTTGCAGCTGTTAAAGCTCCCGGATTTGGAGACAGAAGGAAATCGATGCTTGAAGATATTGCTGTTTTGACCGGAGGTACTGTAATTTCTGAAGAAAGGGGTTATAATCTTGAAAATGCTACCCTTGAATATCTGGGTACTGCAGAGAAGGTTAATATCGATAAAGACAATACAACCATTGTTAATGGTGCTGGTGAAAAAGAAAACATCGAAGCAAGAATAAATCAGATTAAAGCACAAATAGAATCAACTACTTCCGATTACGATAAGGAGAAGCTTCAGGAGAGACTTGCCAAGCTGTCTGGTGGTGTTGCTATTCTATACATTGGTGCTGCTACTGAGGTTGAAATGAAAGAGAAGAAAGACCTTGTTGATGATGCTTTACATGCTACAAGAGCAGCTGTTCAGGAAGGTGTAGTTGCCGGTGGTGGTATCGCATTGATCCGTGCTATTGATGCAATAGATAAGGTAGAGGTTGATAACGAAGACCAGGAAACTGGTGTTGCAATTGTTCGCTTAGCCCTTGAATCTCCACTTAGAACTATTGTGGAAAATGCCGGTCTTGAAGGATCTGTTGTGGTACAGAAGGTTAAAGAAGGCAAAGATGACTTTGGTTACAACGCCAGGGACAACAAATACGAAAACTTAATTGCAGCTGGTGTGATTGACCCTACTAAGGTAACTCGATTAGCACTTGAAAATGCTTCATCAATATCATCATTATTGTTAACAACTGATGCGGTTGTTGCAGATGAGCCTGAAGAAACTCCTCCAATGCCTCCAATGGGTGGCGGTGGAATGCCAGGTATGATGTAAGATAAGATTGAATGAATATATAAAGCCTCTCAACAATGGGAGGCTTTTTTTTGTGTCCTGATGTTACTGTATTAAAAATTCAGGATAAACTCGCTGAGATTATCAGAACGCTCAAGGTTCAGCTTCTTTCGAAGTCTGTACCTGCTTATTTCAACTCCTCTTACAGATATATTCAACAAGTTAGCAATCTCCTTAGTAGATAGATTTAAGCGTAAATAAGAGCATAAACGAATATCCTGAGCACTTAGATGTGCATGTTTAGAAGTAAGTCGCGTAGTAAAATCGCCATGCACCTTATTAAAATGAAACTCAAACTGGTGCCAGTCGTCATCATGAGAGATATTCTTATCGATTTCCTTAACAATTCGGGTTAACTCTTTCTTCACTTCTGCTGAAGTACTCTTACTTTGAACCATACTTAAACTACCTTTAATTCTGGCAATGAACTCGTTTTTATTAATTAGGTTCATGGTTGAAGAAGCTAACTCAACATTTTTAACTTCTATTTCAGATTTAAGCTTTTCTGAAGTTAATTGCTCAATCTTCTCAGCTGTTTCCTGTGTTACTGTTTTAAGCTTACTATCAATTTCATCGATCTCCTTTTGCTTTGTTATCTCCAGATGCCTTGTGGATTTTCGATATTTTCTGTCTATTAACACAAATCCTGAAATAAATATTGCAGCAAAGAGACCTGAATAACCCGCATAAGCAATATTAGATCTATACCATGGTGGAAGTACCTCAAACCTGAATGTAGCCTCATGACTTTCCGTATTATTGATATTTTTTGCTTTAACATGAAAAGTATAAATCCCCTCTGTAAGGTTTGTATATTCTTTTTCTGCTAAAGTCTGCCACTGACTCCAGTTTCTCTCATATCCTTCCAACATGTACTGGTAAGTAGTTTTATCTGCATCATTCATAAAGTTGGCCGAGTATTCGAACCTCACAGAGTTATGTTTGTAATCCAGTATGGTTTCAAAATGTTCTGGTTGATTATCAATCACTTTCCCGTCATCGATAAAGTTGCCACCAAAAATTGTAGAATCCGTATTAGATGTAATTTGAACGCTTCGAATAAACGCGTTGAATTCATTGTCAGCTACAGAACTTACAGAAGGATTATAAACTACAAATCCCTCTTTCGCTCCCAATAGAATATTATTTGAGTTTAGCACAGAGATATTAGCGAGGTCATCATTTAATAATGGACGAACTTTATTAAAAAGATCAACATTAACCTCGTATCCTCCTCCTGCATCCTTTTCCATTACACCTAAGTATTCTTGACCCAGGAAATATATGTTCTGGTTGGCATCATCTGCCAGAACATTTAATGGACTATTCAACTCTACTAATGACGAGTATGGCTCTTCTTTGTAAAATTGGTTTGAATCGCTATTAAAAAAGTAAATTCCATTAATAGTAGTAAACAAAATCTCACCTGCAATTTTATATACATTATTTAACACCTGGCTGGGTAACCCATCTTCTGTGCCGTAATAATCAACATTTATTACACTATCTTTTGAGTTGTTAAGTTTTAACCTGTACACTCCTTTGTAGCCATGGCTCATCCATATGTCTCCGTTATCATCTAGTTCCATTACTCTGGAAGACTCATTAAAGCCATAAACATCTTTTGAATACTTCCAGCTTCCTCCTTTGTTTTCAAATAATTGTAATCCTGCATAGGTGCCACATATTAAATGTTCATCCATTTGCAGAAATATCCATGAGCCAGTTTTATCCGAAATCACCTCAGCCCTATTACCATTGATTTCGTAGCTACCATTATGATGACCCAATAAAACCTTCTCTGCTACTCTATTTATATTGTAAACCTGACCATCAGAATTTTCTACCTCCATAAGGTTAATAGAAGCTGAGGAAATTGTACCTTGAAATAATCCTGTATTAGTTGCAAGGTAGATGTCTCCATCGTACTCATAGGCATCATAGCCAGATCCTGGCAAGCTTAATTCTTCATTAATATAGGTAAATGGCAATGACAACTCAACAATGGTAATGCCATTATTATGCCCCAGCCATAAATTCCCTTGCCTGTCTTCCAAGATCGACAATACTGTTCTATCCTGCAAACCGAGCCCTTTATTCAAATGCATTTTCAGACGACCGTCTTCGGAATATATATACAAGCCATTATCCTGAGTACCAAAAACTAAATCACTATTTCTAAGCCTGGCCACCTTGCTCACAGTTACATCCTGTAATTCGCTGAACCATCTATCGGATAACGAGCATTTATCCAATTCACCTAAGAAGGATCCTGCATTAGAAGTAACAAGTAGTATCTGGCTGTCTTTATAGGGAAGTATTGAACTTACAAATGATTCATTCAGTTGTTTAGGGAAAACAGCCTTTTGGATATCACCATTATTTAGTGAACCAATACTTCCATCTTCTTCCTGGTAATACAGCTTGTTATTTACAAAATAAAACTCTGTTGATGTATTAATAGGTATACTCTCCTTTAAAACATCTCCTTCAAATATAAATATTGTATTGAATGTACAGTAGTAAATTATATCATTAGTAACGAAAACATTCCATACTTCATCAAAGTTTCGCTTTTCCTCAGAAAGAGAATCAGCTAATGATTTATAAGTCAAAAATCCATTTTGATTTGGTTGAAAATATCCGAAATCTCCTTGAGCCGCAATAAATATTTTCCCACTCTGATCAATTTCAACATCTCTAACCTTTGATCCATCTCGTACTGTATGTAGTTGCCATCTTTTACCATCGAATTCCAACAATCCGAAATTGTTAGCTATATAAATAAAGCCTCTTCCATCCTGGGCAATTGAAAAATTCTGCATACCCGCATTATATTCAGAAGAAGAGATGTATTTAGTAAATGGCAAACCTAATTGTTGAGAGAAGGTGTTTACAAATGGCATGAACACCAGGTGTAACAGAAAACTATATCTTATGCTAAATAGTTTCATTTAAATGTCGCCAATTATTGTAGTGAGCAAACTTGAGCTGTAATATGCATGAAATATAGCACAGAATGTTTTCATATCAAAATTAGCCCAATTAAATAGTATTCGAAGATATTAGCCATACCTGATGTATAATTGTTGTAATGGATTTTCTTTATTGATGTAATTGTGATGTATGTATAAAATTGTTATGCATTAGTAATGTTTCTATTTTTACTAGCATATTTTCTGAACAAACATATGTCATATATGAAACAAATTTTACTCTATTCATTTATTTTCCAATTCTGCCTATTGAATCCGGATTTCCTTTTATCAGAAATTATTCTCTTGCTGAATATAACATGCAGCCTCAAAACTGGTGTATAAAACAGGACAAAAGGGGCGTTATGTATATAGGGAACTATGGCGGACTTCTCGAATATGACGGATCGGAATGGAGAGTTATTGAGATTCCAAACTGGTCAGTCCGATCTATGGGATTTGACAGCAACGGGACACTTTTTATTGGCGGAAAGAATGAGC
>JBDLIU010000117.1:0-12813 GCA_039714715.1 Bacteroidota bacterium
AGGCAAAGCATTTTGCAGTGGTGGTGACCAGAGTGTAAGAGGGCATGGAGGATATGTTGGGAAAGACACTGTGCCAAGGCTTAATGTACTGGATTTGCAAAAACAAATTCGGTCAATTCCTAAACCCGTAGTTGCTGCAGTTGCTGGGTGGGCCATTGGTGGAGGTCATGTTTTGCATGTGGTTTGTGATCTTACTATAGCAGCAGATAATGCCAAATTTGGACAGACCGGGCCTAAAGTGGGTAGTTTTGATGGTGGATTTGGCGCTTCATATCTTGCACGAATCGTTGGACAGAAAAAAGCACGTGAAATCTGGTACCTGTGCGACCAATACGATGCTGAAGAAGCTGACAAAATGGGACTAGTGAATAAGGTTGTTCCGCTTGATAAGCTGGAAGAGACCTATGTGGAATGGGCCAGAAAGATGATTAAAAAGAGTCCTATGGCATTACGAATGTTGAAAAGTTCTTTCAATGCCGAACTGGATGGACAAGCAGGTATCCAGGAACTAGCCGGGAATTCAACGCTACTTTACTACCTGTCTGACGAAGCCAAAGAAGGCAAGAATGCCTTCCTCGAGAAGCGTGATCCGGACTGGGATAAGTTTCCTAAGTTCCCGTAGAAACTTTGACGATATTTTAGTTAAAAGGCTTCATTACTCAATAATTAGGTAAATTTGAGCTATGAGTCCAGGTATTGAATTCAAGTTTAATTCACCAGACCTTGTGGAATTATGTAAAGAACACAAGGTGAAATCACTTTATGCTTTTGGATCATCAGTTTCTGAGAAGTTTGACGAAAAAAGTAGCGATATAGACCTTGTTGTTGAAATTGATAATTCAGATCCACTTGAAAGAGGTGAGCTATTAATCTCGTTATGGGATAAGCTGGAAATGTTTTTTCAAAGAAAAGTTGACCTTATTACAAACAGTTCGATAAAAAATCCATTTTTAAGGAAAAACATTGATAGCACTAAAGTGTTAGTCTATGGTGGATAATGATAAAAAACTATTATCTGACATATTTTCTTCTATCTCTCTAATAGAAGAATTCATAAAGGACATTAAATCCTATAATGAATATTTAAGTGATATTAAAACTCAAAGTGCTGTTGAAAGACAACTTAGTATTATTGGTGAGGCTGTAAATAAATACGATAAGTTAGAAGGCATAAATTCTCTAGAAAATGCTGAAAAGATAGTAGGATTTAGAAATCGATTAGTTCATGCGTATGACAGCATCGACAGTTCTATTGTATGGGTTATTGTTGAGCGGTACTTGCCAAAGCTAAAGAAAGAGGTTGTTCGGAAATTGAAACAATAATTCTATCATCTAATGGCAGTTAATTATCTCCATCTAAATGAGAAAAAGCAATCCTTCGAAGATATTAAAGCAGGTGATTTTGTTGCAAAAACTCCATTTGAGCAATCGACACTCACTTTCTGCCGGCAATGGCTAAATGGGCAAGCCACATTTAGCCTCAAAACCTCAGGATCTACGGGCGAACCTAAAACCATTGAAGTAACCCGTAAGCAAATGCAGCTGAGTGCCAGGCAAACCGTCAGCTATTTTAACCTCACGCCCGAAGATACGGTTTTGGTATGCCTCAATACGGCATACATTGCCGGCATCATGATGCTGGTAAGAGGATTTGAATCCGGTGCAAAAATTATTGCAGTAGAGCCAGAAGGCAATCCTTTGAATCAGATTGACAACCAGGTAGATTTCCTCGCTGTTGTGCCTTTGCAACTTAATAAAATTCTAAGCAATCCGGTCTCCAAATCGCAACTGGAAAATTGCAGAGCAACACTGGTTGGTGGGGCTCCCGTCTCAGTGGCACTGGAAAAACTAATCGCACAATCATCAGCTGCGGTTTATGCTACATTTGCCATGACTGAAACCCTCACTCATTTTGCTCTCAGACAACTAAACCCTAACAAAGAGGAATACTATACTACTTTGAAAGATGTTAGCATTGGTCAGGATAACAGAGGCTGTTTAACAGTTGAAAGTCAAGTAACATTAAATAAAAGGTTATTTACCAATGATCTTGTAGAAATTATAGCGCCAGGCCAGTTTATATGGAAAGGAAGAATAGACAACATAATAAATTCTGGAGGCGTTAAAGTTTCAATCGAAACTCTTGAAAGTAAAATTGAACAGGTTCTTTCTCAGTTAAATCTGAGTTATAACTTTTTTATTGCCGGGCTGCCAGATTCTGTTCTTGGAGAAAAAGTAGTACTAATTGTTGAGTCATCACAAAGAGTTCCTATTATAGAATCTATAGATTACGCCCAAACACTAAATCAGTACGAAATACCTAAAAGCATCTTGTATCTGCCTAACTTTATTTATACACCTACCGGTAAGATCAATCGACCTGAAACCACTGAGTTAGTTTAAGGGCTTACTCTACTTAGCTTTCTGATTCTAGCTTATAGGTAATATCCATATTAGTTTCTTTTGTATGTACAAACAAATAACATAATATTTAGATTATTACTTCATTATAAAGGTTCTATATTTGTATGTACAAGCAATTAAACTATTAAGTAGAATGAAAAATTGTGACACAAAATACTGTGAGTGTATGTATTATTCAGCAAATGCACTAGCCCGAGTTATGACAAAAATTGCAGATGAGGAGTTTTCAAACATAGGCGTTTCAGCATCTTATGCTTTTCTATTAATGATTGTTAATGAAAATCCTGGTATAAATCCTAAAAAAATTGGAAACATAATGCAACTGGCACCTTCAACTATCACTCGTTTAATCGAAAAAATGGAGTTCAAAGGCTACCTAATTCGAGACCAAAACTGGAGGTCCACAAAAGTCTTTCCAAAACAGGCTAGTTTAGATCTCGATAAAAAAATCAGAAGATCATGGGAAAACCTGAATTTGAGATATACTTCAATTCTAGGAACTAAAGAAGCAGAGCAATTGACCTCAAAAATGCATATTGCTTCTCAAATACTATCAAACTAATTCGAATAGATTCGTATGTGCAAGTAAATTCTTACCATCGAATTCAATCAATTAAATTTGTGTTAAATTTAATATTCTAAACAAAAAGATCATGAGCAACCAACCTCCCAAACATTTTACAAAATTCACCGAAAAATATCCGGAAATTGCCAAAGCTTACTATGCACTGGGCGATGCAGTTCATGGTGCCGGACCTCTTGATGAAAAAACCAGGGCTTTTATCAAAATTGCGCTCTCTGGAGGCGCCAAAACACAAGGTGCTTTTCATTCCCATGTACGAAAAGCCAGACAGTTAGGTATATCATTCGAAGAAATTCGCCATGTTGTGCTTATAGCTTTACCAACTATCGGATTCCCTAATATGATGGCTTTAATGTCATGGATAGATGATGTGGAGAGAAAAGAGCAGGAATAAAACCCAATAAAATGAAACGTTTTTTTACACTCCTTTATGTAATATTTTTTTCCATAACTGTTAATGGTCAAACAAAACAAACCATTACAGGAATTGAAGTACTGGAGGCAAATAGGTTTGATATTCTTAAGGGAAAAAATATTGGTTTAATAACTAATCCTACAGGTGTAAATTCAAAATTAAAATCAACAGTTGACATTTTACACGAAGCAAAAGAGGTGAATCTTGTGGCACTTTATGGCCCAGAACACGGTGTTCGCGGAAACTTCTCTGCAGGAGATAAAGTAGGGAGCAGCGTTGATCCTAAAACAGGTATTCCTACTTTTTCTTTATATGGAAAGACCAGGAAACCAACAAAAGAAATGCTGAAAGGTGTTGATGTGCTGGTTTATGATATTCAGGATGTAGGTTCACGTTCCTATACGTATATCAATACAATGGGACTGGCAATGGAAGCAGCCGCAGAAAACAATATTGAGTTTGTAGTTTTGGACCGCCCCAATCCATTAGGAGGGAACCGTGTAGAAGGTGGTTTAGTTGAAGAAGGATTTTTCTCATTTGTAAGTCAATATCCTGTCCCATACATTTATGGCTTTACTCCGGGAGAGATGGCTACCTTTATTAACAAAGAAGGGCTTTTAAAGAACCAGCAAAAATGTAAACTACATGTTGTAAAAATGGAAAACTGGGAAAGAAGCATGTCATTCCCGGAAACCGGGTTGCCGTGGGTCCCAACTTCTCCACATGTGCCGCGCTCTAATTCTGCATTCTTCTATTCAACAACTGGTATTATTGGAGAATTGGATGCCAATTCTATTGGTATCGGCTATACATTGCCTTTTGAGGTGTTTGTAACTACATGGCTTGATGCTGATAAATTTGCCGAACGTATGAATAAGTTTAATTTGAAAGGTGTTATGTTTCGCCCTATTAGTTTTAAGCCATACTACATGAAAAACAAAGGTAAAGAGCATTTTGGGGCACAAATATTTATTACCGATTTCAACAAAGTAAACCTGACAGAAATACAATTCAGGCTGGTTCAGGCTGCTAATGAATTGATGCCCGACAGTTCTGTTTTTGAGATGAATCCCCACCGTTTTAACATGTTCGACAAAGTTGCCGGAAGCAATAAAATCCGCGAGCTATTTATGCAGAACTATCGATTTGAGGATATCCGGGAGCTATGGGAGGAGCCGGCAAAAGCGTTTAGGGAAAAATATAAAAAGTATTATTTATACCAGTAGGTGTGCTGTGGATGGTACTGATATTAAGGATTAATGATATTGAGAATAAGAATAGAAAGGTCTTAAAACAAAAAAACTTTCGCTGGCAAGGCGAAAGCATCTTGAGATTTCTGATCTAAATCCCGTGGCGACATTCAACTTCTAATATTAATGCCGCATCTAACTTGATAGCAACCCTCTATTGCTATTTTCTGATGCAAATGTAATGAGTCTATCTCATTTAGCAGCATTTAAATGTTATTATTTTGTTAATTAACACCTCCGGACTTCTGATTTATGATGTCGCACTTTCATCGCTCATTATTTCCATTTCATCACACCATAGGCTTTTTTCGCTTCACCTCGACTCCGCTCGGTGCTAACGCTCAACCGCCCATGGCTATCACCTTTCACCCCTTTGGGGTTCAGCTTAGTTCTTCCAACTCTGAGTATTCAGGGATTGTCATCATCAGTCTAGCATTTATCGTCTCAACCTGAAGTGAGCTACGCTCTACTTCTGGTTCTATCATCTTAATTCTTAAACTTCGCACAAAAGTCCATAACACAGTTATACCTGTACCTGGAATGAGGCTCAATGGCAACACCAATATATTTAAGTCTCGTATCAAGGATATTCTTTCTGTGACCCAAACCTGGTACATTTTCATCTAATAATAATTGACCAACAATATCAGCAGCCCCATCATAGCCATAAGAACAATTTTCAGCTAACCTGTTCCATCCTTTTACATACTTCGATAATCTTTTACTCATCCCTATACCATTGGTAGAAATATGCCCCGTCTTTCCCTTTTCTCCCATATCTTTTGCATGATAACGTGCCGCCTTACTAAGATTCTTATCTGGTAAAAGCATTGGTAAATTTTTGACCTTTGCAAGATCTCGTTTCAACGATACCATATATTCATTGCCAGATGATTGCATCTCTTCGAATGGCGTAGCATTATAATCCTGAAAATAAGTCTGCAGAAATTTTTTACCATCCAATCTTGCCAGGTTCACCAGCATAATGGTCTTCTTTTCTTCATCAGTTAGATAACTAATATCTTTTGCTGTATTGGCTTTATCGAGCTCTTCTTGAGTCCAGGTTGGTATTAAGGAATCTGAAAATGAAAAACTATACAATAAGATGACTAGAATGACCATGCTATTTCCTAAACGTATTAACAATTCAATTGTTTTGCCCAATTATATAGAATATATCAATATATTTCTATTTAATATCAAATAATCAATATTCAAACAACCCCTATTACACCAGTGGTTTACTAATTATTTGATTTTAGAATAATTTTGCTTTTTTTAGTTAGTTAAAGCATTTTTTAAACCGCTACTGCTATTGATTTTGGACTTCTTGAAAAACCTATTTAAGGGAAATTATGCCTGTCTAAGAGGGTGTATATCTTTAGTTATAACATTGACTATTGTATTTCCTGCTTTTACACAAGGGTGGCAATCTGCATATAATGATGCGATATCTTCTTATTATGAGTCAGATTATCGTAAAACCATTGACAATGGCAAAAACGCATTATCTCTTGCCAGCAACAACAATGAAGAGCTATATTCATTAAAAATTCTAAGTGCTACATGTAACGAAATTGGCAATTATAAAAAAGGTGTCGAATATGCCAAACTGGAAATTGAAATCTGTAGTATTCTAAATGTCCCCGATACGGTCTATATAAGTTCACTAAATAACTTAATAAATAACTACCTGGGATTACATGAATTTAAAAATGCTATCCCATATCAACAAAAGATTGTTAATCTGGGAAATATAAATTTTGCACCTGATAACCTCGAACACAACCAGCATATTTCTGATCTTGGCTACTCTTATTTAATGACCAATGAGTATGATTCAGCCATTCATTTCCTTACAAAAGCAAACAAACGACTGGTTAATATTGAAGGAGGAGCTGAAGACTTTTTAATTAACCAGCTTAACATTGGTCAGGCTTATTATCAAAAACATGAATTCATTACTTCCCTCCAGGTATTGCAGGGGCTCAAGGAAATCCTTGAAAACAATCAGCTTACGGACTACCAAATTTATGCAGAGGTACTGGAAAGCCTTGGGTCTACACAATACCGGCTTAGCCATTTCAAAGAGGCACAACAATCTTATGAAATTGCGAGCACCAAATACCAGCAGTTTGGTTTCTCCATAAACGACCTGGAGCCACTTAACCAGCACCTGGCATTAGCATACCTGAAAAATGAGCAGACCAATAAATCTGATAGTATTCAGTCTTTATATGGCACCACGACTGATAATCAGAATTTAATTGTTAACCAGCTAACTCTGGCATATAAAAAGTATGCGTCAGAAGATTATCGGGGATCTAAAACTATTGTTAATACAGTATTAAAAACTGCAACTGATAAGGAGTTATTGGCAGAAGCAATAATGCTAAACGCACGCCTCAACCTGAAATTGCATGGAAATTCTCTTATCGATTCTATCAACATAAGTATTAATACTTTTTTCAGCCTTGAGAAAATCGACAAATCTGCTGAGGCAGTTCATGTTAAATCCCGAATTTATAGAGCCCAGGGTCAAAATAAAAAGGCCATTGAAAGCCTGCTGGAAGCTCGAAATATGATTGCCTCTACTTCTGAAAATTATGATCTTAAGTATCGAATAGCTGTTGACATACTTGATGTTAATCTACAGCTAAAGAAAATTGAAGAAGCCAATACCTTTTACAAAAAATGTGTATCAACCAGGTTGCTTGCTGGTTCTGAATACGAGAACAGACTGGCATACACTTACGCTTTACTACTGCAGGTTAATGGTTATAATTTACAGGCCCTTGAAGTAATTAAAACAAAGGTTGATATTATTTCTTACCCTGAACTAACGGAGTATCAAAAGCTTCAAGCCAAAGTTTATCTCGATTTAGGCCAGGCCAATAAATCACTAACAATTTATGAAAACCTCGATCAGTATTTTAAAGCTCAAAATCCTTCCAGTGTGGATTATGGAGAAAATCTAACTCAATTGGGTAGAGTAAAAGTTGTTTTGGGAGAGTTTGCAGAAGCTGAGGAATATTATAAAAAGGGAATTACTGTACTTGAAAGCAGTCGAGAAACCCCGGCAAGGGTATTTGCTCCTGCTTACAATTCATTTGCTATTTACCAGCAGACAATCGGAAGTTATGGTAAAGCAAAAGATTTTTATGCCAGGGCAAAATTCTTCTCTAAAGATAATCTGAGTCTCAAGGTTGACATAATTCAAAACCTCGCAACGCTTCATCAGCATGAGGGTGAATACTATGAAGCCATTGTTTTATTAAATGAAGCAACGGAAGCATATAAATCTATTTATGGAGACCTTCACCCGTACTATGCCACTGCATTACAAAACCTTGCCAATGCACATAATAAATATGGAGACCCGCTAAAAGCAATTGAATTGTTAGAGCGAGCCATAATAATTGATAAAAGAAGTGGTCTTGAGAACAGTATCTCTTACTCAAACAAGCTTCACAACCTTGCTGTTATTCTTCAGGAAGTTGATGAGTATGATCGGGCCAAAGAACTATTTACTACAGTATTGGCCAACAGGCGTCAATTACTGAGTGAGAACCACCCTGACTATATATATTCATTATATAACATGGCTGTTCTTACACAAAAAATGGGCGATTGTGAGGAAGCAAAAGAACATTTCATAGAAGTGATTGAAAAATATGATTTTCAGATCAATAGTTTTTTTCCATACTTAAGTGAAGAGGAAAAAAGTAAGTACTATGCTAAAATCAATGAGGCATTTACTGCTTTTCAGGACTTTGCCGCTGAGTACTCTTCCATTAATCCCTCAATTAATGCCAGCCTATATAACTTCCAGCTTAACCACAAGGCCATATTATTAAAGTCTTCCAGGTCAATAAAAAAGGCAATTGATAAATCACAAGACCCTGGTTTGATTAAGCTTTATAACCATTGGATAAGCCTGAAAACAGACCTGGCAAAATACTATAGTATGTCTCAAAAAGAGCTGGAGCTATCCAATATCTCTATCCAGGAAGTAGTTAATGAAGCCAATGAACTTGAAAAACAGCTTTCTCTAAAATCCAGTTTGTTTGAAACAAATACTCAGGAAAAGAAACATGATTGGAAAGACGTTCAATCCAAACTCAAGGAGAATGAAGCTGCCATTGAATTACTCAGGATCAGAAAGAACATTAGAAACGATTCTGTCTGGTATGCCGCCATAATTGTTACCCCCAGGGCCACTAACCCAGAACTGGTTATCCTTCCTGATGGACTTACAATGGAAAACAAGCTTTTCAAGGTCTACATTAATAGTATCAAGTTTAAAAGAACAGATAAGTACTCATATAAGAATTTCTGGCAATCAATTGATAGTGTATTGCCAAATATTGAAAAGATATATCTATCAACAGATGGCATCTATAATAAGATTAATATCAGCTCACTTTATGACCCGGAAAAGGAAGAGTACATTCTAAATCGTACTATTATCCATAATGTGACAAATACAAGTGAAATTCTGGAAGATGTTAAAGAATTAGAAATAGAGGAAGGACTTCTGCTAAACCTGGCTGGCGATCCGATTTTCGCAACAGGACATCCTGATGAATTCAATATTTCTTCCCTTCCCGGAACCAGAGTTGAAATAGAAACTGTAGATAGCCTGGCAAAGAACAACAACATTAATTCTATCAAACTATTAGGGGCAGGTGTAAATGAAAAAAATATTAAGAGTATCGAATCGCCCTCTATTCTTCATATAGCAACCCACGGCTTCTTCCTTGCAGACAATAAAGCAAGCAATGATATGTATAGCATCGAAAATAATCCGCTGATGCGTTCGGGCCTACTACTGACTGGCTCAGAAAAGTATTTCAGAGGTGATCATATTGATTTCAGCGGTTCGCTTGATGAAGAGGATGGCATCCTGACTGCTTATGAAGCAGCGACCATGAATCTTGCAAATACTGACCTTGTGATTCTATCAGCATGTGAAACCGGACTCGGTGAAGTGAAAAACGGGGAGGGTGTTTATGGGCTTAACAGGGCTTTTGTTCTGGCTGGTGCCCGGAGTGTTATGATCAGTCTCTGGAAAGTAAATGATGAAAGCACAAAGGAACTTATGATTGTTTTTTACCAGAACATACTCAAAGGGTATAACAAGTTCGAAGCGATTAATCTCGCCCAGAAAGAACTACAAAAGAAATACGATGTCCCTTATTACTGGGGAGCTTTTATATTAAGTGGAGTTTAATTTTTATTTAACATGAAAAACTTATTCATTATTATTTTTTATCTCTCTGCACCAATAATAGCATTGGCACAGGCAGATGATGACTACAAAGACGCTGTTCCTGTTAAGATTCCTGTTATCAACCAGGATGAAAGCACTGAATTTGCCCCCACGATAAGTGCGGATGGCAAAACTTTAATTTTCCAATCTGACAGGATTGACGGTAAATGGATGCTTTTTCAATCAAGCTTAGGAGATGATGGAAAATGGTCGAAACCCGAAGCAATAGATAAAATTAATAATGCCTGTAGTTTTATTGCAGGCCCTAATTTGAGTTATGACGGTAATACACTTTACTATACCGCCTATATAGAAGGGAAATCACAATCAGAAGATATTTATTATTCAACCAGGGACAAGAAAGGTTGGAGTTACCCAAAAAAGCTACAAGGCCCAATCAATACAGATGAGGGTTATGAAGGATTCTCATCGATGTCATCCGATGAGAGGAAAATGTATTTCATGAGTGTTAATGTTGATTATCCCAGGGACAAGAAAAACAAAGAAGATTGCTTTGAAATATTTGTTTCTAAAAAATCAATTAAAGGCAAATGGCAATTCCCCGAACTACTGCCCAAACATATTAACTCTGGTTGTGTGCGGGATCCCAAGATCATGGCAGATAACAGAACTTTACTCTTTTCAAGGTTACAAGTAGGAGAAAAAGGTAAGTTTAACCTGTTCCAATCACAAATGCAGCTAGATGGTTCCTGGAGCGAGCCCATCTCACTTGATTATGTAAATACCGATTTAAATAACCTGGCTCCTACTATCCCGGCCTCAGGTAAAACAATGTTTTTTAACTCAGAAGGAGACCTGTACACCATAGGTATTGCTCCTGAATACCGACAGTTTTTTAATGCCAGTATAGTGGGTTATGTGAGAAACCCGAAAACAAACGATGGGCTTGAAGCAGAAATCCTTGTTAAGGATGCCAATAACCTGGAAACGATAACTATAATGAAAGCCAATAAATACGGTCGTTTCAACCTGGTACTAAATGCCGGGAAAAACTATAAATTAGAGTTTAAAAAAGAAGGGTATTTAACTCAATATTTTGATTATAACCTTTACTACCTTACAGATTACCTGGAAGAGTTTAAAACAGTTAAGCTTCGTTCTGATGCCGATCTGGGTATAGTTGTTTATGATAAAGGCCTAAATAAAGCGATCCCTGCCCAGGTTACTATTCTTGAAGAAGATGGTAGCGCATTATCCTATCTGCCACTGGAAAATTATGAAACAGGAAGCAGCAATATTCAACTAGATATAAACAAGGAATACAGGGTTGTTGCTCAAGCAGAAAATTTCCATCCGGATACACTTACTGTTAACACATCAAAATCGACTGATCTTAAACTTAAATTCTTCCTGTCGCCCAAAACTTTAGCATATACATTCAATGTAAAAGATATTTCCTCTAAACGGAAATTAAGATCTAAACTAACCCTTAAGAATGACAGTAAAGATGAAATTATAGAAGGTTATTCTAGTGAAACCTTTCACCTCCGTCAGGGAGATCAGTACGAAGTGCTAACTTCTGGTGACAGAGGATATTTGCTGGCTTCCGGAAAAATTTCCGTACCTGTTATAGCAGATGGAGAAGAGGCTCCTGTTATGGAAAATGAAGTTGAAGTTTCGCCCATAGCTGTGGGTGCTAATCTTATCCTGAATAATATTTCATTTGCCACTAATTCAGACCAGCTATTCCCAGGATCACTTTTAGAACTTGACAGAGTAAGTGAGTTTATGAACCTGAACCCTAATATTACTATTGAAGTTTCGGCACACTCCGATGATGTTGGAGCAAAAGCCTTTAACCTTCAACTTTCTGAGAGACGTGCTGCAAGTGTTAAAGACTACCTGATAAAGAAAAATATTGGTGTAGATAAAATGCATAGTGTAGGATATGGAGAGTCGAAACCACTTGTTCCAAACGACAGCGATGAGAATCGGGCTAAAAATCGAAGAGTAGAATTAAAAATTATCGCTGTAGGTTAAAACTACAAGTAGCTCTTTTTCAGGCAATTACATTGCCCAATTAACTAGTTGAATAAGTTTGGTACTGTCTTTGCTTTATTGTTATTATATCAAATAATAACGACCATGAAAAAGATATACACCATCCTGATCGCACTTATCACAATCTCATTCACATCCTGTTTTCAGGAAGTTGGACCCGCAGGCCCTCCCGGCCCCGAAGGACCAACAGGCCCTGCTGGTGCTGATGGAGAAAGTGCATTTGTGTTTGAATATTCAGACGTTGATTTTATCTCACCGAATTATGAGGTCTTTCTTGATTACCCTGATGGGTTCGAAGGATTAGATACTGATGTCTCATTAGTATATCTGTTATGGGAAGTAGTACAGGATGATCAGGCTAATGATTTAGAAATCTGGCGGGCCCTTCCACAAACAGTGTTTACAGAAAATGGTTTCATCTACTATAATTTTGATTTTTCAAAGATAGATGCGCATCTGTTTATGATCACTGATTTTGATCCGACATTGCTCGAAGCGATAGATACAGATGACTGGATCGTAAGAATAGTAGTGATACCAGGTGATTTATATACAGGAGGAAGGCCCTCAATAGATCATAGTGATTATAGTGCAGTAAAAGAAGCCTATAGCTTACCAGATTTACCTGTACACAAAGGATATAAAAGAAGATAAGAATTTGCAGTAGTTTACCCTGATGGGTGCAATATTAAAATTGCACACCGTCAGGGTTAATTGGTCAATCCCGGAACATAAACTTAGTTTCGGGATTTTTTTATGTTGTATGCTTTGAAAGGATAAATTTTATTCTTTAATTGGTAATAACCATATGTTTATTAGCCACTGGAATTAAATTCCTGAAAATAGG
>JBDLIU010000118.1:0-12784 GCA_039714715.1 Bacteroidota bacterium
CTTTGGTTGTGGGGCAGGTGGAGATGCTATTGATTTTGTAATGGAAGTTGAGAAAATCAACTATCTCGAAGCGATCAGGTGGTTAGGGAAAAAGTATGGGGTAGAGATTCAGGAAGAGGAATTGAGTGAAGAGGATCTGAAAGCTCAAAGTGAAAGGGAGAGCCTTTACATTGTGCTTAATTTCGCCAAAGACTATTTTGTTAATAACCTTAAGGATACCAATGAAGGAAAAAGTGTAGGGCATGGTTATTTCAAAGAGCGGGATTTTACAGACGATATTGTCGAAAAATTTGAGTTTGGTTTTAGCCAGGATAAGTGGGATGGTTTATTAACCCATGCCAAAGAAGCGGGGCACAGCAATGAGTTGCTTGAAAAAGCAGGTCTCATTATTGCCAAAGATGATCGCTTTTATGATCGTTTCCGTGGGCGTGTTATTTTCCCAATCCATAATGTAAGTGGTAGGGTAGTAGCTTTTGGTGCCCGGGCACTAAAAAAAGATGATAAGCCTAAGTATATCAACTCTCCGGAAACTCCGGTTTATCATAAAAGCCAGGTGTTGTATGGCCTTTTCCAGGCACGACAGGCAATAAGGCAACAGCAAAATTGCTATTTGGTTGAGGGATATACAGATGTAAACCGTTTACACCAGATAGGTATAGAAAATGTTGTAGCCTCTTCAGGCACATCACTCACTTCGGAACAGGTGCAACTGGTTAGCAGGTTTTCGAAACAACTCACTGTTCTTTATGATGGCGATACAGCCGGATTACAGGCTTCGATCAGGGGAATAGATATTATCCTGGCGAACGGGCTGGATGTTAAGGTGGTTCTATTCCCAGAAGGACATGACCCCGATAGCTATGCACAGGAACTGGGTGCTAATGAATTCAAAAATTTCCTGGATGATAAAACAGAGGATTTTATTCACTTCAGGCTGAACTTACTAGTAAAAGAAGCAGGTAATGATCCTGTAAAGAAGGCGGGTGGTATTAAAGATGTTGTTTCTACCATTGCTCAAATACCTGACCAGGTTAAACGAACAGTTTACATCAAAGAGGCAAGCAATATTTTGCAGATGGAGGAGCGTGTGCTGTTTGGTGAGATGAATAAGGCTTTGATAAAAGCCAGTAAGTCGAGATCTGCTGTGCCGGATTACCTGCAACCTCCGGAAGAACCCGCGCCTCCACAAAAAGAGCATGGAAGACATGAAGTTGAAAATTCACTAGTTATAATAGAAAGGTCACTATTAAGACTATTACTTGAATTTGGGACAAGAGAACTTGATGATGGACGTAGTTTAACTAAGTATATATTTGATGAACTGGAGGATTTAGATTTTATTGATCAGAATAATACTTTGATACTGAATGAGTATAAATCTAAATTGAATGATGATACGGTTATAGATGCCCAATATTTTATTAAACAGAACGATTCTGAAATCAGAAAAATAGCTATCGAACTTGTACATGAAAGAAGGCAAGTAAGTGACTTGTGGATGAAGAAGTACAAAATATTCATCCCAACAGAGGCAGATAAGGATGTATTAGAGAGAATAGCATACATTTTGATATTAAGATATAAGAAAATAAGAGTTGGGGCTTTAATAAATGACAATCTTGAATTACTTAAAGAAGCAAAGACCGAACAAGAAAAGAATGATCTTCAATTAATTCATCAGGAGTGGATAATTGCTCAACAAGACATTGCTAAAAAATTAGGCAATGTAGTCTCAAAAATCTAATACAAGAACGATTTACATTATTCAAAGGATTTCTTTTCCTGTATTCTTACCTTTGCTGAAAACAGGTGAGAAGATGACCAATATTGTGCTAAATACTATAGAAGAAGCCATTGAGGAGATCAGAAATGGTGGTGTTATTATCGTTGTTGATGATAAAGACAGAGAAAATGAAGGTGATTTTATTTGTGCTGCGGAAAAAGTAACTCCTGAAATCATAAACTTTATGGCTACTCACGGCCGTGGTTTAATCTGTGCTCCACTAATCGAGCATAGGTGTGAAGTGCTTGGGTTAGAACTTATGGTAGGTAGAAATACCGCTCTTCATGAAACTCCGTTTACTGTTTCGGTAGATTTAATTGGTCATGGATGTACAACAGGTATATCAGCCAGCGACAGGGCAAAAACAATTAAAGCTCTTGTAGATCCGAAGATTAATCCAGATGAATTAGGTAAACCAGGTCATATCTTCCCATTAAAAGCAAAAGCTGGTGGAGTGTTAAGAAGAACCGGTCATACTGAAGCAGCTATAGACCTTGCAAGACTTGCAGGATTGCAGCCTGCGGGTGTGCTAGTTGAAATAATGAATGAAGATGGCTCAATGGCGCGCTTGCCGGACCTTGTAAAGGTTAAAGAAAAATTTAACCTCAAGCTTATTTCTATTCGGGATTTAATACAGTACAGGATAAGAAGAGAATCGTTGATAAAACGTGAGGTAACTGTAAAAATGCCTACCGAATATGGTGATTTTGACCTTACAGCCTTTGAGCAGGTCACAACAGGAGAGGTTCATATGGCACTGACCAAAGGATCGTGGGAAAAAGATGAGCCTGTTTTGGTTAGAGTACACTCATCCTGTGTTACAGGTGATATCTTTGGTTCATGCAGATGCGATTGTGGTGATCAGCTTCATGAAGCTTTGCGAATGGTAGATGAAGTCGGAAAAGGCATGGTACTGTATATGAACCAGGAAGGTCGCGGAATAGGATTAGTAAATAAACTACAGGCATATAAACTGCAGGAAGAGGGGCGTGATACTGTGGAGGCCAACCTGGAACTTGGATTTAAAGAAGATCATCGAGATTATGGTGTAGGAGCACAGATTCTACGTGAAATGGGGGTGTGTAAAATAAGATTGATTTCAAATAATCCTAAAAAACGTGCCGGATTATTAGGTTATGGCCTGGAAATTGTGGAGACAGTACAGTTGGAGATTACTCCCAATAAACATAACGAGTTTTATCTTCAGACTAAACGAGATAAAATGGGCCATAACATTTTAAAGAAGTAATGAGATATACGATTATATTAATTTTCACTCTACTAGTTACAAATTCATCCCTGGCACAGGTTTTTCCATCTGAATTATGGCATGAAGGAAAGATGATCCTTGCTAACGAGGAAATTCTGAAGGGAAAAATCAAATATGATCTTCAAAAAGATATAGTACAGGTTGATACCGGTGAAAAGATATATACTTATAGCGCTAAAAGCATTTTCTATTTCGAAATCTTTGATAGTACAGTCGATTCACAAAGAGAATTCTATGTGCTGCCTTATGGCTTGGTGAGTAACTATAAAACCCCGGTTATTTTCGAGGTTTTGGTAGAAGGGAATATCACCCTGTTGAGCCGTGAGCATATTACTACAAAGAATGTGCAATCTCCATATTATTATGGCAGTTACCAGAAAGAAGTTTTGGTATATGAATATTACTTTTTAGATACTGAAGGCAATATTACCAGGTATCATATGAAAAGGAAGGACTTAATGAGCATTCTTTCTAAAAGACAAAAACAGGTTTCGGAATACATGAGAGCGAACAGACTGGATCATGACAAGCGAAATGACCTGGTAAGAATAATAGCATTTTATAACGCACTTATATAGACGATAAAATTACCGATGAGTAAACCCCTGATATTAGTATCGAACGATGATGGCATCACAGCTAAAGGTATCCGTATGCTGGTGGATGTAATGGCAAAAATAGGAGATGTGGTAGTGGTAGCACCCGATGGCCCGCAATCGGGCATGGGGCATGCTGTTACTGTGGGAAATACATTAAGGTTGAATGAAGTAGACATTTTCAAGAATGCCAATTCTTATGAGTGCTCAGGTACCCCAGCCGATTGCGTAAAAATTGCCAAGCACTTTGTGCTTAAAGAGAGGCTCCCAGACCTGGTAGTAAGTGGAATAAATCATGGTAGCAACACCTCAATAAGTGTACTTTACTCGGGCACAATGAGTGCGGCAATTGAAGCATCCCTGGAAGGGATGCCGGCCATCGGGTTCTCTCTCTGTGATTATGCCGAAGATGCTGATTTCTCTCATGTTTTGGATTATGTGGAAGATATCGCCAGGCAGGCACTCGAAAAGGGGATGCCTAAAGGTATAGCACTAAACGTTAATTTTCCTCCAAAACAGAACGAGGAGATACAAGGAATTAAAGTCTGCAGACAGGCTAATGCTAAATGGGAGGAGGAGTTTGATCAACGGTTCGATCCACATGGTAGGCGTTATTTCTGGATGGCTGGTAATTTTGTTAACTTCGATAAGGGAGAGGATAATGATGAGTGGGCTATTGCCAATAATTATGTTTCAATAGTACCGGTTATGTACGATCTCACCGCCCATCATGCAATAAGGGCTATTAATGAAGACTGGGATTTATAAATTAATGAACTATGCTCTATAAAATTACCTTAATACTTCTTCTTGGTTTTATATCAGGTATATCACCAGATGATGATAATGTAATAGTGAAGGAGGTAGAAGTAAAAGGCAGCGAATTAAAATATACTTTTTCAGTAACACTCGAAAGCCCTGATACGGGCTGCAATCAATATGCCGACTGGTGGGAGGTGATTTCTGCTGATGGGAAAAAATTGATATATAGAAGAATACTTGCCCATAGCCATGTTAATGAGCAACCTTTTACTCGCAATGGAGGAGCAGTAGAAATAAAACAAATGCAGGAGGTAATTGTAAGAGCTCATATGAATAACAAGGGTTATGGTTCTAAAGCCATGATTGGTACGGTTAATAAGGGATTCAGACCTATTGTTCTGGACTCAGGATTCGGGAAGAGTTTAGAGGTGGCAGAACCACAACCTGCAGGTTGCGCTTTTTAGATTTTTTCTGTCAGTATAAAAAAGTTGCCGTTTAAAATATTTAACCTACCGAATTTACTTTTTTCACTTATCTATTCCTGTTATTTTATGTAAATTGCTACGGACAAATCTAAGGTCATAGCACAAAATAAAGGAAGACGAAAATCAAATAGAAGAATTCATTTTGTTAAGTAACATTTAATATTAACATCAGTATTTAGACCTGCTTTAAATGAAAAAAGTTAAAATGGGTATGGTGGGTGGAGGCCCATCAGCATTTATAGGTGAAGTTCATAGAATGGCAGCTCGTCTTGATGACAGGATTGAGTTGGTATGTGGTGCTTTTAGCAGCGATCCTTATGTGTCTGTCTCTTTCGGTAAAGAATTAGGACTTGAAGAAGCTCGATGTTATGGAGATTATCAAGAAATGATTCAAAAGGAAAGAATGCTTCCTGAGGGTAAAAGAATGGATTTTATTTCTATTGTAACGCCAAATCATCTTCATTATGCTCCTGCTAAACTAGCCCTTGACAATGGATTTCATGTTTTATCTGATAAACCGGCTACCTTAAATCTGGATGAAGCTGTATCGCTGAAAGAGGCAGTGAATAAAAGTGGATTAATCTACGGACTTACCCATAATTATACCGGGTATCCAATGGTAAAAGAAGCCAGACATTTGATTCGCAGTGGCAAGTTGGGCAAAATACGAAAAGTTGTTGCTGAATATCCCCAGGGATGGCTATCAACAAAGCTGGAAGATCAGGGGCACAAACAGGCATTATGGAGAGCAGATCCTCAAAAAGCAGGTTTAGGAGGCTCGCTTGGTGATATTGGTACTCATGCAGAAAACCTGACTGAATATATTACAGGTCTGGGAATAGATGAACTTTTTGCAGATGTATCAACTCTTGTAGAAGGAAGAGCACTGGATGATGACACCAATATACTTGTTCGATTTAATAATGGGGCAAGAGGTGTATTTTATTGCAGTCAGGTGAGTCTTGGAGAAGAGAACGCTTTAGCTATCAGGATATATGGTACCAAAGCAAGCATAGAATGGAAACAAATGGAACCTAATACCTTGTTGTTGAAATATTTAGACAAGCCAACCGAAATCTTTAGAACAGGACATCAATACCTCTCAGAAAGTGCACAAAAGGCAAGCCGAATTCCTCCTGGACATCCTGAGGGATTTATTGGAGGATTCGCCAACCTATATTCAAACTTCGCGAAAGCTGTATCTGATTTTAAAACAGGAAACTATAAAGAGATTGGAGAATACGATTTCCCGACTATTACAGATGCTGTGAGGGGGATGCAGTTTATTGAAACCACAATAGAATCTCATAAAAAGAAAACCTGGACAAAAATGAATAACCTTGAACTTTAACATAAATACCATGGAAGAAAATAAAAAAAGCAACAATTGGAGCCGTAGGGGATTTATAAAAACATCAGCAGCAGCAATGGCCTCGTTTACTATCGTACCAAGCTATGCTGTTTCCGGCCTTGGCTACACTGCACCCAGTGACAAGCTAAATATTGCCGGGGTAGGAATAGGAGGACGTGGACTCGGTGTTCTAAAAGCAATGAAGAGTCAGAATATTGTAGCACTTTGTGATGTTGACTGGAAATATGCTCAGGGAGCATTTGATCACTTTCCCAAAGCAAAAAAATATTGGGATTGGCGCAAAATGCTTGATGAGATGGGAGACTCTATTGATGCCGTAGTGGTAGCAACTGCAGATCACACGCATGCCACTATTGCTGCACATGCTATTACCATGGGTAAGCATGTATATGTTGAAAAACCATTAACGCACACGGTTTACGAATCACGATTGCTTACCAGGCTTGCAGAGAAATACCAGGTGGCAACACAGATGGGTAACCAGGGAGCTTCTCTTGAAGGTGTGGCTTTATCAACCGAATGGATCCAAAATGGAGAGATAGGAGAGATAAGGAAAGTAGATGCTTTTACCGACAGGCCAATCTGGCCACAGGGCCTTAACAGACCCGAAGGTAACTATCCAATACCAGATACTTTCAATTGGGATTTGTTTGTAGGTCCTGCAAAGATGCGTCCTTATAACCCAATTTATACCCCATGGAATTTCCGTGGATGGTGGGATTTTGGGACCGGAGCGCTGGGTGATATGGCGTGCCATATTTTACATCCTGTTTATAAGGGACTGAATATTGGTTATGCCACTAAAGCACAAGGCAGCTCAACATTATTGTTAACGGATGCAGCCCCAACAGCACAGAAAGTAAAACTCACTTTTCCTAAGCGAAAGAGTTTGGCTAAAGTAGATATGCCGGAGGTGGAAGTGCATTGGTACGATGGTGGATTACGACCATTAATGCCCGATGGATGGCCAGCAGGAAAAAACATGAATCATGCCGGAGGTGGTGTTCTTTTTCATGGCTCAAAAGACACTTTGATTGTGGGAGTGTATGGCAGAGATCCATGGTTGCTATCAGGCAGAGTGCCGGAGGTTAAGAAAACATATCCTCGCATTGAGGTAAGTCACCAAATGGATTGGGTAAGAGCTTGTAAAGAATCTCCTAAGAACAGGAAAGAAACATTATCACCATTTAGTGAAGCAGGACCATTTAATGAAATGGTTGTGATGGGTGTGCTGGCTGTTCGCCTGCAGTCGCTTAACAAAGAACTGGAATGGGATGGAGAAAATATGCGATTTACCAATATTGGGGATGATGAAACGATTAAAACTGTGATAAAGGATGGGTTCAGAATTCATGATGGTCACCCAACATTTGATAAAGAATGGACTGATCCGGTTAATGCTATCGACTATGCTTCAGAATTAATTAAACATAATTACCGTGAAGGCTGGAGCTTACCGGATATGCCCAAATAGATTAAAACTATCCTATAACTAAATAAAGAAAGATGAAAATACAATTGTTTTTAATAGTGTCACTCATTATTGTTTTTGGAGGTTGCAAGACAACATATAAACAAGATAGCTCAAGCTCAAAGGAGAAAGTGAAAATGGAATCTACCGTGCTTAACACTTTATCAAAAGCTGAAATTGATGATGGCTGGGTATTGCTTTTCGATGGCAAGTCAGCGGAAGGCTGGCGTAATTATGGGAAAGAAACTTTTCCTAATGGATGGATAATTACTGAAGATGGTACTATACATTGCCCTGGTTCTGGTCGTGGTGAAGCCGGTGGGAAAGAAAGAGGGGATATTATTTATGGTGCTAAGAAGTATGGTAATTTCCACCTGAAACTGGAATGGAAAATCTCAGAAGGAGGTAATTCAGGAATTTTCTACCTGGGTCAGGAAAGTGATGAACTCAATTATATTTGGAAAACTGCACCGGAAATGCAAGTTCTCGATAATGCAAATCATCCGGATGCGCAAGCAGGGATTGATGGCAACAGGCAGGCAGGTGCCCTTTACGATCTTTATCCGGCCGTTCCTCAGAATGCTAAACCATTTGGTGAGTGGAATAGTGTCGAAATTAAGGTATACAAAGGCTCTGTATGGCATATCCAGAATGGTGAAACCGTTCTTGAATATCATTTATGGACTCCGGAATGGAATGAAAAAGTAGCAGGAAGTAAGTTTCCGGGATTGAATGAAAACTGGGCAGATGTGGCTTCTGAAGGTTTCATTGGGCTGCAGGATCATGGTGATGATGTATGGTTTAGGAATATTAAAATTAAGGTGTTATAATTTATATAATTAATTATATAAATAATTATGCATTTAATTATATAATTTTTCTAAAGGGGGGTATTGAACCTTAACGCGATAATTTATGGCGCTTATTAGTTTGAATTATGAATAGAATAACAAAATCCAGAAGGAAATTTATCAGGTCGAGTGCATTAGCTGCATTGGGTACTACAATTGCTCCTAAATTGTTAGCACATTCAAGCTTATTATTCGAAGAAAATCAGATGTATAAAATCTCGCTTGCTGAATGGTCACTTCATAAAATGCTAAAGGCCGGTGATCTTAAGAATATCGAATTCCCTGCATTCACAAAGCGCACTTTCGGTATTAATGCTGTAGAATATGTTAACCAGTTCTTTTTTGATAAAGCAAAGGATAAAGCCTATCTGAAAGAACTGAATATGAGAGTAGCAGATGAGGGGATGGACAATGTGTTAATTATGATTGACAAGGAGGGTAAGCTCGGAGACTCAGATAAAAAAGCAAGACAACAGGCTATTGAAAATCATTACAAGTGGGTTGAAGCTGCACAATTCCTTGGTTGTCATTCCATTCGGGTGAATGCAGGAGGTCAGGGGACCAGAGAAGAAGTTGCAAAGAGAGTGACAGAGAGCTTACACTCACTGTCTACCTATGCAAAAGATTATGATATAAATGTCATTGTCGAGAATCATGGAGGTTATTCTTCGGATGGCAAGTGGCTCTCCACAGTTATCAAAGATGTGGGGCTTCCTAATTGTGGAACACTGCCTGATTTCGGGAACTTTACAATTGATAGAAAAGAGAATATTACCTATGATCGCTATAAAGGAATGAAGAAGCTAATGCCCTATGCCAAAGCCGTAAGTGCAAAATGTTATGATTTTGATGAATCGGGTGTTGAAACAAATATCGACTTTTTAAGGATCATGAAAATTGTTAAAAAGGCAGGTTACAAAGGGTATATTGGAATAGAATACGAAGGCAAAATAATGTCAGAAGTAGAAGGTATTAAGGCAGCTAAAAGATTACTTGAAAAAACATTTAATACAATTTAAGATTTAATGGTAAATAGAATTAGTTACTCAAACAACCAGCTTAGTTTCCTGGTTTTATTAAGATGGTTGATAGGTTGGCATTTTTTATATGAAGGTATAGTCAAAATAGCTAATCCGGCATGGACTGCTAAAAACTATCTTGCGTCAACAGACTGGTTATTTAGTGGCATTTTTAACAGGATGGCCGACAACGAGACGATGATGTCTGTGGTTGACCTTACCAACCAGTGGGGATTGGCGCTGATAGGTATTGGCCTGATCCTGGGTTTATTAAGCAGGTATGCATTGATAGGAGGTGTAGTACTTTTATTGTTTTACTATGTGGCTCACCCTCCATTATTTGCTACAGGTCCAATTCCGGTAGAAGGTAGTTACCTTTTTGTTAATAAGAACCTGATAGAAGCATGTGCCATGCTTGTTCTATTATACTTTCCAACCAGCCATATTATCGGGTTGGACAGATTTTTTGTAAAACATTAATAGCATTTTAATTATATATGAAAAGACGGGATTTACTTAAAGGATTTGCATCGTTGCCATTACTAGGGGTATTTGGCTGGGGAATATTTAGGAAGAAAAGCGATGATGAGAAGATTAAAAAGAAAATACTTACAGAACTAAATATCAAAGCTAAATCGCCTACACAAACGGGATCGATGTCTGGAGATGTGATTAGATTAGGTATTGTTGGTGCAGGAGGTCGTGGCAGACACCTGATGAGAGCAGCAGGGTATGCAGATCCGGAATGGCTTAAAAAAATCGAAGAAGCAAACAATAAAAATTCGCTTGACAAAAGACTGGAGACATACCTTAACCAGGAAAGCCTAAATATAAAATTCACTGCTGTTTGTGATGTATTTGATGAGCATACTGCTATAGCCAGCAATACTGTAAATGCAACCATCGGAGAAAAGCCAAAAGAATATAGAAATTACCGGGAATTGTTAAACGACCCGAATGTAGATGCTGTTATTATAGCCACTCCTGACCACTGGCACGCCCCTATTGCCACAGAGGCTATAAGAGCCGGGAAACATGTCTATGTAGAAAAGTGCATGACACACAAAGTGGAAGAAACCTTTGAGTTGAGGAATGCAGTGTTGGAAAATAATGATGTAGTTTTTCAACTTGGTCACCAGCACAGGCAGACAGAGAGCTTCTTAACTGCTATGGATATTATTGATAAGAACGTTTTAGGCCATGTTTCTCTTATTGAAGCCTGTACTAATCGAAACGATGATGGTGGTGCCTGGCAGTATTGGATCAATGATAAGGCTAATGCCTCTAATGTTGACTGGAAGCAATTCCTGGGAAGTGCAAAGGATATTCCTTTCAATCCAGAGCATTTATTTAGATGGCGAAAGTACTGGGCGTATGGTACCGGACTTTCAGGAGATCTTCTACCCCATGATTATGACGGGGTAAACAGTGTGCTTAAAATGGGTATTCCTGATTCGGTAATGACTTCAGGAGGAATTTACACACACAGAGATAACCGTGAAGTACCTGATGTAATGCAGGTAGCCATGGAGTACCCAGATTTTTCTACCGGGTCAAGCCAGGAAAAAGGTAAAGAAAAAGGAATGACATTCCTGTATAGTGCAACCCTGGGTAACCAGCATTGGCGTCCAACAAAAATGATGGGCCATGATGCAACGTTAGAGTTTGGTGAGGTATTAACGATCTATCCTGATCATAACTCTACACGATATAAGGATATGCTTGAGAAAAAGGTAATTGAAACTAGTTCTCCTATGTATTCCTATGATCCTCGATTTAAAGGAGTTGATGCAGTGACATCAGCTACTTCTAAGTATTTTGCTCAGAAAGGATTACTTTACACACATCGTGATGGTCGGCAGGTAGATAGCACTCACCTTCATATTCGTGAATGGATTAATGGAATTAGAAATGGCCAAAAAGTAAGCTGTGGTATTCAGGAAGGATTTGAAGAGGCAATATCAGCACATATGGCTACTTTATCATATAAAACAGGCAAAAGAGTTCACTGGGACAAGGACAATGAGAAAATCATAATTCATGGAATGGAAGATGCAGATTTAGACAGTATCATCATGAATCCTGATAAGGTCTGATTTTAAGTATTCTAATTAACGTCAGTTCGATATAACAAAAACTAAAACACAACAAAACCCGTCATTCAGAGGCTTCCCAATATGGGGACTCCACGGTCTATTAATTTCGCTTCGCTCCAATGAATAGCCCTCTGAGTGACGGGTTAACGTTTTTTGTTGGTCTCTTGTGTCGAACTCAGATTAATTAATGTAGGTTTCTTTCAGGGTGTTGATAATTAGTGTGAGAAGGCAACAAGCATACCTCCGGTAATAAATGCTGTTACCCACCATAAATAGGCAATTAGTGAATACCTGTGAATTGAATTCTTGATATTTTCACCATACTTTAAATAGTTTTTCCATATTAGAGTCACATCAATTGCCATTCCCAGTAATGCTGAATACCCAAGTGCCCCATGAATAGTAATTGTAGAGATTGAAGATCCGTAAATCATAAAGGAAGTTGCAGTAACATCCAGTATTAACCCTAATGTTATAAATGTAAGTATAAAGCGATTTGCTTTCTTCTTAATTTGTTCAGTAATAACAGCTATTGAATACGCTAATAATGCAGCAGTAATTGTAATTGTTCCTGCTATAACAGCAAAACTAATTTCATTCTCCATTGTAAATAATTAAAAGACTCTGCAACCTTAAGTAATTCCAAATAATTATTAATGCGAGAACTCTTTAAAAGTTACTAGTTTTGATTGATACATATCATTATAAAATTGATAAAAATCATACTACACTCAAACCATTTTAGTATCCTAAATTTTACTTTTGACAACGATAATTGGTGATCATACACCCGATTGCGCAAATATATCATAGAGTGAATATTTTAAATGATTTTTAAAAAGTGAACAACCATTTTTTATAGCTTGACAAGAAGCTAAGAATATGTTAGATATAATTCTTCAGAGATATCCATTGAAACTCGACAGCCAATTTCAATACGTGATACTTGAAAATTAGATAACATGAATAATAAAAGCGGAAAACCTGAAAGAAGACGCTTTATCAAGAACATGCTAACTGCCGGTGCGGGAGCCCTGGCGGTTGGTACAGGAACAGTGTTGGCCACTGATCCTAAAGCG
>JBDLIU010000119.1:0-12620 GCA_039714715.1 Bacteroidota bacterium
CTGTAAACTTTTTTCGGGACGAGTCATTGACCACCATGGGCTGCCGCCCATGGCTACCATCTTTCGCCCCGTTGGGGCTAGTCAGACATGGCTTGTTCGTCTGACCCGTTGGGGCTAGTAGTGCGGTAGGTTGCTACGCTAAGATCTGGCTATTGTGCTGCTGGCTTCCCCGCTAGCTAGCGGGGACCGAGAGGTGCGGGCAGGCAATTATAGTTTTTTAAGTAGCCGCTTATCAATACTTACCTTCATTACCTGGTCGATGGATTCGATTTCGATGGTGAATTTTTGTTCGTTGTACTCACCGCTGAGGTAGCCGATGGCACCTCTGAGGGGTCCGTCCATGATTTTTACCTGGTCGCCTTTTTCTAGGTCTTCTACAGAGCCAATTTCTATGGTGAGGCCCGATTCGATAAATCGTTTGATGGTGTCCAGTTCCTTGTCTCTTAATACGGCCGGCTTTTGGTTATGGCGGATATTCCAGCTAACGCCCGGGATCTGGAGAATATCGGGAATTCTGGATTCGTGGTCACGCACAAAGATGTAGGAGTTAAAGAGGGGTAGTTCTACCTTTTTCTTTCTGTCGCTCCACTGGCGAAGTACTTTTTGTAATGGCAGGTAGGGTTCGAAACCGAATTTCAGGAGGTTTTTGTAAGCAGATTTTTCATTTCTGCTTTTGGTGTAAAAAACTAGCCACTTCTTTTTAAGCATAAAAGGAATTTTGTGCAAATATATATCCCTTTGCTCTTTCATTTCTTTTGTCTTGATACAAAAGAAACGAAACAAAGAAAAAATCAAGGCTGTGAGCAAAATTTGCTAAACCAATCCTCACTCCACTGAAAATCTATAAACTCCTCCCGCCTTGCGGGACTCAAACAATATAGATTTTTTGATCATTTCGTTCAGATTGCTTCTTAACGCATTTTGCTCAAGGCCATTATTATTACTTATAAATAATTTGTGTGTTGGGATCCCTTCAGTCCTGTCCGACCTTTGGCGGAGGGTCAAGGAGCAGCAGTTTTCGTCCAGACTATTTCCTTCTTAACCATTCGTTATCCTTCATATCTAATTTATTCTGTGATATGAGTCGACCAGTAGAAATATCATTTTCACTCATTCCAAGCATTTCTCTTTGCTCTTTTGTTATGCTTACAGTGTCAGTCTGTGCAGAAGTGGAAACTAAATTATCAAGTGCTTTCAAGAAATCTGTATTCTGAATTGCAAGAATTTTATCAATGAGACTATTTCGTATGTTATCTGCTGTTTTCATCTTACTTCAAGTATCGGAAATTTCAAGTTTTAGAACAAATACACTCAAATGGCTTCAGCCAACATGTCTGGTGGATTCCCCCTTGAGGCGGTTAGAGCTTGTCCGCCTACTGGCTGAGGGCAGTGGTGGGTTCTTTTAGGTGTCCAGTCTTTTTTATTGTAAAAATGATATAAAGAAATTTTTTGAAAAAAATATTCGAATTAGTTCCTGCGCCCAGAAATTATATTCCGTACCTATGTCACGGTTTGTACATATTATTGATTTTCTACCTATATATAGTCCCTGACGGGACATTTTACAATATCCTGTCTTGAGGCATCAATCCAGTATGGATTGAATATGGGTAGAAATTTGATTAAGAACGTGATTCCGTGCCATAGGTACGGGATGTATAAAAATGGGGTAACTCCAAAAAGAAAATTTACATTGCCAAATTCTTAAAAAAGTGATACATTCGGCATCAAATTATGATTGCATGAAATTCTTTAAGTTTATTGTATCGTTGGCAATTACAGTTGGATTATTCTATGCTTTGAATACCAAGATTGATCCTGCGCCTCCTCTTGGAAAATTCCTAAACCCAACCACAGGTTTCTGGCAGCAGGCTGAGCCTCAGGATATGCTTCCCGGTGAAAGTTTAGACCTGGAAGGTCTGAATGAACCTGTTGATGTGGTTTATGATGAGCATCTTATTCCTCATATCTATGCGAAGAATAATCATGACCTGTACTATGCCCAGGGTTACATTACAGCTACTAACCGTCTATGGCAGATGGAGTTTCAAACGCATGCTGCAGCAGGACGTATCTCGGAAATTATAGGCAATCAAGCCATGGACTTTGACAGAACCGCAAGAAGGAAAGGGATGGTATTTGCTGCCGAAATTGCAGTAAAAGAAATGATGAAAAACGAGATCATTAAAGAGGAAGTAGAAGCTTATGCTGATGGTGTAAATGCTTATATCAATTCCCTTACCGATGCTAACTTACCTCTTGAATACAAATTACTGGACTACCAGCCGGAGGCCTGGACACCTCTGAAGTCGGGGTTATTGCTTAAATACATGGCTAATAACCTGAACGGTAGAGAGCGTGACCTTCAAAATACTAATGCCTTAATAATTTTTGGACGTGAAGTTTTTGATATCCTTTATCCTGATATGGAAGACTCCGCAGATCCTGTTGTTGAAAAACCCGGACAGTGGGATTTTGAACCTGTAGTACTTGATTCGATCAATGATAATAGAATTGCTGAGGTCATTAATCGAGACCTGATCGAAGGGCCAAATCCGTATAATGGAAGCAATAACTGGGCAGTGGATTCATCAAAAACGGCTTCGGGTAATGCTATTTTAAGTAATGATCCGCACCTGGGATTGAATCTGCCCTCCTTATGGTATGTGGCCCATCTTAATAGTCCGGATGTGAATGTGCTTGGAGGAACCTTACCGGGTGCGCCCAATGTAGTTATTGGATATAATGACTCAATCGCCTGGGGTGTTACCAATGCGAAGCGTGACCTGGTTGACTGGTACAAGATACAATTCAAGAGTGATGACAAGTCTGAATACATGCTGGATGATGAATGGGTGAAATCTGAAATGAAGATTGAAGAGATCAAGATCAGAGGAGAGGAGAGCTTTTATGATACTGTTTATTACACACATTTTGGTCCTGTGATGTACGATGATAAATTTCATCCGGATTCAGAGAAAAAATACTATGCCTTCCGCTGGATAACTCATGATCCTTCTGAGGAAATGAGAGCTCTTTATGAACTTAACAGGGCTAAGAATTATGATGACTACACGGAGGCTCTTAATTATTGGCTGGCACCTGCGCAAAATTTCGCATTCGCCTCAGTAAAAGGAGATATAGCGATGCGCGTTCAGGGGAAATTTCCGAACAAAAGGTATGAAGAGGGGAAGTTCCTGTTGGATGGTACCACCACCCAACATGACTGGACATTTATCCCCAATGAGCATAATGTAATGTACAGGAATCCTGAAAGGGGATTTGTATCATCTGCTAATCAATATCCTGCTGATAGCACTTACCCCTACTATGTGTATGCTTCGAGTTATGCAAACTATCGAAACAGGCGGATCAATAATGTGCTGAGAGAGACAGAGGTTGTAACCATCCAGACGATGATGGACCTTCAGAATGATTATTATAACCTGAAAGCAGCAGAAAGTATACCTGTTTTCTTAACAGCACTGGACAGCATTGAGATGAATGCAACGGAAAGAGAGGCTTTTAATCAGCTTTCCGGTTGGGATTATATGAGCAATGTAACCTCTGTTGGTGCGAGTTACTATGAAAAGTGGTGGAAAATCTTGTATCCAATGATTTGGGATGAGATGATTAATGGTGAAGTTGCTGTGCCCTATCCTACTACCTACACAACAATAAAGCTGATAAAAGGAAATCCGGATTTTGAACTTTTCGATATTGACACTACTGCTGAAAAAGAGGATGCTGAGATCCTGTTGATCCGATCATTCAGGCAAATGGCTGAGGAAATGGCAGATTTGGCAGAGAATAACAGGGATGAGTTGGAATGGTCAAACTTTAAAGACTCGTATGTGAGGCATCTATTAAGGATTGAGCCATTTGGAAGGTACAATCTTTCTATTGGCGGCAATGGCGAAACGGTTAATGCCATGAAAGCTAATCATGGGCCATCATGGAGAATGATTGTGGAGCTGGATCCCTCGGGGCCTAAAGCATATGGCATTTACCCCGGTGGGCAATCGGGTAATCCGGGTAGCAGGTATTATGATAACTACATTGATTCCTGGGTTGAGGGAGAGTATATGAAGTTGCAATTAGAGAACTCCTCCGGTGAGATCAAAAAACCTTTGGTTAAACAAACTTTAAACCCTTCAGAAAAATGAAATTTATAGCGCAAATTATAATAACAGGCATACTGGTTTTCTTAGGGCAGTACATTTTACCCTGGTGGGGTGTATTTATTGCTGCCTTTCTGGGTGGGTTGATTTTCAGAATCAAGGGATTTCCATCATTTATAGCCGGTTTTCTAGCCGTTTCTATCCTTTGGTTTATCCAGATTTATCTATTGGATGCTGCGAACGAATCATTATTAAGTGAGAAGGTCAGTGCCATCTTTAAGCTAAGCTCTCCTTTTATGCTGATGATTGTCTCTTCCCTTATCGGAGGTCTGGCTGGTGGGTTCAGTGCCCTGACAGGTAAACTGTTTGGTAGTTTATTTAAGAAGAAGAAAGAGGTTTATTCGGTGTATACTTAGGAGATGTTAGACGATAGACGCTAGACAATAGACATGTATTATAAGCCCCGAAGTGGGCGGCAGCATAATAGCCCTGTGCGCCTGCCCTTTGGCGGGCTAGCGCAGGGTGTTTTGATAAAGAAATATACCAAGCGCTGTAAGTGCGATATCTTAAGCTCTTGCTCAATGTGAACACTCAATTTAGAAAAATTGGCAGCCAGGATTACCTTCAGACTTCCATCACTTTAATCTAGTAATTTTGTCTTTGATGACTTTAAACTCCAGGTCTTTCCCTGAGATGAGTTTTTCAGTAGCATAGTTGATAATTTTCACTTCTTCCTGGAAGAACATAATGTAGTGATCTTCATGTTTTTCGAACTGGCAATAAAGGGCCAGCATAGAGAAATTGAAATTATCTGCACCATAACCTATATAGCCGGCATGGTAAACCTTACCCTTCTCCACAATAAATATGTGGGTGCCCCAGCTGTAATTATGCTCAAGGCTTACACAGATAATAGTTATGTCATCTACGCCTTCTGCTCTGAAAAACCTGGGTGCATAACGTCTGGCTTTCGAATCCTTTTCATCGAATTCGAAGATTCGTGCTCCTTTAGCCTTATCAACGATATAGAAGAATTTACTTTCTTTTCCATCGCCATTATAGAACAGCAAATTGTCAATTTCATAAGCTATAAAGTTCTTGTAGGGTTGATCTTTGGAGGGCTGTAAGAGCTGGTCTGTGAAGATTGGGAGAGATTGGGCATTTGTTGAGTTTACAACTAAGGTTAGAATTAATATAATTACAAGCTTCTTCATCTGTTTATAATTTAAAAGTCTATCATCCTTCCAAAAATATAGTACTTAATAGATTATGCAACCGCGCTATTCGTGGACATCCTCCCACAAGTGCTATCATAGTATATATTCCAGATTAATTATTTTTTATCTTTTGCCAAACCATAGAGTATAGCGTTCAGGATACTCACTATTAATCCAAACAGAACTGCCCACCAGAATCCATCTATGTTTGTTCCTTCAACAAAATAGTCGGCCAGCAATAAGATCCCGGCATTGATCACAATGAGGAACAGGCCTAAAGTGACTACCGTAGCAGGAATGGTAAGGATTATTAATATCGGCTTTAGAATGGCATTCAGGATTGCCAGTACTACGGCCAGGATGAAAGCTGCCAGGAAGCCATCAACCTCTACGCCCGGTAATAGTTTAGCTGTAATTAGAATGGCTACAGCATTCAGGATGAGTCTGATTATGAAGTTCATAGGTGCTAATTTAAGAAATATAGACGATAGAACCAGAAGTAGAGTGTAGCCGTGCCTGCCCTCCATAGCCGGGTAAACTGGCAGGCAGGCTCACTTAAGGTTGAGACAATAGATACTAGACGAGGAGAGCGGAGTCTGAAATCGGGAGAATGAATAATAGCAAATAGTCTCCACACCGATAAACTGGCCACTTTCAATGGGGTTGTGATCCCTTCAGGCCTGTCCGGCCTTTGGCGGAGGGCCAGGAGGCAACGTAAGCCAATAAACATTCTCCCGACTTCGGTCTTCTGACTTAATATACCGCACTTACAGCGCTCAATATACTTCTTATCAAACCACCCTGGGTTTCCTTCGCTAACCTTCGACTTCGCTCAGGTCAAGCGCTCAGTTCACCCAGGGCTACAATCTGTCGCCTGATGACGCTAAGATCACAGTCTGACATCAAGCTTGATGCTTGATCGTCTGACCCTTTGGGGCTTATAAACTTTAGCATATTTACACCTTTGCGCTTACATCCTTTCTATCTGCGCACCAAGCGCATTGAGGCGTTGATCGATATTCTGGTAACCGCGATCTATCTGCTCAACATTAAAGATGGTACTTTCTCCTTCTGCCGAAAGTGCGGCCAGCAAGAGGGCCACCCCTGCCCTGATATCCGGTGATGTCATTTTAATGCCGTGCAAAGGTGATTGACGGTTATGGCCTATCACTGTAGCTCTATGCGGATCACAAAGTATAATCTGGGCTCCCATGTCAATCAGCTTATCAACGAAGAATAGCCTGCTTTCAAACATTTTCTGATGAATAAGCACGGTGCCTTTCGCCTGCGTAGCCATCACCAGCACAATACTGAGCAAATCGGGGGTAAATCCCGGCCATGGTGCATCGGCAATGGTCATAATAGAGCCATCGATAAACGATTCGATCTCGTACTCATCCTGAGCCGGCACTATAATGTCATTCCCTTTTATCTCAAGACGTTGTCCCATTTTTTGGAAAACAGATGGGATAATGCCCAGGTTCTCTACCGAAGTGTTCTTTATAGTTACGGTAGATTGCGTAAGGGCTGCCATACCGATAAAGCTTCCTACCTCAATCATATCAGGCAGCATGGTGTGATCTGTGCCTCCCAGCTTATCAACACCCTGAATGGTAAGCATATTCGATCCCACACCTGATATTTTTGCGCCCATCCTGTTGAGCATCTTGCTCAACTGCTGAAGATATGGCTCACATGCAGCATTGTAAATTACGGTTTCTCCTTCTGCCAGCACGGCTGTCATAAGCACATTGGCAGTACCTGTTACAGATGCCTCATCGAGCAACATATATTTTCCCTTCAGCTTCGAAGCATCGATATGGTAGAAACCATCTTTGGGATTATAGTTGAATTTCGCTCCCAGTTCCTGGAAACCTAAAAAATGTGTATCCAGTCTTCTTCTACCGATCTTGTCACCACCCGGTTTAGGGATTTTAGCACCTCCAAAACGTGCTAACAGAGGGCCCAATATCATGATAGAGCCTCTTAATCCACTCGCTTTTTCACTATACTCCTGAGTTTCGAGGTAATTAACATTAATATCATCAGCCTGAAAACGATAGCTCTCAGCGCCCAGTTTATCAACCTTAACGCCCATTGACGCTAACAGGTCGATCAACTTATTCACATCCCTGATATTGGGGATTTTATTGATTGTTACGGGTTGGTCCGTTAATAATACGGCACAAACAATTTGGAGTGCTTCGTTCTTGGCTCCCTGGGGTTCTATTTCCCCGGCCAGACGAGCACCGCCCTGAATCCTGAAGGTTGTCATTTACTTTCTACGTCTGCGGCCCTGCGATTTACCTTTGCCAGATGGTTTACCAGAAGGCCTGGGTTTATCTTTATAAAGTGGCTCCAGCAGATCTAACTCCGCTGCTTTCTCCAAATTTAACTTTAATTCACCGTCTGACAAAGCCAATATGGATTTAGCAATCACCGTATTATCCGGAGTCTCATTATTCCAGGTTACATGGAAACTTTTCATAAGCCGTGCGATATGAAAAACAGCGGCCTCCTGCTGTTCCTTATCCTCGATTTTCAGAGCCATCTCAATCATTAACTCAATATTATGACCATAGTGTCTGAACTTAATACTACCCTCGCTGTAACCAACACTTTCCGGCTTTCTATCTACGTGTGCTTCCGGTTTTGGATAAGGGCTATCCACATCCAGATCATAATCAGTAAGTATATGGAGCTCATCCCATAATATCTGGTTGCTCTCCTGGTTTGATTTAGCTGAGGGGACAATCTGTTTCATCAGCTCAACCAATGCGTTAGCATATTTGTTTCTTTCCTCCTTAGACTCAATTGTTTTCAGATATTGTGCCAATTTCTGAATGTTCCTCCCAAATTCGCGAAGCTTTAGCATTTCGCGTGATGTATTGTAATCGTACATATGCTTGACTATGAATGTATTTTAAGTTTCGCAAAGCTAAGTAATAAAGTCTTCTCCCCAAAGTTGTCGAAGATCACTTTCGCTTTTCTATTCGTACCATTGCTTTCAAGGGAGGCAACTTTGCCATATCCAAATTTCGGGTGTTCCACCTTCATGCCTTTTTCCAGGTTTGAGGTGTCGCTTGGCTGGAAATCCGGAGATGGCTTATGCTGAGGTGCAGGCCTGGTATTAGCATTCATGCCTTTTTTTATGTTTGTCACAGCGCCTCCGGTATTTGATCTCATGCTTGATGCGGGTCTGATCCGGGTGCCACGATGCTTCGAGTTTTCTTTTATGAATCTTGAGTCAACCTCCTCCAGGAATCTGCTGGGCTCACAGGATTTAAGTCTTCCGAATCTATAACGACTTAACGCATAAGACAAAAACAGTTTTTCCTGAGCCCTTGTGATAGCAACATAGAAGAGGCGTCTTTCTTCTTCCAGGTCGGCCCTTGAGCTGAGCATCATCTGAGAAGGGAACAGGTCTTCTTCCATACCCACAATGTATACATGCCTGAACTCAAGTCCTTTGGCCATGTGGATTGTCATGAGGGTGACTCTATCATTATCATCTTCATCATCATCGCTACTATCCACACCCGTAAGCAGGGTAACCTCCTGCAGAAAAGCATTCAATGACTTATCCTGTTCATCGGCACCGGAAAGTTTCACTTCGTCCGACTCAACAAATTCTTTTATGGCATTCAGCAGCTCCTGCAGGTTTTCATACCTGCTAAGCCCTTCGATTGTTTTATCATTATAAAGATCGCGCAGCAATCCTGATCCTTTGGCGATGGCCGATGCTGCATCATAGGCATCATTTTTATCCACCTCAATCTTGAAGCGTTTGATCATGGCTACGAAATCAGCAATAGCATTGGCAGCTCTGCCCGGAACCACCTCATTAGCGGCTTGTAACACATCCCATATAGGCCGGCCGGTCTCATCTGCATTAACAATGAGTTTATTCACTGTGGTATCTCCTATGCCACGTTTGGGAAGGTTGATTATACGCTTCAGGGATGCTTCATCATTATGATTTACAGTAAAACGCACGTAGGCCAGCATGTCTTTTATCTCTTTCCTTTGATAAAAAGACACACCTCCAACCACCTTATACTTAAGGTTGATCCTTCTTAAAGCTTCTTCAATGGCCCTCGACTGGCTGTTGGTCCGATACAGCACGGCACACTCACTATTTCTGATCTGGTGCTGCATTTTCTCTTCAAAAATTGAAGAGGCAACCAGTTTTCCTTCTTCGTTGTCGGAAGCGCATTTAATGAGCTCAATTTTCTCACCCTCCTGGTTGGATGTCCAGACCTGTTTTGTAAGCTGTGCCTGATTATTGCTGATCACTGCATTGGCCGCATCAACGATTGTCTGTGTAGAACGATAATTCTGTTCAAGCTTAATCACATGAAGCTCCGGGAAATCTTTTTCAAAATTCAGGATATTCTGTATATCAGCGCCACGAAATGCATAGATGCTCTGGGCATCATCACCCACCACACAGATATTCTGGTTAACAGCCGATAGTTTCTTAGTTATCAGATACTGGGAGACGTTGGTATCCTGAAACTCATCTACCAGCACATGATGAAAACGATGCTGGTACTTATTAAGAATTTCAAGGTGATCTCTGAATAATACATTGGTATTGAACAGCAAGTCATCGAAATCCATCGCTCCGGCCTTGTGGCATCGCAAAGCATACGCTTTATAAATGGCCCCAATCTCCGGTCTGAGTGCCTGCTCATCATCAGATTTGTAAGCGGAGTTGCTGTTATATTCCTGCCAGGATATCAACCTGTTCTTAGCTCCTGATATACGATTAAAAACAACATTAGGCTTATAGAGCTTATCGTCTAGGTTCTTTTCCTTCACGATTGCCTTGATCAATGTTTTCGAATCGTCTGTATCGTATATTGTAAAATTGCTCGGGTACCCCAGCACGTGTGCTTCTGACCTGAGAATACGTGCAAATACGGAATGAAATGTTCCCATCCAGATATTACGGGCTTCAGCTCCTACTACTGCCTCGATCCTTTCCCGCATTTCTCCGGCTGCCTTATTGGTGAAAGTGAGTGCCAGGATATTAAAGGGGTCTACATTTTTTGATAAAATAAGATGTGCAATCCGATAGGTTAGCACCCTCGTTTTACCAGATCCCGCACCTGCAATTATCATGGTAGGTCCTTCCGTCTTCAACACTCCCTCTTGCTGAGGCTCATTTAATTCTTCCAGGTAGTTCATTTGCAAAAAATAATCTTGCAAGTTACGACAGTGAGCAGGATTTCAGGCATAATTCCATGGCTAAAATGAGGATTAGATTGATCTATTTTACGGCTTATTCAACTGATACTTCAAAAGGGAAACTTAAGCAATTGTAAATCAAAGATTAATGTATATTCCTCTATTTTTGATAATTAAAATTTTCTGAACAGGTTAAAATTATACAAGTAAAAAGTATAAATTTGACAAACCTTCATTAGTTATTAATGAGAAAGAAAAGGGCAACAAAGGCTAATTCTTCGAAGAATGATGGATTCCCAATCCTGAAAGCAGAGAATTGGTATTTTAATAAACTTAAAATAATCCAAAGCTACATAAAAGCTTACCACAAGCGTTTCGACCTGCGCAATAAGACAAAAATGTTGGTCTATGTTGGCTCCGGGCCAGGTGTTGTTCAGTTTAATAATAATATTGAAGTGCCCGGCACACCACTTGAAATCCTGGGAATGGCAGAAACATTTCAGCGGTATATCTTTTGTGAGAAGAATCCTGATTATGCCAGTGCATTAAAAGTTCGTGTAGGGAGAGATTATCCTCAACATCAGTCTATCATAATCGAAGGAGATATCAATGAAACCATTGAGAAATTACCCCCTTATCTACCTGAAAAAATCAACAAGGCCCAGACTGCTATCTTATGCATTATAGATGTGCAATCTTTCGATGTGAATTTCGAAACTATTGAGATGTTGTCGGCCATGGACGTTGACTTTATCCTGGTTAACTCCTACCTCCATACAGCTTATTACAATTATAATTTCTACCTGGAAGAGGAGCGGGAATCGATGAACGCCTATTTTGGCACTGCCTGGGCACGTTTGGCGGAATCCACGGAGCTGAAAAGTGACACCTCCTTCTTCCTTCTGGTAATCAAAGCTTACCAGGAGCAAATCCGGCACCTGGGCTATAATGTAACCGGTACGCTGCATAAATATAACCTTGAAGAGGTGTTGGTGCCATATTACCAGATTGCCTTCTGCACCAAGAGTAAGGCCCTGAATTCATTAAAGAAAACGATGGTGTCGGAGGCCAGCAAGCAGACGGAGTTGTTTGAATAGCAGTTCGGCTACGCTCACTGCAAGTTATTGGTTCTTAGTTCTTAGTTCTTAGTTCTTAGTTCTTAGTTCTTAGTTCTTGGTTCTTGGTTCTTAGTTCTTAGTTCTTGGTTCTTAGTTCTTAGTTCTTAGTGCCCATCTGTTAATCCCTAAATAAGGTTGACCGATTTAACTAATTATTTACTATCAGAAAAATTAAGAAGAAATAGGTAAATTTAACTTAGATTTTTTAGGTGAATTATATTTAACTGTAATATGAATTCAGACGACATAAAACTTGCTGCAGAGTTAATCAGGGAATCTAATCGAACTGTGGCTTTTACCGGTGCGGGGATATCTGTAGAGAGCGGTATTCCTCCTTTTCGTGGTGAAGGTGGTTTATGGAGTAAATATGACCCCATTTTCCTGGATATTAACTATTTTAAGATGAACCCAAATGAATCATGGGTATTGATCAAGGAGATTTTTTACGATTATTTTGGTCAGGCAAAGCCGAATGGTGCTCATACCTCGCTGGCAAGGATGGAGCAAGATGGGCAATTGCAATCTATTATCACTCAGAATATCGATAACCTGCATTTTGATGCCGGCAGCAGAGAAGTGTATGAATTTCATGGTAATTCAAGGCAATTGATATGTCAGCGATGTAACAACAGGATGCCTGTAAAAGAGTTTGATTTAAAGACCTTACCACCAAGATGTCCGCAGTGCGATTCTGTATTGAAACCTGATTTTATCTTTTTCGGGGAGGGAATACCGGAGCCTGCCAACTCCAATTCTTTTGCCGAGATCCACCGGGCCGATGTTTTTATCCTGATTGGGACCAGTGGCGAAATTATGCCGGCTTCACTGATCCCTTTCGAAGCTCAAAAAATGGGCAAGAAAATTATTGAAATAAATATTGAGCCCTCTAACTACACTTCTATTTCGGATGTCTTCCTGCAGGGCAAGGCTTCGGAGGTAATGGAAAGGTTGGTGGGGGAGTTGAATTAGGT
>JBDLIU010000120.1:0-12494 GCA_039714715.1 Bacteroidota bacterium
GGGCGGAACAGTCATTTGATAGCTCTGAGGCTAAAGAAATAATAGAAGGGATAAAGCTTATCTCAGATAAGTTTGTAAAAACTCTGGTGAATGAGGGCCTAAAATTGATGGATACTAAAGAAGGAACCGATTTCGATACCGAGTTACATGATGCTGTTACTCAGATTCCGGCACCAAAAAAGAAGTTAAAAGGAAAAATAGTTGACACCATTGAAAATGGTTATTTTCTTGGCGAGAAGGTAATCAGGCATGCTAAAGTGGTGATTGGTTCATAAAGAGATGGCTAAAAGAGATTATTACGAAGTACTGGGTGTAAGCAAATCAGCTTCTACAGACGAGATAAAGAAGGCTTATCGGAAGATGGCCATCAAATATCATCCGGATAAAAATCCTGATAATAAAGAAGCAGAAGAGAATTTCAAGGAAGCTGCAGAAGCTTACGAGGTACTGAGTGATCAGCAAAAACGTCAGCGTTACGACCAGTTCGGTCATCAGGGTGTTGGCGGTGCCGGTGGTTTTGGTGGAGGTGGAATGAGCATGGAAGATATCTTCTCCAATTTCGGAGATATTTTCGGTGGGCATAATCCTTTTGAAAGCTTCTTTGGAGGAGGCGGTGGAGGCCGAAGGGTTAGAAAAGGATCTAATCTGAGGATCAAAATCTCACTTACACTTGAAGAAATTGCTAATGGCATTGAGAAAAAGATCAAGGTCAAACGAATGTCTGCAGCAGAAGGTGTTACTTTCAAGACCTGCCCTACATGCCATGGAGCGGGCCAGGTGAAGAAAGTGATGAATACCATGCTTGGGCAAATGGTTTCTTCCAGTGCCTGTCATGCATGTTCAGGCTCAGGACAGGTGATTGATCACAGACCTCCCGGAGTGGATAGCTCAGGGCTTGCTCCTAAAGAAGAAGTAATATCAATAAATATACCTGGTGGTGTTGGTGATGGCATGCAGCTTTCTATGGCAGGGAAAGGGAATGAACCTCCCGGAGGAGGAATGCCTGGAGATCTTTTAATTTTAATCGAGGAGAAAGAAGATCCTGACTTGAAAAGGGATGGCAATAATGTTATGTATGACCTCTACCTTAATTTTATAGATGCAGCTCTTGGGTCTACCGCTGAAGTTCCTACCATTGGAGGAAAAGCAAAAATTAAAGTTGAACCAGGAACACAAAGTGGTAAAATTTTAAGATTAAGAGGTAAAGGAATAAAAGATATTAATGGTTATGGATCGGGTGATCAACTTATACATATCAATGTCTGGACCCCTAAAAAATTAACAAAGGAAGAAAGAGAAAAGCTTGAATCATTGAGAGAATCAGACAATTTTATTCCGAAACCTGCACGAAATGAAAAAGGATTCTTTGATAGAATGAGGGAGTTCTTTGGATAGCCCTGCAATTCTGGCTGTCAACTGGCGGCTTGGATTCGTCAATTATTCGTTGTTCAAAATGAATAATTTGGGTTAATGGGTTAATATAATTATTTCAAGTTCACTCATTTTTCGTGAAATGTGATTTTTTTTCTTTAAAAACGTAACTCTATACACACTTTCTCGTTTGTCAATACATGCGGTGTATTGGATTATTGGTGGTCCCGTTTGCTATCGGGATGGTATGGAGTACGCTCAGTTTTGCTCAGGAGACCAAACATTTCAGGGTGGAGCATGATAAAAATTATCAGTCTATCACATTGAATTATAGTGCGTCTTCCGGGATTTGTTACCTTGCAATAGGGGAATCTGAGGATGCAGTATCTATATATTCATCGAGAGATATCGATGAATTTAATCATACTTTTAACAAGAACCAGAAGGGCAAAGATCTTCAGGTGAAGCTCTCTTTGGATGAGAAGAATAATGAAAGCTTCAGTCAATCCATATCTAATAAAGTATTTGCCACATCTAAACCAGAAGACAACATATGGAAGGTGATACTGGTAGAAGATATTCCCTATAACCTGAATCTGACTTATGGCATTGGTACAGCTTTTATTGATCTGGCTGGTTTAAGCGTGTCAAATCTGAAAGTTAAAACAGGGAGTGCCGATGTAAATATTGGTTACCTTACAAGCATGCCCAATTATGTTGAAATGGATACTATGGCCATTAAGGTAGATCTGGGCAATGTAACTGTTCGTCAGATCGACCAGGCAAATGTTAACAATATTGTGGCAGAAGTTGGGTTTGGCAACATGTTACTGGATATGGCTGATCCTATAGATAAAGCATGCCATGTTAAAGCAAGTGTTGGAGCAGGTAACCTGGAGATAATTATTCCAAAATCAGATATACCAATTATTGTCAAAGTAAAGAAATCTCTTCTTTGTGATGTAAAGCTTACCAGGTCGTTTACTGAAAAAGAAGATAATATTTTTGTTAATACTGCTTATACTGAAGGTGCCGATGAAATTCTTGAGTTTGAAGTGGATGTTTCATTTGGCAGTATCATTTTTAAAGAAAAGAGGTAAGCATAATAACTATCTTTAATTAGTCCGTATTCTTATTCATTTTGTAGATTGCATCCGCAATCAAAAACAAACAAATTGGATATTCTAACAGCACAAAAAATTACCAAACGGTACTCAAACCATTTAGCATTAAATCAGTTGGATTTGTCTGTGCCAGATGCCAGTATATTTGGGCTTCTTGGGCCAAATGGTGCAGGAAAGACTACTTTCTTACGCATCATTAATCAAATTATTTATGCGGATGAAGGATCAATTAGTATTAAAAATAAACCTTTAAGTCAAGATCATATTGAGATTATTGGTTACTTGCCGGAAGAAAGAGGACTCTACAAAAAGATGAAAGTGGGAGAGCATCTGCTCTACTTTGCAAGGCTGAAAGGATTGAATAGAACAGAGGCAATAAAAAGAATCAAAGTTTGGTTTAAAAAACTGGATATACCTGATTGGTTGGATAAAAAGGTAGAAGACCTTTCAAAAGGAATGCAACAGAAGGTACAGTTTATTGCTACTGTATTGCACGAGCCCAAGCTAATCATTCTTGATGAACCATTCTCAGGATTTGATCCAATCAATGCTAATATTATAAAAGACGAGATTCTTGAACTTCGTGAGAAGGGAAGTACAGTGATTTTCTCTACACATAGAATGGAAAGTGTAGAGGAACTTTGTGATTATATCGCTTTGATAAATAAAGCTGAAAAAATACTTGATGGGCCTAAAAAAGAAATAAAAAACCAGTTTCGTGATGGCACTTATAGGATTGAGCATTTCAAGCCGATAGATGGCTTATCTGCCGGGTTTGATATTAAGTCTTCAAAGGACATTGAGGATGGGCTGATGGAATCACAAATTAATCTTGCTAATAACCATACAGCCAATGACCTGTTGCAGGAACTTATCAGTAAAACTGAGATAAAAGTTTTTGAAGAAATGATTCCAAGTGTAAATGATATTTTCATTAAAAAAGTAAAAGAAGGAGGGTCAAATGGATAAGATATTATTAATTCTCTCTCGCGAATATGTGAGCCGTGTAAAGAAAAAGAGTTTTCTGCTTACTACTTTTTTAACACCTCTTCTTATTGGTGGCTTGTACGCTGTTGCTATTTACTTTGCTGTTTCTGATACAGAAGAAAAGGTGATTAAGGTAATTGATGAAACAGGTATTTTTTCAGAAAAAATAGAAGATAGAAACAGTGTAAAATTCGAATTTGTAACTGAAGGCATTGAATCTGCCAGGGAAAACGTTGAGAAAGGCAGTTTTGATGGTCTATTATATATTAAAGAGTTGGATGTTGATAAACCCGAAGGGATTAAATACTACTCTATGAGCACCCCAGGTGTAGACCTTATTAGGGGGGTAAACCGATCACTTGAACAAGTAGTACGAAATGTTAAAATAGAAAAAATGGGTTTTAGTAAAACAGCCCTCGACTCTTTATATACTGACATCAATGTAGAGACAATTAATTTGTCCGGAGAGAAGGAAAAATCTGGCAATGCTGCAGTAGCTATGGGTGTTGGTTCTTTCAGCGGTATTTTGATTTACATGTTCATGCTTATTTACGGAGCCCAGGTAATGAGAGGGGTCATGCAGGAAAAAACAAGTAAGATTGTTGAGATTCTTGTTTCATCAGTTAGGCCTTTTCAATTAATGATGGGCAAAATATTGGGTGTCGCTGCTGTTGGATTAACTCAATTTGTACTTTGGATTGTCCTTACTGTTAGTGTGATAAGTATTGCTAATCCTTTGTTAGGTGGAGATAGTACTGTACAGGAAATGGCTGCAGGGCAAACAGAAATGATTCAGTCGCAGGAGGAGCAAAACGAAATATTGGCTGTAATGAATACAATTGAAGAGAGTATTAATATACCTCTGATTATCGGAGCGTTTTTCTTCTATTTCTTAACAGGCTATTTATTCTATGCAGCATTGTTTGCCATGGTAGGATCTGCAATAGACAGTGAAGCAGACTCCCAACAATTTATGATGCCCATTATGTTGCCACTTATTGCCAGCATGATGTTTATTGGTGTAATCATAAAAGACCCAAGCGGTCCGATTGCTTTCTGGATGTCTATAATTCCTTTCTTTTCACCAATAATTATGATGTTGAGATTGCCATTTGATGTTCCCCTGTGGGAGTTGATACTATCAATGGCGCTTATGGTTGTTGGTTTTATTGGAACCACCTGGATAGCAGGTAGGGTTTATAGAATAGGTATTTTAATGTACGGGTCCAAGGTGAACTATAAAGTGCTGTTTAAATGGATGATGATGAAGAACTGACCAATAAGATGTTATAAAAAAAGACCGTCCTCCATTGGAAGACGGTCTTTTTTATTGATTTGTTTTTTACAAAAACTACCCGTGCATTACATCTTTCTTAGCCAGAAGTTGCTCTTCAGTTTCAGGGTTATCCTCATCAACATGAATAGCATCAACAGGACAAACAGATACACACTGAGGCTCATCGTGGAATCCTTTACATTCGGTACACTTATCAGCAACGATATAGAAGAATTCATCAGATTGTGCTTCATTCTTTTCATCTGCATCAACTTCACGACCATCCCATAAGGATACCGATCCGCTCATACTAGTGCCATCAGAATAGCTCCATTCTTCGTCCGCTTCGTATATTGCGTTATTCGGACATTCAGCAACGCATGCATCGCAATTGATGCAATCATCATTAATTACTAACATAATTGTAGACAGTTATTTTCAAGAACAAGAATTTATTTGAAGCAAAAGTATACAAATGATAATTAGAAAAAAGAAGGAAAAATCATAAATTACACAAACTTTTCTAATTGAGAATTATTCTAAATAAGGATAATAATAGACTAGTTGTACTACAAAAAAATTGTATTTTTGCCAAAGTTTAATGACCGCTATAGAATTAAACTAATTTTAAGAATGTTTTGTCTTTGTAATTGCTTGAATTACAAAGACTTTGTGAAAAGCCTGAGATGTAATTTGAAGGTATGACATATCTCATGTTTTATATAAAATACACCTTATACCTTCGCGAAATATTTAATAAAAAATAAATGAATTAGAGTATGGGAACAACCGCAGTTCAGGAGCTTGACAAGGTGGTGATAAAGTTTGCCGGTGACTCTGGTGATGGAATGCAGCTAACGGGTACCCAATTTACAGGTACTTCTGCACTTTTAGGTAATGATATTGCCACATTCCCCGATTATCCAGCCGAGATTAGAGCCCCCCAAGGAACGGTCGCAGGTGTATCTGGATTCCAGGTCCACATTGGACAGACACATATTTATACACCCGGTGATCAACCGGATGTTTTGGTAGCCATGAATGCAGCTGCACTCAAGGCGAATATCAATGAAGTGCCAAGAGGTAAGACTATTATTGTCGATATTGATAACTTCACCAGAAAGGATTGGGAAAAGGCAGGTTATGATGAGGATCCGCTTAAGAGTGATCAGGTTAAAAACTATCACGTAATAAAAGCACCCATTACAACCTTAACCCAAAATGCACTGGAAAAACTGGAGTTAGACAATAAGAGTGTTAAAAGGAGTAAAAATATGTTTGCTCTGGGAATGGTCTATATGATGTTTAGCCGTCCTTTAGATTATACTGAAAGGTTTTTAAAGGATAAGTTTGCTGCAAAGAAGGAAATTTATGAGGCCAACGTATCTGCTCTAAAGGCTGGTTACTATTACGCTGATACTATTGAAGCGCTTTCGTCAGCATACACAATACTACCAGCTGATATGGAAGCTGGTCAATATAAAAATGTGATGGGCAACGAAGCTACTGCATGGGGATTCCTTGCAGCAGCAGAGAAGGCAGGTAAAGAACTGTTCCTTGGTTCCTATCCTATTACTCCGGCATCAGAGATTTTACACGAAATTTCTAAATACAAACATTTTGGTGCGAAGGCTTTCCAGGCAGAAGATGAGATTGCAGGTATTGTTTCTACAATAGGAGCATCGTTTGCCGGAGATCTTGCTATCACAACTACTTCTGGTCCGGGTTTGGCCCTTAAAGGGGAGGCACTTGGATTGGCAGTTATGGCAGAACTTCCAATAGTTGTTGTTGATGTTCAGCGTGGTGGGCCATCAACAGGTCTTCCTACTAAGACTGAGCAATCTGATTTGCTTCAGGCACTTTATGGTAGAAATGGAGAGAGCCCTGTAATAGTAGTAGCTGCTAAATCACCATCGCATTGCTTCGATATGGCTTTTGAGGCTTCAAAATTGGCCCTTGAGCATGTAACCCCAGTAATTCTTCTTACTGATGGTTATGTGGCCAATGGTTCTCAGCCCTGGAAAATCAAGAAAATGAAGGATCTTCCAGCAATAACACCGCATGAAGCTGATAAGAATATGATCAACTGGCAACCATACGAAAGAGATGCTAATACATTGGCTCGTTATATGGTTTATCCTGGTATGAAGGGGTATGAACATAGAATTGGAGGCTTGGAAAAAGATTCACTTTCAGGTGACGTTTCTCATGATCCTAAGAATCACCAGAAGATGGTGAAGATTAGAGAAGAAAAAGTACAGCGAGCTGTTAGCAGCGTTCCGGACTTAGAAGTTGAAGGTGTTGAAGAAGGAGAGCTTCTGGTAGTAGGATGGGGAGGTACTTATGGTAGTTTGACTACTGCAATTAAGCAGTGTGAAACGATGAAACGTTCAGTTGCACATGCACACTTTACGCATCTTAAACCGCTGCCAAAAAATACAGCTGAAATATTTAGCAGGTATAAGAAAATTCTGATTTGTGAGCTTAACAACGGACAATTGATTAAATATCTTCGTGGAGAGCTGCCTCAGTTTGAGTATATGCAATTTAATAAGATTCAGGGATTACCATTTAGAGTTACTGAATTAACAGAAGAATTTAAAAAACAATTGGGAGTATAGTCATGGCAAACGTAGAAGTAGAAAAACTAGAATACACATATAAAGATTTTGCTTCCAGTCAGGAAGTGAAATGGTGTCCGGGCTGTGGTGATTATGCAATCCTTAGATCAGTCCAAAAAGCAATGCCTGAGATAGGTGTTAAGAAAGAAGATGTGGTGTTTGTATCAGGAATTGGATGTTCGTCCAGGTTCCCATATTACATGGATACCTTTGGGTTCCATGGCATTCATGGTAGGGCTCCTGCCCTGGCAAGTGGTGTTAAATTGGCAAATCCAGACCTTTGTGTATGGCAAATTACAGGCGATGGCGATGCTTTGGCTATCGGTGGTAACCACTTCATTCATGCAATCAGAAGAAATATCGACCTTAATATTCTGTTGTTCAATAACAGGATATACGGATTGACAAAAGGTCAGTTCTCACCCACTACCAACCTGGGTCAGAAGACAAAATCTTCACCTCAAGGAACAATCGATAATCCTTTTAATCCGGGAGAACTTGTGATTGGTGCGTCAGGAAGGTTTTTTGCAAGGGTTACTGATACAAATCCAAAGCTGATGCTAAAAGTATTTATTGAATCAGGTAAGTACCATGGTACAGCTATAGTTGAAATAATGCAGAACTGTGTGATCTTTAATGATAAGATCTATTCTGATTACACCTCTAAAGAGCGTAAAGAAGATAGCATCCTTGTGGTTGAGCATGGTAAACCAATGATCTTTGGTAAGAATAAGGATAAAGGTTTGATACTGAAAGGATTCAAGCTGGAAGTGGCAACAATTGGAGAAAATGGAGTAACTGAAGATGATATTCTTGTTCATGATGCCCATGAAGAAGATTCAACAATGCATCTGATGCTTGCCAAATTGCAAATGCCAATTGTTAATGGTATCATCAGGGAATTTAAAGATGATACATTTGAATTAAGACTTAAAAAGCAGGTTGAAGAAATCGAGAAGAAATCTCCATTTAAATCAGTAGATGATCTTTTCGTTTCAGGAGAAACCTGGTCAATTAAATAAAAAGAATCATGGGAAATGAAGCCATAATATTATTTATTATCCTTGGTTTGGTACTTGTGGGAGGAGCTTTTCTTTTTTCAAAGCTTATCTCACCAAAAGTTTTTGCTCCGCTCAAGGAAGAAACTTATGAATGTGGTATCGAAACGCAGGGAAGTTCATGGATCCAGTTTAAAGTAGGTTATTACCTCTTTGCAATGCTGTTCCTTATTTTTGATGTGGAAACCATCTTTATTGTGCCATGGGCAGTGGTAATGAAAGATATAGGGATGGTAGCTTTCATTGAAATACTCATTTTCTTCTTGATTTTAGGATTAGGCTTAATTTATGCCTGGAAAAAACAAGCGTTAAAATGGGAGTAGATATTAAACAAACACAAACCCAGGTACCGGAAGATTTTCCCGGTCAGGTTATACCTGCCGGCAATGGTGGTAATATTGTGGTTACCTCTTTTGACAAAATCATTAACTGGTCAAGGTCTAACTCACTTTGGCCTTTAACTTTTGGTACAAGCTGTTGTGCTATTGAAATGATGCAGACTGGTGCATCACGGCACGACTGGTCAAGATTTGGTTTTGAGGTTGCGAGGGCAACTCCAAGACAGGCCGATATGATTGTCATTGCTGGAACCATTGTTAATAAAATGGCACCGGTACTTCGAAGATTATACGAGCAAATTGCAGAACCAAAGTATGTAATTGCCATGGGTGCATGCGCCATCTCAGGTGGACCATTCTTCTACAACACTTATAGTGTAGTAAAAGGAGCGGATCATATTATTCCTGTAGATGTATATGTGCCAGGATGCCCGCCAAGACCTGAAGCGTTATTGTATGGTATTATGCAATTGCAAAAGAAAATCAAGGCGAGCTCGATGGTTGATGAGCAGCAATTGCTTGAAGATTTTGATAAAGGAATTAAATAACTATGGATAACGAAGCTTTAAAAGAAAAAATCTTAGCCTGGGAACCATCAGCAGAGTTGGTGGAAGAAGGCAGCCAGTTTTTGAATGCCATAGTTGCTCCTGAAAAGTTAGAAGCACTGGCTCAGAAGTTGCGCTATGATGATTCTACACTTTTCGATTATATGTTTAGTATGACTGCGGTTGATTTTCCGGAGCATTTAGTAACGGTTTACCACCTTAGGTCAACCACACATAAGCATGAAATGGTACTCAAAGCTAAGATTGAAGATAAGGAAGATGCTAAAGTGGATACCTTATGTCATATCTGGCGTACCAGCGAATATCTTGAGAGAGAAGTTTATGATCTTTTTGGTATTAAGTTCAATAACCATCCTGATCTTCGAAGACTTTTCCTTACTGATGACTGGGTAGGCTATCCGCTTAGAAAAGATTATGTAGATCCTGTAAACATGATAATGAAGTAATGGAAGCAGTAAAAGAAAATAAGGATCTAAAAACCCAGGAGTATTTTGTTAATATGGGGCCTCAGCACCCATCAACACATGGTGTGCTTCGCCTTATGCTTGGGTTAGATGGTGAGATTATCACCAGTTTAAAACCTCATATTGGCTATGTCCATCGCTCAATTGAGAAGATGTGCGAGTATGACAGCTATCGTCAGATTGCACACCTTACCGACAGGATGGACTATCTTTCTTCTCACATGAGCAATGAAGCTGTAAGTCTTCTTGTAGAGAATGCACTGGAGATTGAAGTTTCTGACAGGGTTAAGGTGATCAGAACCATTATTGCTGAATTGGCAAGGATATCATCACACCAGCTATGGTGGGCAGCAACAGGCATGGACCTGGGCGCGCTAACTGCTTTCCTTTATGGTTTCCGCGACAGGGAAATGATCAATGATATCTTCGAGGAAACTGTGGGAGCACGTCTTACCATGAACTACAATGTTCCTGGAGGATTGATGTTTGACATTCACCCTAACTTCCAGAAGAGAGTAAAAGAATTTATCGAGCACTTTAAGACCAAACTACCTGAGTACGATCAGCTGTTATCTGATAATGTGATTTTTAGAAACAGAACTGAAGGTATAGGTGTTATTGATAAGGAAACCGCAATCTCCTACGGTTTGTCTGGCCCAACGGGCAGGGCATCTGGAGTTGAGTGTGACGTGCGCAAGGCGCATCCTTACAGTGCTTATGACAGGGTTGAGTTCAAATCAATCGTCCTTGAAGAAGGAGATACTTTTGCGCGATATAAAGCTCGGATTCTTGAAATGTGGGAATCTATGCACATTATTGAGCAGTTGATTGATAATATCCCTGAAGGAGATATTAAGGCACCAACCAAGGCTTTAATTAAGCTACCAAAAGGAGAGTTCTACCAGCGTGTAGAAACTGCTCGTGGTGATTTTGGTGTTTATGTTGTAAGTGAAGGTGGCAAGAGCCCTTACAGGCTTAAGTTCAGGTCGCCAAGCTTTTCCAATGTGTTTGTTTTGGAAGAAATGGCAAAAGGCTCGAAAATAGCCGACCTGGTAGCCATGATGGCTACATTAGATCTTGTTGTACCAGATATTGACCGATAAAAGTATGTTAGCATCTAAATTGTTTGATTTTTCGACTTTAACCGGGCCAATTCATGAATGGCTATCGGCATCGCTTTCACCGGGCTGGGTAACTACAATTGAGTGGGCAGTAATTGGTGTCTCGCTAATTCTTTTCGCGGCCGTTTCGGTTATTATATTGGTTTATGTGGAGCGTAAGGTGGCTGCTTTTTTCCAGTTAAGGATTGGTCCTAACAGGGTAGGTAAATGGGGTATTTTTCAGACCATTGCCGACTTCCTTAAACTGCTGATGAAGGAACACATTACTTCGAAACATGCAGATAAATTCTTGTTTAACCTCGCGCCATTTATAATTGTTATTGCTTCATTCCTTGGATTAGGAGCCATACCTTTTGCGTTAGGTTTGCAAGTTTTTGATCCCAACATCGGAGTATTTTATATAAGTGCAGCATCATCTGTAGGGGTACTTGGTATCCTGCTTGGTGGCTGGGCTGGTAATAATAAGTATTCGTTGATTGGAGCCCTGCGAAGTGGGGCGCAGGTATTGAGTTACGAGTTGTCAATCTTGTTATCAATATTAACAATGGTAGTATTAACAGGTAGCCTGCAGCTTTCTGAGATAATCCAGAGCCAGGCAGATGGCTGGTGGATATTTAAAGGACATATACCAGCAGTGATTGCCTTTATAATTTACCTCATTGCAGGTACAGCAGAAACCAACCGTGGACCTTTCGATTTGGCTGAAGCAGAATCTGAGCTTACAGCAGGTTTCCACACTGAGTACTCAGGTATCAAATTCGCGATGTTCTTCCTGGCTGAATATATAGCACTGGTTATCATCGCAGCGATTGGCGCAACAGTATTCCTGGGAGGTTGGATGCCATTCCACATTGGTGGATGGATGCCGGGCGCGGAAGGCTTCAATGCGGCAATGGATTACATTCCGCCATTGGTATGGTTCATTGGTAAAATCGCTTTCCTTATCTGGGTGATCATGTGGTTTAAATGGACATTCCCCAGGTTAAGGATTGACCAGATACTGATATTAGAGTGGAAGTACTTGTTGCCAATCAACCTGGTGAACTTAATTCTTGTTTCATTAATTGCTCTGATGGGCTGGCACTTTTAATAGAGGAATATGAAACGAGCCATGATAATTAACATAACAAATACGAGAATGATTATTGGCGAGTTCCATCTGACCATTAAAAATGAAATTATAAACAGATGAATGCAGTTATAAAATATTTTGCCGGAATAGCACATGGGATTAAGACCTTGCTAACCGGTATGAAAGTAACGGGTTATTATTTCACACATGCCCGTAAAGAGATAATTACACAGCAATACCCTGAAAACAGGGATGAATTGCAGATGTTCGATAGGTTCAGAGGTGTGGTTGCAATGCCTCATGACGAAAACAACGAACATGCCTGCACCGGTTGTTCTTCTTGCGAAATTGCCTGCCCTAACGGTAGTATTGAAATTTTGTGGGAAAGGGTTGTAGATCCTGAAACAGGTAAAAAGAAGAAAATAATCGATAAGCATGTTTACCATTTTTCAATGTGTACATTGTGTAATCTTTGTATTGAGGCTTGCCCAACAGA
>JBDLIU010000121.1:0-12463 GCA_039714715.1 Bacteroidota bacterium
TGCCAATTGTATGGCCAGGTCTTCATAACCATAATCAATAAGCCCTCTAAAGATCAGGTATTGCCATTGTACCCAGATTGGTCCATTCCAATAGCCAATAGGGTTATAGTAGTCATCTTCCGCAGATAACGTTGGTATCCCAAACCTCCTCCAAAACTTATCCGGATCAGTCATATTTTCAATAAGCTTTTCAGCCTGCTCTTTATCAGGAACTCCCGCCCATAAAGGTATAAAGCCTATAATCTCCATGATTTTTAAATCATCAGGATTCTTATAATCAAAATCCAAATCATTTTTATCAACATTATAGTAAAAACCGGTTTTTGATTCCCAAAGGTGCTTATTGATGAGTGCTTTTCTGGTTTCAGCTTTATCTTTCCAATTTTTCGATTCAACATTGAGTCCCAGGGCATCAGCCATGGCTGCCAGGGATTTAGCTTCCATCACCAGCATGGCATTCAAATCCGGACTTTCAAAATTCGATGGCCAGTCAACCTTGTCCCAAACAGCGACACGGGCATCGCGAACTGATTCCAGTACGGCATGTGCGCCCCATTCACAAAGGCCATTATTGTTGACATCCCTGTTCTCAATATAATAATTGTAAAACTGTACTCCTGACTCATACGCTTCTTTTAAAAACTGCTCATCCCCCGTGATTTTGTAAACCTGATAATTCTGATAGTTAAACCAGGGTGCAGAAGATGTAAACTGGCCATCATGTTCAATTTGCTCATTCAAGTAAGGCCCTGTACGATAATTAATATATCCTGATGGCCACTGGCGTTCCATAAAGACTCTCTGCGAATTCATGGCACTCTGTGCATCCATAAATGCATATGCCAGCATTACCAGGCTCTCATGGAAGACCTGTCCGCCATAACCCCAACCCCATTTAGGCTCCCGGGAAAAAACGTAATAATTGAGCGATGACTCCCCCTCAGGTGGCATCATACATTGTCTGATTAAACTAAAAGCACTCCAGTACAGATTCTCATAGTCTTTATTCTCTAATGTGACTTGAGGAATATCTTTATAATCCTGTGCTCTATTATTCAGAACATCTTCCAAATCAAGATTTTTAAGCTGATCAACTTCGCTTAATAAACTGACTTTTCTATCTCTGGGGGCTATACCTCTAATAGCTCTGAAGGTTTTAGATTGACCAGACTCCAGGGCTAGATTTAGTTTAAAGCCTACCAGGTTTTTATCTTCAGCGTTGGTTTTGTCAGGATAATTTTTGATCAGTTCCTCCACACCCTGGTATGTAAAACTGTTGCCTCTAATATCCTCCATCTTAAAAAGATTAATCAATTCCTCAACGAATGGAATGTCATGCTGTTTCATCCAATTATCCCGTTCTTTCCTGATCTCAAAGGTTAGATTGCTATTACCGGCATTTTTCAATTTAGTAATTGGTTGATTTATCTCAAAGTAGGGTAAAGCCTGCATGTTAACTGTACTCATTGACTCATTAATAATTGTTATCTCGTGGATCGCTATTGATGACGAATAGACAAGAAACTTGCTCTCTACTTTAATGTCCTGATATGGATAGAAAGAGTACCATACCTGGTCGTTGTAACTGGATGAAATCACCGGTTCCGAATACATTTGACCAAGGGTTGAAATTATTTCACCATCTTTAACAAAAGCCAATCCCAGATTACCTCCTTGCCTTGATACGAATGAAATCCCTTTGTTTTCTTTGTAGAACTCAAAATGGTATGCCTGATCCCAACGATAATTGGTGCGATCCATATCTGCGGCATAAGTAGTATGCAGAGCATCATTCTTTGTCAGGTTCCTGTTAATCGATGGTTGAGATTTTAGTGTTGATACAACTGACAATCCCAATATTGATAAAATTAAAATCCGTTTACTCATTACTTGTCAATTTGAAATCTAACACTTTGATTCTGGTATCCATCCTCACCTTCAAACAGCAACCTGTACGAATAAATATCGCCCTCCTTGTTTAATAATTCAGCCCCTTCAACTTTGCTGATTATCCAATCCGGACAGTAAACTTCAAATGTTTCTGTACTGCCGGCCCTCCCTTCAAAATCAATTACATATCGATTGTCAGTTAAGTTATAACCTAGCAATCTAAATCCCCCTGAAGTTTGGTTAGGTTTAGGATCAGGAATAATTGGAACTATAGAAATTCCTCCTGAATAATGAATTTCAAGATTATTATCACCAGTTAGCTTAAAATCTAATACCAGCTCCACAAAACCACCAGCTCCATTGCTTAATTCATAATCAATTTCTCTTCCTTGCCAGAAAACTTTTGTTATCTCCGTTCCCGGTGGAAAAACAGGATTAAACACAATATTAACTTCATTGCCGCCCCTCAAAATAAAATCATAAACTGTTTTTCCTCTTTCCCTGTTTATATCCATTGATATCTTTTGATCGCCAATTCTCAGATTGTTTACTTCGAAACTGTCCCAATGTGGAGGGAAGGCCGGTGACAATTCAACCGTATTAGAAAGAGCATCAGGTCTAAACCCTATCATCCCTTCCAGGGTTGGTTGTAATGCCAAAGTGCCCGACCAACACTGGTGCCTGCATACTCCGGATGGCCTGTAGGTTAAGCCATTCAATACTTCTTCGATGTAGCCTCGCCCCCAATATTTATAAACATTGTAATTGTTCATGATATGCTGAAATCCCTGCAGGTAATTGCCTCCTTCGTATTCCGCAAGGGCTGTCCAGCCCGTGTAAAGTGGCCAGACACTGCCTGTATGATAACCATGTGGATTAAATGATTTACTGCTTTCCGGTACAATTCTAACACCCCAATCACTGGTAAAACCATTCCCTGCAAATTGATTAAGCACCGGAGATACCTTAGTCTCATCGATTTGCCCAAAATAAATAGGAATGGCTGGCATAACGGTCAGCTCCGGATTATAGGTGTTATCCGGATATTTTCCATGATTAAAAAAAAGTGTTTCATCATTCCAGAAATCATTATTGATTATGTTTCTCACTGCCAAAGCATCATTAGTATATTCCTTTTCCAGTTCTGTCTCATTAATCGCTCCAGCCATATAGGCTGCTTCCTCCAAAGCTTCTGCCCAACAGCTGGCCAGGTATAGAGTGGTCTGCGATCCATAAAGATGACCTCCTTCAACCCAGCCATGGCCCACATTCACATTTTCAATGAGGTTGTCATTATTTACATCAGTGCTATAGCAGAAGTCCATGGCCTCTTTAATTCCCTGCCAATTCTGTCTAATAAACTCAACATCTCCTGAATGTCTCAGGTATTTACCGGCCAGGGCCACAAAAAGTGGTGTGGCATCCGAAGCATCGTAGTGAACCACACCAGAAGTACTTACCTCATGAAAGATCTTGCCATCAACTCCCTGAAACTTAAGGTAAAAATCAAGTTGCTTACGAACATTTTCAAAATCACCATAATCCAGCAAAGACATGGCGCTCCACTGCCCATCCCTGCCAAAGTACCAGGCATACCCAGGACGGCCACTTACCTTCTGGGCTCCATCCCAGCCGTGAGCACTACTGGCATAACCGGCAACCAGAGCGGTTCCCAAGCCGGGTGTTTCTACCAGGAATTTATCTGTGGAAAGGACAGTCCATTTATAGGCTTCATTGAAAATACTGTCAGGACTCTTAAGCATGGTAAAATTATCCTGCAATCTTTCTATGTAATCTATTGATTGCTTAAACACTTCCTTTGGGTTGTCCATTGCATCACCATAATCTGTGACTGCCTTCATCATACCCTCTGAAGTTGCTGAAATCACAAAATAGAAATCTTCATTCATCTCCAGTGGATAGGTTGCCGCACCACAGAATCCCCAGAAAATATCTGTACTATCACCGTATAGCCAAGATTTGTCTTTTTCATCATTACCATTTCTGATAGATATCCATTCAGGATCTTTTGATGACCCAAGAATGGATACCATATCATCCAACTCATTACTCACAATGAATGAATTGGACTTAATATCCCAGGAATACTGAATATCTCCAGTAGTTTTTTCAGAATATGGCCACATTCTGCGAAGATTGGATTTAAACTTCTGGTAGAACTTAGCAGGATACACCCCCCTGTACTCATACCTGATTACGACCTGGGGTTTATCCGGGGATACTGTTATCCATTCTTTCAGATATGCCCTTCTGAATTTATATTGCCTTAAAAATACTCCCGGATAACTCCAAATTTCAGGCTCCTGATCGCTCAACCAATAGATGCTGTCGTCTTCACCAAAAGAAAGCCCTACCTCATAATCACGCAAGGCCATAAATGGATGTGCCCAAATCTCTTCAATTCCACCTTTTTCAGCTCCCATAACCAGCATTCGCTTACCACTTACTTCCATGTAGTTATCTCCCCCGGTTAATGAGTATATCTCTGGTAACCTGGAAATGTCTGGCACCTCCCAATTTTCCTGCGCTGTACTGTTGCCAAATGAAATTTGCTTTTCAGGCCTTACCTCATTTTTATCATAATTCCAGTATTGCCCTTCAGAAACGTTCTCACTAACTAAATAATTAAGTGTATTTGTAATGAACTTATTCATATATGGTTGTTGCTGATTCTCCATACCTAACAACATATAGGAACCAATGCTTATCACCTTACCTTCCTCCGTATCAAATTCGAGCATTAACCTCGATTGCTCCTTCAGCTGGATATAAGCCCAATCTACTGCCAGTGTTTTCCCATACTCTGGAATGTTCTCTCCAAAGTACCCAATCTGTCGGCAGTTAACATCTCTCATCGGACCAAAAATGAATGCCCCACCATGAAGTCCCTTAAATACGGGGTGCTCAAGGAAAGCATGCACTCCCATTTTTCTTCCATAACCTCCATCCTCGGCCATCAGGTAATTAACTGTTGGGGGTGTCTCCTCAAGCCCAAGTTCGGTAATCAGCATTGCTGCCTCCTGGCTTAGCAAAAGTTTTCCCCCATTGTTAACATAATCTTTAAGAAGTTCAATATTATTCCGGTCCAGAATTAATTCACCTGAATCTTCTCTATGGAGCCAAAGAACATCCATATCACTCAACAAGCCTATATTTATTTGTTGATCCGAAATATAAGCTGGCTCAAACATTGGCTGTTTGTTTAGCCAGTCATAAGCCAGTTTCGAGGATTCAGATTCTTTACCAACTACACCCACTTTTATTGTTGATGTGGCAGTTAGCAGATAATAACCAACAGAAATTATCACTATGACTGCCAGGAAGAAAAGGTAGGTGCCAAATCGAACCCACCGGTTATTTTTTCTATTTGCTGCTGATAGTCTTTCTTGCCTAAACATTGATGTTCGTTGCATAGTTAAATGATTTTATTTTGCATCTATCACACATCGGAATCCTACAGTAGATGACCTGTCGAAACCAGGCGAAACAAGTAATAACATCTGGGTGCGATCCAATGGCTGAGGCCCTCCTTTTACATACCAGATACTGGAGGTAGGATTAAAGAAGCTTCCTCCCCTGATTATGGCGAAACGATAACTTCCGTTATCATAAACGTCATTGGTGATCTGCCATACATTACCAATCAAATCTTCTACTCCATATTTACTTCCGCCTTTTGGATGTTGGTTCACCGCAGTTGATTGACCAGAAGAATTATTGCAATTGGTTCCCACAAATTTATTGCCCCATGGCCATTTTCTTCCATCAGATCCTTGCGCAGCAAACTGCCATTCTATTTCAGTTGGCAATCTTTTCCCTATCCATTTTGCATAAGCAACAGCATCATCTCTGCTAATGTAAACAACCGGGTGATCCTCCTGCTGCTCCGGATACTTTCCATTCTCCCAATGTTTAAGGTAATTGGCAGTGTCACCAGGAGCATAGGATGTGGCTTTTATAAATTCGTAAAACTCCTTGTTTGTTACAGGGTATCGATCCATAAAGTATCCATTCACTTTAACAGTTTGGGGTTTTGTAAAATCCGGATAGGGTATAAACTGGTCCGGGTTCGACACCTGAAACTGGAGGACTCCTGAAGATATCTTAACCATTCCCTTTGGTGCTTTCTTTACTCTTTTTGTAATCTGTACCTGACTTATTAATTGTGGAGTGCCCGGTTCTATTTCAATAACTACTTCATCCTTAAGTTGACCACCATTCATTAGTTGAACCACGAATTTGCCTTCTGATTTCTTGAAGTGATCTTTAAGACTAATATTAATTTCCCCCTCCTTAAAAACAACAGGGGTGTTCTGGTAAGATGGGTTCCCTTTCCATACTAAAATTTCACCTTTTGATGTGGTGCTTATTTTTAGAGAATCACTCACTTGCTTAACAGACAATAATTTGGGTAACCTCGCTATGCATTCTATTGCTCCTTCACGGTTTGTCCCCTCAAAAGAATTGCTGTATTCATCCAATGAAACAAAAACTGAAAACTTCCTGTCATTTTTAGTAGGAACAATTTCTTTATGACTCCACAAGCTAACAAAATGATATCCTTCCCCAGGAGTTACTTCAAACAAAGGTCCCTTGGATCCCTCAGGTCTCATACTTAATATCGTATAGATGGTTTTATCTTCGGTGTTCCATTTATTCACCCAGATTTTGTCTTTCCTGGTTGATATCAAAGGAGTCCAGTTTCGGTCATGGAATGTCTCTGTATTTTCTCTAAGGATTTTCGTTGTTTTACCAAGATATTCGAATGTCTCTTTTACCCAATCGGGTCTACCTGCATTAAAGAAATTGATCTCTGTGCCATATCCATTGAAAAACGAAATCGATATATCTCTCTCAAAGGCTCCCCGGTGCAAAACATTCACACGAAAGATGGCAAACTCCGGTTTTATAACTTTGTTCAGGTTCAATATGGGCGACCAGTAGATTGCATTGTGCACTCTTCCAGAAACAATCCCCGGCATATCTTTTGTAATGGCCATCCCTTCAGAATACATTACTACACCTTGCCGTACACTATCAGCAGCATCCTGTAATTGTTTGCTCGATTTACCTCTTGTATCCAATACCACACCATCTGCATTAACCTCTTTGATCAGGTAGGCCATACTTGACAGATGATTGGTGAAATTAGTGCTCCTGTCCCAGGGGTTATATGAAATAAAAAACCGTGTACCTGATTCTCTCCCTTTCTGTGCCAGTTCCCGAATTTTTGATAAGCCTCCCGGTAAATCCTTATAAAGTTGCCATTGATTTCTCTCATCCAAACCAAGTCTTGGCCAGCCCGGCCAGAGGCCATACACATCATAGCCCCCCATCAGTATCTTGCCATCATCGAGGAAAGAATAGTAATTGTATTGCCCGGTTTTAAAATCATAGAACTCTTTATCCCAGGCCATTTGCAAAGCAATCAGGTAGTCATCACGAATCCAGGAAAGGTCAGGCCTTTCGTAAAGTGTATTGTCAAATTCATCAAGATCTTCCAAATACCGATCTCTGAACATCTTCCGGAGACCGTTTTGCCAAGCTCCTGTATACAGATCAGCATAAAATGTATAATTCACAGAGGCTCCGGGAGGTAACAGCGTATAAAACCTCCTTCTAACAGCATCTTCTGAATAGCTTGTCCTTCGGGCAATGGCATTAGCAGAAATATTTTGGTCAACTTTCATTGAAGCATATCCCATCTCCCAGGCGTTATCTGGTAAAATAACATTAACAGGTTCTTTGTCTGGCAGAAACAGATAGGCTCGACTTAGCGATGGAGGTCCATGCCCTGTGAGGTATAAATGATCCACTGATTTCCCAAAAGGGACCACGTTTTCTAATTTGACTGTATCGGAAGAAACATTCCTGATTTCCAGGGTACCCTGCCATTCTTTTTCATTCTTTAGCCCAGAATTAAATATAGCCTCTATTCCTTCTTTAAATGAACAATGAATCATGTCCTCCTTAAATATTGTCTTAGAGTTTGAGGAATAAGTTGTTATCCCATTCAGATCGAAGCTGAATAAAGGAATCTGTTTGATAAGGTCAACTTTGCTTCCATCTTGTAATGTTACAGCTGTTACTATCAACCCTTTTTCAGGATGATATATGAAATCTTTAAATGATTGGCTAATAGCATGATTCTGAAAAAGAATTATGGATATTATAACTAAAAGGGAGTATGCAACTTTTCTCATAGGTCCGGTTAGGGTGGTGGGATAAGTCTGTCTTAGTAAATTTAAAGATTTTAAAGGAACCCTGAAATTAATATGGGGACATAATAAATAACATTTGCAGAATGGGACCTTAAACATTTCATAAAGTTTAAAACACTATAATTGCAAGAAATTCAATTATGTTTTCAGAATTATCAGATTCAATTCGTCAGATATTAACGATAAGCATACCAGCTGAAAGAAAAGTTGTTTTACAGGAACTGATTGAATATCTAAAGGATAAAGTGAAAGCAGGAACAGAAATTAACCTCAACTTTATTTGTACACATAACTCTCGCAGAAGCCAGTTTGCCCAGATATGGGCACAAACAGCAGCCGACTATCATGGCATAAATGTCAACTGTTTTTCAGGGGGCGTTGAAGAGACAGCATTCAATCAAAACGCTGTAGATGCTATTAAAAGAGCCGGATTTAAAATCTCAAAAATCGGAACTGAAAACCCTATTTATTCTATCCTTCATTCCGATACAGGTCGATCCGTTCGAGCCTTTTCAAAACTATATGACCATCCTGATAATCCTGCATCTGGATTTGCCGCTGTTATGACCTGCTCAGATGCTGATGAGAACTGTCCGTTTATTCCCGGGACGGAAAAGAGAATAGCACTTCTCTATGAAGACCCTAAAGTTTTTGATGATTCTCCAGATGTTGCTGAAAAGTACGATGAACGATCGAACCAAATTGCCAGTGAGATGTTTTATGTGTTTTCTTTTATTAAAAGCAACAGGTCTTATTAACTGATAATTGGTCTAATAATACCCTAAATAAACTACCCTTTAATGAAGAAATACAGCAAATAGTGGTAAATTTAAAGTAGTCAAAACAAACAAAGCCATGAAAAAAATTACATTATTGGTATTTACAATGCTCATCATTTCCACAGGATTGTATGCGCAGAAGACAAATGTCATCAAAACGGACCTGTTCAGTGCATTCCTCAGAACAGGAGCACTCAAATATGAAAGAGCCTTAAATGAAGATATGAGTATACAAATTGGGTTTTTATATACAGCCTTTACTCCCAACGACAGTGATGGTAAACTAAATGGATTCGGTATTACTCCAGAATTCAGGTACTACCTCTCCGATACACCAGCACCCAATGGGACCTACTTAGCACCAAACCTTCGTTACTTAAATCTGACAGTTGAAAATACGGCTACTCAAGAGGAAGGTACTTTTACCTCAGTAGGATTTGGGGTTAATCTGGGCAAACAGGCTGTGCTGAAAGATGTAATTGCGATTGACGCCTGGGTAGGCCCAACGTATAACTTTCGGACACTGGTTGATGCCGGAGACGCAGATGCCGGAATACCTGATGTAAATGGATTTGGTATCAGACTTGGTATCGCCATTGGAATTGTTTTCTAAATTAGATATTGCCTTATTATAGTTTTACAGTAATATAATCTCCAGAAAGAGAGATATAAAGATAAGGCTGCTGGTATTCCAGTGGCCTTTTAAATTCTACCTGTAAGGTATACAAACTATTTATCATTCATTTATAAACACGCTCCACCCTGGCACCAATACTGGTAAAAATCTCGTATTCGATGGTATTGGCCGCCTTTGCCAATTCTTTTACCGTAATATTCTCTCCAAAGAGCTCGACCTTATCTCCAATTTTACAATTCATTCCTGTTACATCAATAAAGATCATATCCATGCACACATTTCCTACAACAGGCACCCTTTGGCCTTTTACATAAACATGGGCATTGCCATTGCTGAATAACCTGTTGTAGCCATCGGCATAACCAAGTGGAAGAACAGCAATTTCAGCTTCCTCTTTCTCTATCTTGCCTCTACGAACATAACCTACCGTATCGCCTTTTTTCAGTTTGTTTATTTGAGATATCTCAGTAACCAGGCTACCAATAGGCTTAAACTTATCCTGCATCACACCTGATGGCTCAACGCCATAAATCCCCATACCTGCACGTACCATTTCATACTGGTACTCCTTAAACCTGACTATGCCTGCAGAATTTAAGATATGCCTCATGGGCTTATACCCCAACACTTCGGTAAGCATTTCATAGCCTTTATTAAAGTAGGCTACCTGCTCATGGGTATAGTCGTCATTTTCAGGTTCCGGGCTGGATGCCAGATGTGTATATACACCAACAACTTTTACATTATGGTCTAGCAGCTTCTGTGCAGCCTCCTTAATTTCTTCATGATGAAATCCCAGTCGATGCATACCACTGTCTATTTTAACATGAACCTCAACCTGGCTCATATCTTGTGGATTCATTTCGATTAATTGGCTCAGTTGTTCTGGAGTATAAACTGTAGGTTCTATATTAAACGCTACCATATCTTCCAGGTCGATAATGCCTGGATTCATCACCATTATTGGCAAACTAATCCCATCTTCACGCAGCGCTATTCCTTCATTTACATAAGCTACGCCAAGGTACTCAACCAGACCACTCTCCTCCATAATTCTGGCCAACTCCACATCACCATTGCCATAACCAAACGCCTTTATCATAGCCATGATTTTAGTACCATTGCTTAGGTGATCCCGATAGGTAGTGAGGTTATGGATTAGTGCATCTTTACTAATAATAAGTTGAGTTGGGTGTGTTCCAACAATAACCGAATTTGATACTGAATTAGTCATTATTATTTTTTCGTATTCCCTGTAAAAATACAATTTACTCACTTCCTTTAGCCTGAGAATTTAGAAAAATACAGCCCCGTCAGGAACCTTTTTGTCAGTAGTTGTAAGGACTACATCCCCATTTTCATCAGCAAAACCTGTAACCAGAACCTGCGATATAAATGGACCAATCTGTTTTTCTCCAAGGTTTACAATGCAAACCACCTGTTTGCCTGGCAAGTCACTAAAATGATAATGCTTAGTTATTTGGGCACTGGATTTTTTTATTCCAATCGGACCAAGATCTACCCAGAGTTTATATGAAGGATTTCTGGCTTTCGGAAAATCTTCAGCCTTTACAATAGTGCCTACCCGAATATCTATCTGATCAAATATTGACCATGATATAGTGTCTTTAATCTCTTTCATCTTGATACTAAATTTACTCTTTTCTGGATTTTCTTAGCAAAGTACAATAAATAAGTATTAATTTATAAGTTATTATGTAACATTTGAATACTAAACAACGTATATTTACAAACTTAATCTGAATCTGTGCTGTGCTATACCAATATAGGTTATTTATAGTTTTTTTAGCATTATTAATGCTAAATCCAGTTTCTGGTTACTCGTCTAAAGGTGACCCTAAAGAAGAACACCCCAAAAAAGAAAAATCTGAGGAAAAAAAGACTGAAAACACAGAGGATTCACTTAATATTTACGAATCAGAAAACAAAGTTTTAGACAGAGTAGAAATTCCTGCTTATAAAGACAACTCTTCAAAAAGGGATAAAGCTAAAAAATCAAGCTCAGAAACTTATAGCAGGGATACGAGTGATGACGAGATAGAAGATGATGATCCTAACTCAGCTATGTCATTCAATATAATCTATTATATAATAGACAAATTTAAGTTTACGGATCCTTTACAGTGATTCTTCTCCCTGGTTGACTTGCGAAGTGTAGGTCTCTAATTCTTTCAATGTAACTTTTCCTTCAAAGTAGGCTTTTCCAAATATTGTGGCAAATACGCCCATATCTGCCAATCTCTTCATATCATCCATATTGCGAACACCTCCACTGGCTAATACCTTTATGTCCGGGAAGTGCTTCAATATTTCTTCGTAGAGGCCAAAAGCAGGTCCTTCCATCATGCCATCACGGTCAATGTCTGTTGTTTTAACATATTTAAGTCCTCTCTCATAGAAATAACCAATATGTTCAAACAGGTCGATATCTGTATCTTTTTGCCAACCTAAAACTGCTATTTTCCCATTTTTACTATCTGCGCTCAGTGTGATTTTCTCCCGTCCGAAAGAAATAATCCAGGAAGCAAATAATTCAGGGCTTTTTACTGCTGCACTTCCTATGGTAAGATATTTAGCTCCATATTCAAAGGCCTTTGAGATACCCCCATCCGTGTGAATTCCTCCGGAAAAATCAATTCTCAAATTTGTATGACCTGCAATGGTCTCAAGAATATCATAGTTAACAGGTCTTCCTTCTCGTGCCCCATCTAAATCAAGCAAATGAATTACCTCAATCCCATGATCTTCAAACTTTCTACATAAATCAATCGGGCTTTCATCGTATTTGAATGGAGCATTATAATCTCCTCTCGAAAGCCTGTTTATTTCTCCATCCAACACAGATATTGATGGTATTAATTGCATGATTACTTTATTTATTTCCCAATTGTAAA
>JBDLIU010000122.1:0-12449 GCA_039714715.1 Bacteroidota bacterium
ACATCCAGCATTTCGGCCATATCATTTAATAACACCTTATTATGTAGCCTAACTTCCCTTAGTATGATGTCCTGTCGCTTGTCTTTCATTCTCTTAATTGCAAGAAAATCTTGCAATTATTCAATAGATATTTTTAGTAATTGCAAATATCTTGCAAAAATAATGCAAAAAATTGCAAAGTGCTATAATTTTGCGTTGCAATATGCAGTTGATAAATACTATGAAATAATCAAACAAGAAACGAATGGCAGTACTTGAAAAATCCCCAACCAATTATTATAACATTGAATCCAAGCAATATGAAAAGATAAATACCTGGATTTATCAGGATTCAACAATCGCCTCACAAAAAATTGCTGACGAGATTGAGGAGTTGATACTTGACAAGGCATCAAAAGGAGAATATGCTGTGCTTGGACTTGCTACAGGATCAAGTCCACTGGATGTTTACAAACGATTAGTAGATAAACACAAGAATGGACTGAGTTTCAAGAATGTAATTACATTCAACCTGGATGAATACTACCCAATGGATCCTGATGCGCAGCAAAGCTATGTTAGGTTTATGAATGAAAACCTGTTTGATCTTATTGATATTAACAGGAAAAATATAAACATACCGGATGGTTCACTTGATCAGGCAGATGTAAGAACATTTTGCCTCGGGTATGAAGCGAGAATTAAAGAAGTTGGAGGTATTGATTTGCAAGTTTTAGGTATTGGTCGGACTGGTCATATTGGATTTAATGAGCCAGGATCATTGTTAAAAAGCAAGACAAGGTTGGTACGTCTTGACAGGCTGACCAGAAGGGATGCAGCTCCGTATTTCCATGGCACTCAGGATGTGCCTCGTAGGGCTATTACCATGGGAGTAGGAACTATAATGACTGCAAAGAAAATAGTCCTGATGGCGTGGGGCGAGGGTAAAGCCAGGATAATTAGAGAAACAGTTGAAGGGCCGGTTCTTGAATCAGTACCTGCAACATTCCTGCAGGAGCACCCAAATTGTGAGTTTATTATTGATGAACCAGCAGCCAGTGAGTTGACAAGGATCAAAACACCATGGTTAGTGCATGATCCTGAATGGGATGACAATATGATAAAAAGGGCTGTAACCTGGCTGGCCCAAAAAGCTAATAAATCAATCCTAAAAGTCACTAACGAGGATTATAATGAGTATGGCATGGGAGATCTTGTAGCAGAATGTGGCTCAGCAGAAGACATCAATGTAAGTGTTTTCAATAAATTGCAACACTCTATTACGGGATGGCCGGGAGGTAAACCTGATGCAGATGATTCAACAAGGCCAGAAAGAGCAGAGCCTTTCCCTAAAAGGGCATTAATTTTTAGCCCACACCCAGATGATGATGTGATTTCTATGGGGGGCACCCTAATCAGACTGGTTGATCAGGGACATGAAGTACATGTTGCTTATCAGACTTCTGGTAATGTAGCTGTATTTGATGAGGAAGTACTTAGATATATTGACTTTGCCAGGGAAGTTGTAGGTGAAGGTCATGATCTGGATAAAGGATTGGTTAGAATTCAAAAAAGCATTGCCGAAAAGATTGAAGGAGCTATTGATGATAAGTCGCTGAGAATATTTAAAGGACTCATAAGAAAAGGTGAGGCAAAATCAGCATGTAGGGTGTGTAATGTTAAATCAGAGAATGTACATTTTCAGAATCTGCCATTTTATGAAACCGGGGCTGTTAAAAAGAGTCCATTAGGTGAAGAAGATATACAGATTACAATGGACCTGATTAAAGAAATTAAACCTCAACAGATATTTGCTGCAGGTGATTTGTCTGATCCACATGGCACGCATAGAATTTGCCTTAATGCGATATTCGAAGCTGTGAATAGATTGAAAAAGACAGAAAAATGGATGAAATACACATATGTATGGCTGTATCGTGGAGCATGGCAGGAGTGGGATGTTGCAGACATTGAGATGGCTGTTCCCATTGGGCCGAAGGATTTAATGCGCAAGCGTATGGCAATATTCAAGCACCAATCACAGAAAGATGGTGTGATGTTCCCGGGTAGTGATAAAAGGGAATTCTGGGAAAGAGCAGAAGACAGAAACAGGAATACAGCACGTTTATACGATGAGCTTGGTCTGGCTCAATATGAGGCAATAGAAGCTTTTGTAAGATGGCATTTTTAGGATATATAAGATTGGTTTAACTTTTGATTAATGGTTTAATCCCTGTTCGCTATAATGAGAATTGGAACTTCTTATTTTTTGGTCAATAACTCTATTTTAACATTTTCTGTATGATTTTAGTTTGATTTAAACCACAACAAACTAAGATGCGAGTAGTTGCAAGATAATATTGCAAAAATTTCAAATTAATATAGTTTTAGTAACTTCTTTGCAAGAATGCAGGCTTATTATCTTGCAAAAACCCGACAATTCTTGCATAATAAATATATAATTAACATATTAGTACATTGTATTAAATATTATTAACCAAATTTTTAACATTATGATAAGAAAATTACTTTACCTTAATCTAGTATTTATACTGGTTGGTTTAACTGTGACAGGATCATATGCACAGGCTCCGGTAGAAGGTACAGTGAAGGATTCTAATGGAGATGGTTTGCCGGGGGTAAACATATTATTAAAAGGAACCACAAGTGGTACAGTAACTGATATTGATGGTAATTTCAGCCTTATTGTTTCCGAGGGGGATGTTCTTATTTTTTCGCTTGTTGGGTTTGCTACACAAACTATTACCTATGAGGGAAATTCTCTAAATGTTATTTTAGAAGAAGATATTTTAGGTCTGGATGAAGTAGTTATTACAGGTACAGGTGGACTTACTGAAAAGAAGCAATTAGGGAATACAATTGCCACTGTTACAGGAACCGAAATTACTGCCTCAGGTGCAGTGGATCCGACCGGATCGTTATCTGGTAAAATGGCTGGAATTCAGGTAATGCAGAATTCTGGTGATCCGGCTGGAGGAGTAAGTGTAAGGTTAAGAAGTGCCAGTACGGTATATGGTGATTCTGACCCATTGTATATTATTGATGGTGTAATTGTAAACAATAACTCCACCAATGTGCTTAATGTAACCAGTGTGGTTCAAAATAGGCTGTCTGATATTAGTCCTCAAGATATTGAAAGAGTTGAGGTAATCAAAGGTGCTGCTGCTGCTGCAATTTATGGATCTCGTGCTAGCAATGGTGTGGTTCAAATATTTACAAAAAAAGGAATTATTGGAAAGCCAAAAGTCACTTTTTCAAGTAGTATAAACTTCAATTCATTAAGGAAAAAAAGGGCTTATAACGATGCGCCTTTGAAATGGACTGGCGGTGCTCCTGACACACAAACAGAAGCAGTTACAAGGTATGATTATCAGGATATGTTTTTTGAAAATAGTATGGGAACAGAAAGTTTTGTATCTGTGACAGGAGGTAATAATGATACAAAGTATTATACTTCAATTTCACATATGAAAAATGAAGGTATTATGCTCAATACCGATTATTCAAGATTATCAGGTAGAATAAAAATTAATCAAAAGTTAAATGATTGGGCATCATTTTCAATTGGTTCATATATTTCAAGAAGTCATAGCAACGATAAACCAAATGGAGGATACTCTCATGGAGTTCTTCAGGCTTTCTTGTTTGCTGATAATTCTATTGATCCAAGAGCTGACGCTGATGGTAATTATCCAGCTATAGGCTGGTTAGCAAATCCTATTGAAATCATTGAAACATTTGATTTTCAACAGCTTAATAACAGGTCAATTAGTGATTTCCAGTTAAATCTGGCTCCTATTGATGGATTAACAATTAACTATATACTTGGATTTGATAATTCTAGTTCTCTCGGTACAAGATATATCCCAATTGGAACCACTAAGATCCCAACTGGTAGTGCTAGAAATGCAACTATTAATACTCAAATGTTAAACAGTGATATTAATGCAGTTTATGATTTTGATATTAGCGAGAATATTAAATCTACAACATCTTTGGGTTTAACCTGGCAATATGAAAAAACAGATATGGCAACAATAGACGCAGAAGGTCTTGGCCTAGGGGTTAAAACCACAGATGGTGCTGCAACAATAAACACTTATGAATATTTAGGTGAGCTGTCGGTTTGGGGAGGATATGTGCAACAAACATTTGGTATCATGGATAAGATATTTGTTACCGGTGCTGCTCGTATCGATGGAGCTTCGTCCTTTGGGTTAGATGAAAGAACGCAGTTTTATCCTAAAGCAAGTTTGTCATACATTATATCAGAAGAACAGTTTTGGAACGAAAATCTGGGAGGATTGTTTAACAACTTTAAACTAAGGTTAGGCTGGGGACAATCTGGTAACCTTACAGCTCTTGGACCATTTGACAGATTAACTAGATATGGTGCAGTAGGCATGAATGGATTGTCTGGGCTTGTTTACCCTACACGGATGGGTAATCCTGATTTAAAACCTGAAAGGCAAACGGAAATAGAATTTGGTTTTGATATGGCGATGTTAGATAATCGATTTGGTATTGAGTTTACATATTATAGCCAGGATATTCAGGATTTACTTTTAGACAGAACACTTGCTCCAACAAGTGGAGCGCTCACTCGAATTGAAAACGTTGGTACAATGTCCAATACCGGAGTTGAAATAATGATTAATGCAACTCCAGTACGAACTTCAGATTTAAGGTGGGATCTTACAGCCACCTTCTCTAAGAATAAGAATGAGGTAAATGGTATTGAAGGAGAAGAAATTAGCTTTGCTAACTTTGGTTTTACAAAAGCTAAAAACGGATACCCATTAGGAGTTTTTAAACAAACTTACTTAGCAAGGAATGAAGATGGCAGCCTATTATTGACTGCAGATGGTTTCCCTCAAAGAGAAAAGGGCTATGTAGATGCAGATGGTAATAACGTTCATGAGAGAGATGCGAATGGACAACCAACCGGATCGGATTTACAAAAAGTCATTGGTGATCCAAATCCTGATTACATTGCTTCATTGATTAGTAATCTTACCTACAAGCAATGGACATTTAGAATGCAATTTGATGCTGTTCAGGGATTTGATATCTTGAGCTGGGATAAAAGAATGTTTTTAGGTTTTGATGGAGGAGATCAGGAGGCTAAAGAACTTAATGGTGAAGAAATTAGAGGGTATGGTTGGCAGAGTTTCTTAGTGGCTGAATCCTATATTGAAGATGGTTCATTTACCAAACTTCGAGAGCTATCATTATCATACCTTCTGCAGGAACCAGTAAAAGGTATAGATAATATAAGATTCACCTTATCAGGTAGAAATTTATTCTCATTTGATAAATTTAGCAGCTGGGATCCAGAAGTAAATATGGATGCACAAAGTAACGTATCACGAGGTGGTGTGATGGGTCTTATCCCAATACCAAGAGTGGTAAAATTTGGTGTAACAGCTAATTTCTAATCGATTTAACTAAGCAAAAATGAAGAATTTAGATTATTTAAAAATAGTTATAGTTTTATTGGCATTCAGTATTTCTATAACGTCGTGCAATAGGGAGTTTCCTAATCCGAATAATCCTAGTGAAGATGATGTTTTAACCACAAAAGATGGATTGTATGCGTTAAGTATTGGGATGAATCAATACTATACAACTTCAGTTCTACGATACATTATTGAAACTCCGGGAATTACTACCAGAGAGTTTGGGGTAACAAATACATTTCTAAGACCTATTGAACTAGCCAGGGGAGGCAATGAATTATCTGGGGATAGTTATGCAACTTATTATCCATTTGTAGGCCTGGCAAGAGCAAAGGGAATGGCAGAGTCTATCCTTAATAGTGTTGATAATGTTGATTTATCAGACGAAGCCAGAGCCTCTTTAATTGCCTATGCGAGTTTGTACAAGGCTATGACGCTCGGGCACTTAATTCTGATGTATGAAAAAGCACCGATTCATAATTCCATTGATGGAGAGGCTGTCTATAGTGATCGTGCTGCTGTTCTTGATGAATGTATCTCATTGTTAGAAACTGGCAAGAATGAATTAACAACTCACTCTGTTTCATCTGACTTTGTATCAAAGGTTTTGGGTTCGGAAATTGATCTATTGGCAAGTATTAATGCATTCTTATCGCGATATAATTTAATAGCAGGTAATTATGCTGAAGCTATTTCAAGTGCTGATGCAGCTTTATCTTCAACTTCTGTATTCGCATATGATGCAAGTAATGTAAATCCTATTTGGAGCAGTACAGTTAATACTGATAATTTAGATGCACAATCAAATTTTGGCTTGATAGGAGCTTACATCCCTGAAGCAGGTGATGGTCGAGTGGATTTTTACTTAGGAGCTGACTCTGGTAATGCCATAGCAGAAACCGGAAGTCAACCCACGAGTGAATTGCTAGGTTTTTTTGCTACCAGCACGTCATCAATACCTGTATATTTACCAGGAGAAATGATGCTTATTAAGGCAGAGGCATATGCCAGGCAAGGTACACCAGCTGATTTAGCAAATGCTGTTATTCAATTAGATCTTGTAAGAACAAAGACAGATGATGCATTTGGTGTAAATGCAGGATTGACTGACTGGGTAACTTCAGGAGGAGATGCTAATAGTCAGGCAGATATTTTAGAGGAGATTTATAAAAACAGGTGCATCGAAATGTTTATGACAGGGATGAGACTGGAAGACAGCAGGCGTTTCCATCCCGATCTATTAACAGCTCCTAATCCTCCTAATACAACAAATGAGCGAAACAGGAATTTTTACCCTTATCCAACTGTCGAGAGGGAGAATAATCCGAATATTCCGGATGATCCTGCTTTATAATAAATTTGTTTAAGAATAAAGTCCTCGCTAATTAAAGCGAGGACTTTTTAATTTTATTAAAATCTTAATGAACACCTATCTTGCAATCGGATTAATGTCAGGCACATCCCTCGATGGACTAGACCTGATTTATTGTCAGTTTGAATGGAGAAATAACAATTGGCAGTATAAAATATTAAATACTAAGAGTATTGAATATACTACAGACTGGAAAACAAGACTTAAAAATGCATTCGATCTATCTGATAAAGAGCTGAAAGTCCTTGATGAGAAGTATGGCCGCTGGCTTGGAGAACAAACTAAGACTTTTATTGACCAGGATGGCCTTGAGGTTGATTTAGTTGCCAGTCATGGTCACACGGTTTTCCATCAACCAAAAAAAGGTATTACTGTTCAGATAGGATCAGGCCAACAAATTGTAAATGCTACTGGGACAACAGTAGTTTGTGATTTTAGGAAACAAGATGTATCCCTCGGAGGACAAGGAGCACCATTGGTTCCAATAGGTGACAAATATCTTTTTGATCGGTATATAGCTTGTATCAACCTGGGAGGTATAGCCAATATTTCATTTGATTATAAAGGCGAACGCGTAGCCTTCGATATTGGAATGGCAAATATGTTACTCAATTATTTATCAAACCAGGTAGGTCACCCATTTGACAAAGGAGGGCAGTTGGCCAGTAGAGGCAAGGTTGATAATGGTTTATTAGAGGCGCTAAATAATCTTGAATATTATAAGCTGCCGTATCCAAAATCCACTGGTTACGAGTGGTTTATTTCAGATGTGAAACCCATAATTGATAAAATTAGCTTATCAATTGAAGATAAGATGGCTACTGCGGTTGAACACGAAGCTGAACAGATTGGCAAAGTACTAGAAAAATACCTGTCCAAAGCTGGAGAAGTGCTGATAACAGGAGGAGGAGCCTATAATGATTTTTTAATTGATAGGATAAAACACTTTACACCTAACCACCTGAGTATTATAGTGCCAGATAAACCGATAATTGAGTTTAAAGAAGCACTAATATTTGCTTTTATGGGGGTACTTCGAAACAGAAATGAAGTAAATTGTCTTAAAACAGTTACGGGAGCTATTCGTGATTCGTCTGGTGGTGATATTTTTAATCCAGTTTGCTAATTAAAAGTGATCTCATCTGTTTAATACAGTATTATCTTTTTAAAGAATATCTAACATTAAGCTTTATGCCTGTTTGGAGGTGAATCGCAATATAATTTTTTGATTTTAGCAATAAAATGATTATATTACAGCATAATCAGGCATAAAGTTGCAAAATGCTTAAAGAAGAACGCCAAAACCTAATACTCAATCAGCTTCATGATGAGAAGAAAGTATTGTCAAGTGAAGTATGTAAACAATACAAAGTATCTGAAGATACTATAAGGAGAGATTTAAAAGAATTAGCCAGCCAGGGCAAACTTTTAAAAGTTCATGGAGGCGCATTAGTGACATCGCAAAACGTTTTTTCTTATAGAGAAGATGAAATATTCGATCATGATAAAAAACTTACCATTGCGCAAAAAGCACTTTCATTAATTGAGAACAATGATGTCATAGTTTTAGGTGGAGGTACCACTATTTTAGAATTAGCCAATATTTTACCTGATGATTTAACTATAACTGTTTACACATACAGTTTACCAGTAGCAATGAGATTGGCTGACCATCCAAGAATTGAGACCATATTCTTTGGGGGAAGGATAATGAAAAAGCCAAGAATTACTATCGGTCTTGACATGATTCAATATGTTGGGGAGATAAGAGCGGATGTATGCTTTTTAGGAGCTAGTGGAATAGATATTAATTCTGGATTAATGGAAATAGATCTTGAAGTGGCACAATTAAAAAATACAATTGCAAAAGTATCAGATAGAGTTGTAGTCTTATCCACTTATGAAAAAATAGAAACCAAACAGAGGTTTATGGTTTGCAGGCTGGATAAGATTACTACATTAATAACTGAACTTGATTCAAATTTTCCTAAACTATCTGAATACAGGAAACGGGGTCTTGAAATTTTATAGAAGAACAATTATTTAGGAATGATATAACAAAAGTAATTTAATAAGTATTCTAAACTATATTATATGAAAGCAGTTTTACGATTCTACGTTTTATTCTTGATGTTGTTTATTGCAGGATTTGCACTAGCTCAGGATAGAACGGTGACGGGAACGGTAACATCATCAGATGATGGCTTACCTATTCCTGGTGTGAATGTGGTTCTTGAAGGAACGACTACCGGTTCTGCGACAGATCTTGATGGTAACTACAAGGTGTCGGTTACAGGTGAAAACCCGGTTTTAGTTTTTTCTTTTATTGGTTATGCTACGCAAAGCATAACAGTAGGTAGTCAATCTGTAATTGACATATCACTTGAACTTGATACCAAAGCACTCGAAGAAGTAGTGGTTGTTGGTTATGGAACACAAAAGAAAGCAAATCTTACTGGTGCAGTTGCATCAGTTGATGTAGCCAAGACATTAGAGGCCAAGCCAGTAGCAGATGTAAGCAGAAGTTTGCAAGGTGTAGTGGCTGGCTTAACAGTGTTATTCCCCAGTGGTAACCTTAATCAGGAACCTAATATAAAGCTTAGAGGATATGGTTCTTCAAGTGGTTCTAATGAACCATTAGTACTTATTGATGGTGTGCAAGGCAGGTTATCTGATATTAACCCGGAAGCTATTGCTAATATCTCTGTTCTTAAAGATGCTGCATCGGCTTCTATTTATGGAGCGAGAGGAGCATTTGGTGTTATTCTCGTAACAACCAAGGAAGGAAAAGAAGGGAAAACAACCGTGAATTATTCTAACAATTTCTCATTTAACAAACCAATGTGGGATATACAACATGCTCATATGGATCGTTTGATGGATGCCATTCATGTTGCCAGAGACAGGAATAATGGAGGAGCTCCTTTTGCATTTGGTATGGGTGGTCAGGATTGGAGAGAAAAAAGTGAAGCATGGGAACGAGAATATGGATACCTTGGAAGCAGTATGACAGATGAAGTCATGGTAATGGATCGGGATTTTGAAGTTATAGACGACCAGTTTTACTCCTATAGATCATGGGATGTATTTGATCAATTATTGAATGATAAAGGAATGACCCAGACCCAGAACCTATCTGTAGGAGGTGGTTCAGATAAATTGAAGTTTAACCTTTCATATGGTTATACGTCAAGGGATGGTATATACAAGGTAAATACAGAGACCCTTGATAGGCATACTGTAAATGGTACGGTTAGTGCAAAACTAGCTGACTGGGTTACTTTGAAATTCAATACAATGTATACGAAGAAAATTTACGAAGAACCATTTAATTATAGGTCTGGTACTTTAGGTTATCTTTTCTATGCAACCAGATGGCCAAATAACTTCCCATATGGAGTTTCCGATGGTACATACTTTGGTGCCCCGGAAGGAAGCAGTTTTCGCAGTCCAATAGGCTATTTGAGAGTAGCTAACAGGAACAGGCTGGAGAGAGACTATATCAGGCAAACTATTGGGGCTGAATTTGATGTTTTAACAAAGGAGACACATGACTTGAATATTTCGACAAATCTCACTTATGCTTTCTATAATGAGGTTTATCATGTAAAAGGTGGCTCTGTACCAATAATAAACTGGTGGAGTCAGGGGAATGTGCCATTTTTCGATCCTATTGATTATGCAACCTCCGATTCAAGAAACAGGACTTCCTATTCTTCCAGGAATAATAAATTAAAGACATTCAATGCGTATGCTACTTATACCAATACTTCATTTGCTGATCATACCTTTAAGTTGATAGGGGGTACGAATATTGAGTCGAACCAGTATTTATCTATTTATGCAAATCATCCATTTTTATTTGATCCTGGCACACCTGAGTTAGGGCTTGCAACAGGAGATTTAGACGCTAGCAGCGATATTTCGGAATGGAGTTTGCTCGGTTTCTTTGGAAGAGTTAACTATAATTATAAGGAGAAACTTCTTCTGGAGCTTAATGGAAGGTTAGATGGTTCCTCCAGGTTCCCCGGAGGTGACAAATATGCTTTCTTCCCATCGGCATCAGCAGGTTACAGGATATCCGAAGAAAGTTTTGCTGGTTTTCTGGAAAGTGCAAAAATCAACAATCTTAAGATTAGGGCTTCATGGGGTGAAATTGGATACCAAGAAGTACCGTTAGATGCTTATATCCCTACAATGAGTGACTATGAATCTTACTGGATTGTTAACTCTATCAGAGAAACTACATTCAGCAATCCAAGAGCTTTCTCATCGTCACTTACATGGGAAACTGTTGAGACAATTGATCTTGGTGTTGATATGGGCTTTCTGGATAACAGGATTGAGTTAATCTTTGATTGGTACACTAGAACAACTAAAGGCATATTAGGCCCAGGAGAAATAGTCCCTGATGTTTTTGGTGCAACACCTCCACAAGTAAATTCTGGCGAGATGCAAACAAAAGGATGGGAACTAACACTGAATGCACGTCATAGGTTTAATGATAACCTCGAAATATTTGGATCGGCTGTACTTTCAGACGCTATAGCAAAAATTACAAAATGGGAGAATCCAACTGGCATTCTTACAGATTTTTATAAAGGGAAAGTGTTAGGCGAAATCTGGGGTTTTAGAACAGACAGGTTATTCCAGGAGAATGATTTTATTAATATTGGCGGTGAAGAACAACTGATACCTGGAACTCCTATTCAGGATCCAAATATGTATTCTTCAGGATTTAATCTAGGTCCCGGAGATGTGAAATATGTTGATCTTAATGGTGATGGACTCATTAATAAAGGAGCTTATACGCTGGATGATCATGGAGATCTTGAAGTAATAGGCAACATGACACCAAAGTATGAGTATAGCTTTAGGGGAGGCGCTAATTTTAAAGGATTTGATTTGAACTTCTTGTTACAGGGTGTAGGTAAGAGAGATTACTGGGCAATGGGTAATCTTGCATTGGCTAACTACCATTATGATGTTCTTTATGAACACCAGGAAGATTATTGGAGAGAAGACAATATAGATGCTTTCTATCCCAGACCTTTTGTATCTAATGATCTCTATTACCTGTCTTCTCAAAGAAATATTGGGCAATTAGCCAGAGCGCAATATACTATTACCAGGGGGGTGAATAACTATGTGCCTCAAACCAGGTATCTTCAGAACTTAGCGTATTTACGTCTTAAGGAACTTACTGTGGGTTATTCATTCCCGAAAGCTATTATTGATCGAATCAATATTCAAAAACTTAGAGTGTATTTTTCTGGATATAATATAATAGAATGGAGTGGTTCTTTTATTCCTGTTGACCCGGAATCTACACCTAACTCAAGTGGTTCATTCCCATATTATGGTAATAGCTTGCCACAATCAAGAAGTTTTTCATTTGGATTACAAGTAACCCTTTAGATCATGAAGAAAATAATAATAATAGTAGTTCTATTTAGTCTCACATCTTGTGAAGACTTTTTAGACATTCAGCCAAAATCTAAATTTACAGATGACAACTTCTGGACAAGTGAAGCTACCCTAAGGTCCTTCTCTTTTGGTTTATATGGGGTTTTCAGAGGTTATGGAAATGGCGGGTACTTTGGAGGTGATCATTTTTA